>PLDT01000235.1:0-6651 GCA_003136255.1 Actinomycetota bacterium
CATCCCCGGCGACCCGCCATGCTGATACGACGGACGTCCTGGTGGAGGACATCCAGCTTGTAGTCCTTCGGGTGATGGTCAGCGTCCGGTGCCCGCGGTCCAGGTCATCATGGTGGCTGCGGGGCCAGCCGGGCGTCGGCTTCATGATCGCCAGGTTGCTCGGGTGACCTGAGGTGGCGCTGAGGTGATGCCGAGGGCGGCCGCGCGAGGCGGGCCGCGAGCGCGGCGACATCTGGCTCGTCGGTGAGGGATAGGTAGGCCGGACCAGACGCGCGCTGCTGGGCGACGGCGAGGAACGCGTTGATGTTGGGAGGGGTGGGGTCGGTGATCGCCTTGACTGCAGCCACGGCGGTATTGGCGAGCAGTTGAGTCACCGGGTCCCCGCTAGGGGAGGCGGCTTGGGCGGCGAAGATGGCGGCGTCGGCTGGGCAGCCGGCGGCGAGCGCCCACCATGCCAGGCCGGCCAGCACCAGGGGCTGGCCGGCGGGAAGATCCGCCGCTCGGTACTGATCCTCTGCCCTGTCGAGCAGCGCCCGCGCCCGCGTCAGGTCACCGAGGCGACGGGCGACCGCTGCCTGACCGACCATCGCGTCGGCGGACAGCCACGGGTTGAAGCCGGATGCGATCGCCTCGTCGTACAGGCGGTCGGCGAGGGTGTCGTCGCCTTGCCTGGCCCGTAGCCTGGCGAGAGCGAGAAGGGTGAACGGGACGTAGAGGCGCTGCCCGGTAGCGCGGCATCGCTCCAGGAGCGCTTCGTAGGCCGCCGAGGCCGCGCCGAGGTCGCCTCGGGCCGCGGCGATGCCCGCGAGGGAGTTCAACGGAGAGACGACCACCAGGACCTCTCCCTCAGCGTCGAAGCGTTTGACGCTGGAGCGGGCGGCTGACTCCGCGTCCTCCAGTCGTCCCAGTGACGCCAGGTTCCAGGCCAGGATCAGGTCGTGCACGGCGAGGAGCCAGCCGTGGCCGGCCGCTTGCAGCAGATCGTGGGCCTCGGCCAACAGCTCGAGTGATCGTTCGAACTCGTGCGCCCGCACCAGCACCGCGGCACAAAGCACCAGCCCGTACGCCAGGCCACCCGGGTCGTCGCTGGCCCTCAAGTCAGCGACGGCCTCCTCGCATTCAATCGCACCCGCCGCTGGGCTGGACGACATCCCCACGCAATAGCCGTGCCAGCTGTGCGCGGTCGCGGCGAGCTCGCCACGACGGGGTCCCTCCGTGCCGAGGGCATCAGCGAGCCAGCGCGCTCCTTCCGCGAAGTCGGTGTTGATCCACCACAGCCAGGCCATCCCCGACGCGAGCGCCAGCGCAGCGTCGGCATCGCCGATGGCGATGAACCAGTCGAGCGCGGCCCGCAAGTTGCCCACCTCCGGGGTGAGACGGTCCCGCCACATCGGCGCGGTGGCGCCTCGCAGACCCTCGTGGGCCTCCTTCGCCAGCTGCCGGTAATACTCCGCGTGGTGGACGCGCATGGCGTTGACTTCGCCGGATTCGTCGAGGCGTTCCCGGCCGTATTGCCATAGTGTCTGGGGCTGGGTGAATCGGGTTTCGCCAGCGGCGTCGGAGGCGGTGACGAGGGATTTGTCGACGAGTCGGCTCACCACGTCCAGGATGTCGCCGGCCGGGACGTGGTCGTCGGCGCAGACCGCCTCGGCGGCTGTCAGCTCACAGCCGCCGGCAAACACCGCCAGCCGGTTGAACAGGCGGCGTTCGTCGTCGAAGAGCAGATCGTAACTCCAGTCCACCACCGCCCGTAGGGATTGCTGGCGGGGCAGGGCGGTCCGGGCCCCCCCGGTGAGCAGCCGGAAGCGGTCGTCGAGGCGTTTCGCCAGCGTGGCCAATGTCAGTGCCCGCAGTCGGGCGGCCGCAAGCTCGAGGGCCAGAGGCAGGCCATCCAGTCGGCGACAGATGTCCTCGATGATCTGGCGGCTGCGTTCGTCTCCGGTGAATCCGGGTCGTACCGCTCGGGCGCGATCGACGAACAGCTCGACGGCGGCCGGCGGGGCCAAACCGCCCACCGCCACCAGGACTTCCCCGGGAACACCAAGCGGCTCGCGGCTGGTCGTGATCAATCGAAGCGTGGGCAGCGATCCGACCAGGATGTCGGCCAGGGCGGCCGCCTGACCGATGACGTGTTCGCAGTTGTCGATCACGACGACCAATGACCGTCCGGCCAGGTGGCGCACGATGAGCTCGACGGTCGACCCCGCGGGCTGACGGCCGGGAACCGCCGACGCGCTCGCTCCGAGCGCGACGGCCACGGCCGGCGCCACCCCCCCGGGTTCGGCGACGCCGGCCAGCTCGACCAGCCAGGAGCCGTCTCGGTGCTCTTCGCGTAGCACGGCGGCCGCCTCCATCGCCAAGCGGGTCTTGCCCGCGCCGCCAGGGCCGACCAGCGTCACGAGTCGGTGAGCGTGGACCGCCTCGAGCAGTTGTTCCAGCTCGGCTTCGCGCCCGATGAGCCTGCTCAGCTGCGCTCGCAGGTTGCCGGTTGCCGTCGGCCCGGTCGCCGCCCGCAGCGCCGGCGGTTCTGCCGGATCGGGCAGGGTGAGCGCGGGGTCCTGGGCCAGGACTCGGGCCTGCAGTTCTCGCAAGGCGCGACCGGGTTCGATCCCCAGCTCGTCGACTGACCGCTCGCGAGCTTCGGTGTAGGCGCGCAGGGCCTCGGCTTGGCGCCCGGCCCGGTACAGAGCGAGGATCAGCAGCTCCCACAGCCGCTCGCGCAACGGATGTTCGCGGCACAAGGCTTCTAGCTCCCCGATGAGCTCTCCATGGAGCCCCAACACCAGATCCGCGCCGGCGCGAGCCTCGATCGCCACCAGGGTTATCTCGTCCAGATGCGCCCGTTCGGCATCCGCGAAGCCGGCATAGGCGAACTCGGCCAGCGGCTCCCCCCGCCGCAGCGCCAGCGCCTCACCCAACGTGGTTGACGCCGACGCCACCTCGCCCGCCTCCACGAGCCGCCGTCCGGTCGCGACGAGCTGCTCAAAGCGAACGACATCCACATCGTCGGGATCGATACCAAGGGTGTAGCCGCCTTCTGAGGTGACGATCGCCGCCGATCCCAGGCTGCGGCGCAGCTGGGCGATCTGAGCCTGCAACGCGTTCGCCGGCTTCGCCGCTTCCCCGTCGCCCCACAGGTGGTCGATCAGGCGGTCGGAACTGATCGGCTTCCCGCGCTGCAGGGCCAGCAGGGCCAGCAGGGCCCGCTGTTTGGCCCCGCGCACCGGCACCGGCACGCCCGCTTGCAGCGCCTCGAGCTCGCCGAACAACCGCACCTCCACAAGCCCAACCGTACGTCCTTCAGCCGACGCCGGCCGTGCCGCCGCACTGCTATGGCGCCATGCCGCCAGGCCGGCCACCTCCCCGGTGCTGGTGACCATCGCCGTCGTAGCGGGGCCAATCGGAGCCGTCATAGCCAGGCGGCGGCCTTGGATGCCACGATCCCGTTGACGGGCAGCACGAACTTCGTAGAAGACCTGGTCAGGCTACAGCCCGAGGTTGCGGGCGATGATTTCTTTCTGGATCTCGGTGGTGCCGCCGAANNCAGCTGCACGCACCGGTCGGTGACGCGGTTGCACAGCTCGGTATTCCACCACTTGACCATGGACGCCTCTTCGGTGCTCAGCCGGTCGGCGCAGTGCTCCATGATGGCGCGGTCAGTGAACTCGCGCGCCACCGCGATCTCGGTGGCCATCTCGGCCAGCAGGAACTTACTGTGCTGGAAGCTGCCGATCGGCTGGCCGAACGCTTTCCGCTCCTTGCAGTAGGCCAGCGTGTCAGCCAAGGCCTGTTCGGCGATGGCCAGCGCGGTGACGCCGATCGTGACGCGCTCGCGGGGCAGGTTCTGCATCAGCGCGACGAAGCCGCCGCCCTCCTCGCCGAGCAGGTTCGCGGCCGGCACCCGGACGTCGGTGAAGAACAGCTCCGAGGTGTCCTGGGCGTGCATGCCGAGCTTTTCCAGGTTCCGGCCGCGGCTGAAGCCGGGCATATCGCGCTCGACCATGAGCAGGCTGATGCCGCGGTGCCCGGCGGCCGGATCGGTGCGGGCGACCACGATCACGAGGTCGCCGAGCTGGCCGTTGGAGATGAACGTCTTCTGGCCGTTCAGCACGTAGTGGTCGCCGTCCCGGACCGCGGTGCTCCGGATCCCCTGCAGGTCGCTGCCTGCTTCTGGCTCGGTCATGGCGATCGCCGCGATGAGCTCCCCCGAGCAGTAGCCGGGGAACCACCGCTCCCGCTGCTCCGGCGTGCACAACCGGTCCAGGTACGGCCCGATCATGTCGTTGTGCAGGACGAACATCGGCCCGCTGGCCCCGGCCCGGGCTAGTTCCTCGTTCAGGATCACGTAGTACCGGTAGTCGGGATCGCCCCCGCCGCCGTACTTCTCGTCGATGTGGATGCCGAGCAGGCCGGCCCGGCCGGCCGCCAGCCACACGTCACGGGACACGATCCCGTCCCGTTCCCACTGCTCGTGATAGGGCGTGATCTCCTTCGCGATGAAGGCCCGCACCATGTCACGGAACTCGTCCTGCTCCTGGGTGAAGATTTGCCGCTGCATCGACTTCGACCTCCACCCAAATCGTACCCCGAACCTATTGCGAAGCAATTCTTTCGAAAGTAGTGTTTCAGGTATGAGTGATGAGGCAGGGGCGAGGCGGGACGACGCCGAGGCTGAGAAGCCAGAAAACAGCGTCGAACCTGGGATGCCGGGAAATCCGGTCCGGCTCACCGACCCGAAGATGATGCGCGCGCTCGCGCATCCGGCCCGGATCGCGATCTGGTCGCACATCGGGCTGCGAGGGTCGGTCACCGCGACCGAGTGCGCCGAGGTGGCCGGGCTCTCCCCCTCGGCGTGCAGTTACCACCTGCGCACGCTGGCTAAGTACGGGTTCATCGAGGAGGACCGGGCCAGCGCCGCGAACGGGCGCGAACGGCCGTGGCGGGCGCGGCTGATCGCGTTCACGCTCGAGGACGAGCCGGACTCCTCGCCGGCGGGCCGGCTGGCCAGTCGGCTACTGGTGGAGAACCTGCGGGCTTCGGCCGAGGAGGTCCGCGCCCGTTACCTGGACCGCCGGTCCGAGTTTCCGGCGGACTGGCAGCGAGCCTCGGGCGAGACGTTCAGCGCGGCGCACGTGACGGCGGAGGAGCTCTCCGAACTGAGGGCGAAGGTGCTGGCGGTGATGGAACCCTACATACGGCTCGACCCGGCCGAACGGTCGCCGGGAGCGCTGCCGGTCGACATCCTGCTCGACATGTTCCCGTGGTTCGGGCCGGAGGAGGCACAATGAGCCGGCTGGGGTCGTTGCGGTCCGGGCCGCTCGGGGTGCGGAGCTTCCGGCTGCTGGCCGGCGGGCAGTTCACGTCGACGATCGGCGACTACTGCTACGCGGTGGCGNNGTGCTGGCCTGCTACGGCGTGCCGCGCATGGTGCTGATCCCGGTGGGCGGGGTGCTGTCCGACAAGGTCGGACCGCGGACGGTCATGCTCGCGGCCGACGGGGCGCGGTGCGTGCTGGTGGCGGGACTGGCGGTGCTCGCGGCCCGGCACACGGCCTCGCTGGTCGCGCTCGGACCCCTCGCGGCATTCATCGGGGCCGGCGAGGGGCTGTTCATCCCGGCGTCGTTCGCGATCATGCCGTCGCTGCTGGACGGGGAGCGACTGGGCGCGGGTAACGCGATATCCACCGCGGCGGTCCAGGCCGGGTCGCTGCTGGGACCGGCCCTGGGCGGCGCGCTGGTGGCCACCACTCGCGCGTCGACGTGGGCCTTCGCGGCTGACGCGGCGTCGTTCGCGGTCTCGGCGCTGACGCTGGCGTTGATCCCCCGCCGGGCCGCGACCGGGACGATGAGCGCGGCCGCGGATGAGGCGGCTGGGGCGGGCGCAGGCGCGGGCGATGGCGGGAACCGGAGCGTGCTGGCCTTCCTGAAGAGGTCGCGGGTACTGCAGGTCCTCTTGGTCGTGGTGATCGCGGCGAACCTGGCCGGGGGCGGGGAGGGCGAGGTGGCGCTGCCCTCGCTGGCGCACGCCCGGTACGGGGCGGCCGGCTACGGAGCGCTGCTGGCCTGCTTCGCGATCGGCGGGGTGATCGGCACGCTGTCCGCGAGCCGCACCGGCGGGCTGCGCAGGCCGGCCGTCTTCGCTTCTATCGTCTTCCTGGTCTCGTCGGTGGCGATAGCGCTCACCCCGTACCTCGGCGGGGAGGCCGGGGCGGCCGCGATGCTGTTCGTGACCGGCGCTACCAACGGCCTGGGCAACGTCACCATCCTGACCGTGCTGCAGAAGTGGGCGCCCCCGGCGATGCTCGGACGGGTGATGAGCGCGCTGATGCTGTGTGCGTTCGGCAGTTTCCCGCTGTCGGTGGCGGTCTCCGGGGTGCTGGTCCGGCACATCGGGCCGTCGCTGTTCTTCCCGGTCGCGGGCGGCGTGGTGGCGGTGGCCATCCTGGGCGGGCTGACCCAGCGGGAGTTCCGGGAGTTCGGGGCGGGGGGGCCTCCTGGGGAAAATATAGCCACGGCACGGGAGGAGCGGGCGCGGGGCTGAAACGCCTGGACGTTCGGCTAAAAAGGAAAAAGCCGCAACCTAGTGCGGCGGGGACGCGGGGTACGGCGGGTTCATGCGATAAGGCGGCCCTGGTTTCTAATGCCGCACTGG
>PLDT01000365.1:0-3150 GCA_003136255.1 Actinomycetota bacterium
AGTCGCTGAGAAAACCTCAGTGGCTGATAATTCGGCCGCTGCGCGCTGCATAATCGTCAATTCTGTTCATCGGACGCCACGGGGTCGGCCCCATTCCCGTATGGGCCGACCCGCTCTGCTTTACGAGATGACCAACGAACGAGGTCGGCTCGATTGTCACCCGGTCCCCGGACTCAGGCCGCCGACCCTGCGCCGGTGCCGGGTCCGCGCACCGGGCCTCACCTTCAGCGGGTGAGCCGGGGACTCGCCGCTACTTGATGACCTGGTAGGTGATGTGCGTGACGTGCGGGTTCCCGGAAACCTCGGTGACGAGGAGCTCGACCGGCCCGGTCAGGTGATCAAAGAGCCGTATCCCGCGTCCCAGTACTACCGGCGCCAGGTCGATGTGGATGGCATCGAGGAGCCCGAGTTGCAGGCACTGCCAGGTGATGCTGGGAGCGCCGACCACGACGTCTTTGTCGCCGGCGATCTGTCGTGCCACGTCGATGGCCTTCGGGACACCCTCGGTGACGAACGTGAAGGGCGATCCTTCGCGACTGGCCCATTCCCCGGGGACCCGGTGGGTCACGACGACCATCGGCACGTCCATCGGGTGCTTGCCGGCCCACGCGTGCGCGAGGTCGAAGGTCCGCCGCGCGGTCACCAGCACCCCGGCGCCCCGGCCTGCCTCCTCGATGAACCCGGCGCCTTCCCCTGACATTTCGAACGTGCCGTCGCCGGCCATGACCTCAGCGTCCGTGCCGCCCGCCGAATACCACTTGAAGACCTGGTCGACCCCGTCATCCGGATCGGCGACAAAGCCGTCCAGTGACATCGAAAACCCGGCGATTACCTTGCTCATCTGATGGACCTCCTAGCTTGTGCTCCCGGCTTACCGGTCAGCAAGCGTCAGAACCGGAAGCGAGTCAGGCCGCCCGGCTCCGTCGCCAAGGTCACGACCGCCGAGCGCGGCTCAATGCGATACACGTTCCACGGCGCCGGGCCTTGCGACGGTGCGTTGAGCGGGGCAGTGATGCCCGGCCCGTTGTCGTCGGATTCGGCCGGCCAGCCCTGGTCCGCCCACGCGTTCGCGATACGCGCCAGTGCGCCCGGCTCGGTTACTCGCGCAGCGTCACCCTCGACTACGACGTCCGCGTCGCGGATCGACACCGCGACCGAGCACCGCGGATCGCGCGCGACATTGCGCCCCTTCCGCGTGCCTGCGCCCGTCTGGAACCAGAACGTGCCGTCCAGCCACAGGGCACCGACCGCAGTCACATGCGGGCTGCCATCCTCGTTGACGGTGGACAGCCACGTCGTGCGGGAGCTCGCCGCGCCAGGAGCTGACGCCGACCCCGCATCGAGCTTCTCAGCAACTACGGCCCAATCCGCCGGCGGCAGCCCATCCGCCTTTCCCAGATTAGCAATCTCCATAAGGCAGCCCTCCCTTGTCCAGCGAACATCGCGCTAACAGATTGCGATTGCCGCGGGACCGCTCTCGGGGATGAGAATGGGTGGTGCGTACGTTGCCCGCCGACGCCGGTGTGCCTTGGCTCGATGAGACCGTCTAACAGATTGGCGCTGGAGTCCCTTCCCCTACGGGCGTCCCCCGGTTGCGTCGCGAACGCGAGTATCAGTGTCTTAGCCTTCACGGGACTCTGCGGGCGGCGTGCGTGCCAGGTTCGGGTTCACCCGGGAGGTGTCGGGCATGCATGTCGTGTATGAGCGCTGCGCGGCGATCGACGTCGGCAAGGACGAGATCGCGGTCGCGGTGCGGATGCCAGGTGACGGGCCAGATGGCCGGGTCACCGTCAAGCGGACGTTCAGGACGTTTTACGGGGTGATGGGCGAGGCTGCCCGGTGGCTGGTCTCGCTCGGGGTCACGCACGTGGCGATGGAGGCCACCGGGATCTATAGCATGCCGGTGTATTACGCCCTGGTCGAGCATGGGAACTTCGCTAGGGTCCTGATCTGCAACGCGGCGCACGTGAAGAACGTGCCGGGCCGCAAAACCGATTACGCGGACGCGGAGTGGCTGGCGCACCTGCTGGAGTGCGGGCTGCTGGCCGGCAGCTTCATCCCCCCGGCCGATATCAAGGCCGCCCGGGACGTGATCCGCTACCGCACCAAGATCGTCCAGCAGCGGGTCAGCGAGATCGCCCGGCTCGGCGGCACCTTGCAGGACGCCGGGATCAAGATCGACTCAGTGGCTTCCTCGGTCGCCACCAAGTCCGGGCGGGCGATGGTCGAGGCGCTGATCGACGGGGAACGCCGCGGCCCGGTCCTGGCCCAGCTGGCCAAGGGCAAGATGCGCGCCAAGATCGCGGACCTGTCCATGGCGCTGGAAGGCCGCTTCAGCGACCACCACGCCATGATGTGCCGCCTGCACCTGGACCACATCGACCACCTGGAAGCGGCAATCGCCCGGCTGGACGCCCGGATCGAGATGATGATGGCGCCCTTTCAGTGCTGGCGGGACCTGCTGATCACCATCCCGGGGATCGGCCGGCTCGCCGCCGCCGCGGTGATCTCCGAGATCGGCGTCGCGGTCAGGGAGTTCTTCCCCGACGACGCGCACCTGGCCTCCTGGGCCGGGCTGTGCCCCGGTAACCACGAATCCGCCGGCAAGCGGCGCTCGGGCAGGCCCCGCAAGGGCAACACGCACCTGCAGACCCTGCTGGTCGAATGCGCCTGGTCCGCGGTCCGCCACGACGGCTACCTCAAATCCCTCTACCACCGGCACGTCATGAAGAACGGCGGCTACCGCAGCACCACCGCCAAGAAGAAAGCGATCGTCGTGGTGGCCCACGCGATGATCGTGATCATCTGGCACATCATGGTCACCGGAAAGCCCTACCACGAACTCGGCGCCGGCTACTTCACCAGTCTCCGGGACCCCGAACGCGAGACCCGCCGGCTCATCGCCAGGCTCCAGGCCCTGGGCCACACCGTCACCATCAACCCAGCCGCCTGACAGCCAGCCACCACAGACCCTGCCACGACCTCACCGGCCAGGGTCCGCTGCCGCTTACCCAGCTGAGGACCATTCACGTATCAGCCCCAGAGATGTCTTTGCCGTGTCCCTGGGTGCAAGCGGCACCGATGGCCTCGGACACTCGCAGCCCGTTGAGGGCGAGCAGTGAGATGAGCGCGTTCTCGGCGGCCGGCCCG
>PLDT01000263.1:0-13341 GCA_003136255.1 Actinomycetota bacterium
TTCACCGAGACGTCCCCGGCCCGGCTCGAGCACGGCGCTGGCCTGCCCGACTTCCCGCGGCTGGGGTTCTATCCCGAGCAGGCCGTGGCACAGCTCAAGGGCGCCAGCCACGTCCTGCTGGCCGGGGTGCACGAGCCGGTGGTGATGGGTTTCGCCTATCTGGGCCAGCCGAGCTCGCCGGTACCCGCGGACGCCGCCATGGTCACCCTCGCGGCCCCGGACGAAGACGTCGCTCGCGCGCTCACCGACCTGGCCGCGATCGTCGCGCCCAGTACGGCCGCGAAGGTAACGGCCGCTGCGCGCCCCGCGATGCCGTCCGGGCCGCTCACCCTGCAGTCGTGGCCACAGATACTGGGAGCCCTCCTGCCGGAGGACGCCATCATCGTCGATGAGTCGATCAGCTCCGGCCAGGCCCTCCCCGCCGCCATCGCCGGCGCCCCGCGCCACGACCTGCTCGCCCTGACCGGAACCGCGATGGGGATGGGCCTTCCCCTAGCGGCGGGCGCCGCGATCGCCGCACCAGACCGGCCGGTCATCCTCCTCGACGGCGACGGATCCGCGATGTACACGATCTCCGCCCTGTGGACACACGCCCGCGAGCACCTGAACATCACCACGATCATCCTCAAGAACAGCTCCTACGGAATTCTCCGCGAGGAATGGGAACACCTCCGGGAACCAGGCCAGAACGAACTGCACGACAGCCCTTTGATCAACCTCAGCGGAGCACCGCTCGACTTCACCGGGCTGGCCCAATCCATGGGTGTCCCCGCAGCGCACGCCGACACGGCCGAAGAACTCGCCCAGCACCTGACCCGAGCGTTGACCGAACCCGGACCCCACCTGATCGAGGCTGTTGTTCCCGCCATCGTCTGAGGAGCCGGGTCCCGCAGGGACTTCGGTTCGGGTGCGCGTGGAGGATGAGGGCGTTCATGATGGCACCGGCTTGGTCTGCCGGCACATCCACACCACGCCAGCCTGGTCGAGGGTGTCGAAGTAGACGAATCCGGTTCCGTTGTCCCGGCGGCCGGACATGAGTACATCCAGGCCAGACGCGTTCGCCTGCGCGGTTGCGGTGTTGAGGTCGGACTCGAACCCGATGTGGAAGACGCCTTCCCCGTGGGTGTCGAGGAAGCGGCGCTGCGCGCAATCCAGTCGCGGGGGCTCGCAGAGCTGGACCTGGACGTTGTCCAGGTCGACGTAGCGGTACTTCAGCTGGGCGAATGCCTCAGGATCGGGCACGTTCAGGTCGGCGAACTGGCTGAGCGGCGGGTAGTCCTGCCAGGGACCGATACCGAGGCCTTCGTAGTACGCCACGGCGGCGTCGATGTCGTGCACGACGAGGCAGACGTGGTGCAATCGCTGGAACGGGCTGGTCATGGGGTGCTCCTTAATCGAGGCAGGGCGATGGTGGTTATGGCATGAGCAGGCCGCTGGTCTGCGTGGTCATGATCGCGGCCGCGGCGCCCGGCCCGACGCGGTGTTCCAGGCGGTGCAGCCACGGCGGGACCGCGGCCGACGGCGGCGCGTGGTGAGCGTGGCCGAGGTCA
Source organism: Actinomycetota bacterium (assembly GCA_003136255.1). Lineage (GTDB taxonomy): Bacteria > Actinomycetota > Actinomycetes > Streptosporangiales > Streptosporangiaceae > Palsa-504. The sequence goes on from PLDT01000263.1 coordinate 1,551, forward strand.
CCGCCGAACACGAGCAGGGATGCGGGGTAGCTTGCGGTCAGCCGGAGGCTGGCGTGATCCCCGTCGCCGAGCAGGTCGGGCAGGATCCCGAGTTCCAGATGGGCTCCGAGCTCCCGGAGTATTTCCGCCGCTTCGGCGTTCCAGTGCAGGAACGCCATCATCGGGTGGTTGACCATCAGCCGGCGCACGCCGTGGCGGCGGGCCTCGCGGAACAGCACCACGGTCTCGTCCGCCGACAGGTGACCGCTGGCGAGCAGCAGGTCGTGGGCGGCGATGACGTCCAGGACGTCGTGCCATTCGGGACGCAGCGTACCGTCGTCGACGACGTCGACCGGCGCGAGCTCGAAGCCGCGGTGCACCGAGAGTTCCGGCGACGAGGCGCCCGCCTTGTGGGTGCGTGACGAGACCGTAGGCATCCAGACGGCGCGCCCCCCCAGGCGGGCCGCGACCTGGACGGCGTCGGGGTTGGCCCCGCCGATCGCGCTGTTCAGGACCACGCCGCCGTATACGCCAGGGCCCGCGATGGCGGCGCGCTCGACGGTGCTGCCCTCGTGTGACTTCAGGACGATCGTGCTGAAGCCCAGCTCGCGCTCGGCCGCTACGGTCTGGGCGTCGTCGCCGTGCCGCGGCAGCAGGCTCGGCGACGCATGGGCATGCAGGTCGGTCATGCCCGCCGCCCAGGAGGGTAGCGCCTCGGCGCCGGTCATGGTCAGTTCACGCCTTCGTGGCCGGGTTCCTTGAGGATCCGCCGGGCGATGTAGTTGCGCATGATTTCCGACGAGCCGCCGGCGACCTTGAGCACCTTGATCTCGTTGTCAATGTCGGTGTAGGGCTGGTCGAAGTAGAGGCTGTGGCCGCCGGTCATGCTGTAGGCAGTCCGGGATGCGCTCTCCGCGCCGATGACGGCCAGTTGCTTGGCCGCCGTGGTGTGCAGCGCGACCTCCTGGCCCTGGTCGTAGATCTGGGCGGCGAGGTCGCGGGCCAGCGAGGCGGCGTGCAGTGCGGTCCAGGCGTCGGCGACCATCCACTGGATGCCCTGGAAGTCGGTGACCATGTTGTCGCCCACCTGGCGCTGCTGGGCATAGCGCAGGGCCAGCTCCATGGCCCGGCGGCCCAGGCCGATGAGCTCGGACGCGTTGCCCAGGCGGCTCACGTTGAAGGTCGACAGGAAGGTCTGCAGGCCGCCGCCGGCCGGGCCGAGCAGGTCGGCGTCGCGGACGCGGACGTGGTCGAAGTGCACGTCGGCGGTGCGGATGAGCCGGGAGCCGATCGCGTCGGTCACCTCGGTGGTGATGCCGGGCAGGGACGTGTCGACCAGGAAGCTGGTCAGGCCCTCGGGCGCGTTGGCGTAGAACAGCGTGACGTCGCAGTCGGCGCCCATGTTCACGTGCGTCTTGTCGCCGTTGAGGATCCAGTCCGCGCCATCGCGGGTGGCGGTGGCCTGCATGGTCTTGAACGATGAGCCGGCGTTCTTCTCGCTGATCGACTCGGAGAACACCAGCTGGCCGGCGGCGATGCCGCGCAGCCAGCGTTCCTTCTGCTCGTCGGTGCCCCAGTCCAGCAGCCAGCGCTGGCCCTGGATCGCGACCTGGCCGGTCACCATGCCGTGCCGGCCGATCTCCTCGTTGATGACGACGTATTCCGCCGCGCCGCCGCCCAGGCCGCCCCACTCCCGGGGGACCAGCGGGCCGAGGTAGCCGCGACGGCCGAGCTCGGCGTAGATCTCGCGCGGGAAGCGGTTCTGGCGGTTGGCGGCGTCCAGTTCGGCGCGGCTGTCCTCGGCCAGGGCACCGATGTCGGCCGCGAACCGGTCGATCCAGGCGGCGCGTTCGGGGTCGGTGCGGAGCAGGGGGAACATCAAGACTCCTTCGGGTCGCGTGCGAGTGACCACATCTGGCGGGCTCGTTCGATCTCCACGGCCCGGTCCCACGCGCCGGCGTCGTGGACCGTCCGGTGCAGGTCGGCGGCCAGGGCGCGGGCGAGGGCAGGATCGGCCGCCAGGTGCGCCACCATCGAGCGGACGGTGCCGAGCAGGTCGGCGCCGGTGACGACGGCTGACACCAGGCCCGCGGAAAGGGCCTGGTCGGCACCCATCCGCTGGCCGAACACACCCAAGTACGCGGCGGCACTGGCGCCCGCGGCCCGGGCGATCAGGTGCAGGTGGCCGCCGCCGGGATGCATACCGAGCGGGGCGAACCCGGAGATGAAGACCGCATCGGTGCTCGCGACGCGCAGGTCGGCGGCCAGCGCGAGGTTGAGCCCGGCGCCGACCGCCGCGCCGTTGACCGCGGCGACGGTGGGCACCGTCAGCGCCGCGAAGCGGCGGAAGCCGGCGTACAGCTCATCAAGTCCTTCGTAGGACTGGTCCGGCGATGCGGTGCGGATGCGGTTCAGGATGGCGGTGTCGGCGCCCGAGCAGAAGGCGCGGCCGGTGCCGGTGATGACGGCAACCCCGAGGGCGGAGTCCGCATCGACGGTGTCGCAGATCGCCGCCAGGTCTCGCGCGGCCTGGGCGTCGAGGGCGTTGCGCCGTTCCGGGCCGTCCAGGGTGATCCAGGCGGCGCCCGCCTCGACGGTGAGATCGACCTTCGTGCTGGTCATCAGAACACCATCCCGACGGCCGTGCCCTGTACAGCATGAGAGAACCGCTGGATGCGCAGCGGCGTCATGTCCACGCTGCTGATCTGGCCGGTGACTACTTCCTCGGCCACCAGCCGGCCGATCTCAGGGGCCTGCATGAAGCCGTGGCCGGAGAAACCGCAGGCGTTGAACCAGGCCGGGGCGTCCGGGTGCGGGCCGAGGATGCCCTGGCTGTCCGGGGACATCTCGTAAGTGCCGGCCCACGAGGCGGCACGGTCCAGGGGCAGGTCGGCGAGCCACGGGAAGCGCGGCGTCCCCCGGTCCAGCACCTCCTCCATCCAGGCCCAGTCGACCTCGGTGGAGTAGCCCGCCGAGCCAGGGGACGCCGGGCCGCCGAACAGCAGCCGGTCCCCCTCAGTGCGGACGTAGACGCCGCTGGCCAGGTCGATCGTCATCGGCAGCGCCCGGTCAAGCGCGCCAGGTGCGCTGGCGTAGATGTTGCGGCGGGAGTGGACCACGGGCACGTCGAGCCTGGCCAGCGCGGCGACCTGACCTGCCCAGCCGCCGGCCGCGTTGACGATCAGGCCCGCGGCGAACTCCGCTGGCCCGGCGCGAACGACCCATCCCGACGCGACCCGGTCCAGCGACGTGACCGCGTGCCGGAACCTGACCTCGGCTCCGTGAGCTCGCGCGAGCTCGAGGTAGGCCACGGTCAGCCCGTGCGGGTCGACCACGCCGTCGGCGGGTCCCCAGGTGGCGCCGGCTATGCCAGCCGGCTCGAACGGAGTGATCTCGGTTGCCCGGGCAATATCGAGGACATCGACGGGAACGCCGTGCGCCCGCTGCCGCTCCACGGCCGCCAGGTGCGTGGGCCACGCCTCGTGCGGGACGGCGAAAAGGTAGCCCCTCGCCGCGTACCCGACGTCGATTCCGTGCTCGTCGGGAAACGAGCGGAACGCCTGGATGCTGCGCCAGGACAGCTCGATGTTCAGGTCGTCGGCCCACTGCCCGCGGACCGAGGCGAAGCACCGGCCGGTGCTACCTTCTGCGGGACCGCCGAACTGGTCGACGACCACGGTACGCAGGCCAGCGCGTGCGAGGTGGAAAGCGCAGCTCGCGCCGACGGCGCCCGCCCCGATCACCAGGGCATCTGCGGACGTAACCATGGGACCTCCTTGATCAGGTGTCCTCACGGTAGGCCGCGTCCGGCCGGCGGCGGATCGGCGCCAGACCGGAACTTCGGCGGGTTCTTCCGACAGATGTCGAAGGCAGCGGGTTAATTCAGCCGCCGGCCTGGCGGTAGGCCGCCAGCCAGAGAGCGAGCTGAAGGTCGGTGCGGCCGGCCCCGGCGCGCAGGTCGACGCCGGTCAGCTCCTGGATCCGGTCGAGCCGGTAATACAGCGTGGTGCGGTGGACGCGCAGCGCCTCGGCGGCCGTGGCGACGTCGCCGCCCAGGTCGAGGACGACGCGGGCGGTGGCCAGCAGGTCGGTGCGCGGGGCCGAGGCCAGGACCTCGGCCCCGGGGTGGATCTCGGAGACAGTGAGCGATTCCGGTGCCTCGACGACGAGCCGCCACACGCCGAGCGCGTCCCATGACGGCCGTTCGAGCCGCGCTCCGACCGCGAGCGCCCGCCGGGTGCAGGCCGCCCGGCGGACCGCCTCGCGCAGCTCGACCAGGGGCAGCGCCCGGCCGCTGGCCGCCGGCGCGGCCCTCGGCCGCCACACGTGCACGCTCATGCCTCCCGGCAGCTTCCACCCGCCGGCCAGCGACGGCGCCCGCACGACGACGGTCACGTCGTGCGCCAGATGCTCCAGAGCCGCGAGCTCGCGCGCCGCCTCCTCATCGACGTCGTGGAGCAGCCGGTCGATCAGCGCCGAGCGCCGACGGGTCAGGTCCTCATAGGTGGATCGATCGCGGGCCAGGACATCGGCAGCCAGGTCGGCGCACTCCTGGAGCCGCGGCAGCTGGTCCTGTCCGATCTGACCATGGTCGTCTTCGACCCACAGGTAGCCGAGGTGGGTCCCGCCCGAGCGGATCGGCACGCACCAGCGTTCGCGCATGCCGATCTCGGCGATCTCGGGCGTTCGCACCGGATGGGTTGCGCGGGTCAGCTGCAGCCGGCGGACCATCGCTTTGGCCTCCGGCGCCACCATGCGGTGCAGGATGGTGCGCATCCGGACCTCGTCGACCGATCCCTGGGCGCTCCACCACAGCGGCTGGTGCTCGGCGTCCTCGATCAGCACCGGGCAGCCCAGATCGGCGGCGAGCGCGTCGACCACGGCCTGCAGGCCAGACGGGTCGGTCATTCGACAAGTGTAGGAAATCGGCGGCCAAGTTCCGCGCCGTGGCCGAAGCCTCCCGGGCGGTGGCCTGGTTACGGTCGAGACGTTCGATCATCTCTGCCTAGGAGTGACGCCATGACCGCACCTGCCGCGCGTACCGGCCTGTTCCCCATCGGCCCCACGGCCCCGCGCCAGTTCGCGCCGGGCTCGCCCGAACGGGCGGCGACCACGGCCGCCCTCGCCGAGGTGCGCGCCGCCGGTTACGACGTGCCGAACCTGATCGGCTCTCAGGAGGTAAGGACCGGGCGCACCGCCCCGGTCGTTACCCCGCACGACCACGGCACCCGGATCGGCCAGGTGCACTACGCGTCGCAGCCGGACGTGGCCGCCGCGATCGACGCCGCGCTGGCGGCGTCGAGCTGGTGGGCGCGCCTGCCGTGGGAGGAGCGGGTCGCGCCGTTCCTGCGGGCGGCCGACATGCTGGAGTACGGGCCGTGGCGCGATCGGCTCAACGCCGCCACCATGCTCGAGCTGTCGAAGACGACCTACCAGGCCGACATCGACGCGGCCTGCGAGACCATCGACTTCATCCGGGTCAACGTCAAGAACATGCTGGACATGTACGACGTGCAGCCGGGGTCGCTGCCGGGCATGTGGAACCAGCTCGAGTACCGGCCGCTGGAGGGCTTCGTCTTCGCGGTCACGCCGTTCAACTTCACCTGCATGAACAACCTCGCGTTCGGCCCCGCGGTGCTGGGCAATACGGTCGTGTGGAAGCCGGCCGAGAGCGCCTCGCTGGTGGCGCACCTGTCCATGCAGTTGCTGCGGGAGGCCGGGCTCCCTGACGGCGTCATCAACGTCGTCTACGGCACCGGCCCCGAGGTCGGTCAGGTCGCCCTCACCCACCGCGACCTCGCCGCCGTGCACTTCACTGGCTCGACCGCCACCTTCCAGCACATCTGGCGAACGGTCGGCCAGAACGTGGCCGGCTACAAGAACTACCCGCGGCTGGTCGGCGAGACCGGCGGCAAGGATTTCATCCTGGCCCACCCCAGCGCCGACCTCGAGGCGCTGGCCGTCGCCTGCATCCGCGGCTCGTATGAGTTCCAGGGCCAGAAGTGTTCGGCGTCCGCCCGCCTGTACGCGCCGCGCAGCATGTGGCCTGCGCTGCGGGAGCGGCTCGTGGACCTGACCAAGTCGGTGGTGGTCGGCGACCCGACCGAGCCGGAGACGTTCGTCGGCGCGGTCATCAACCAGCGGCAGCACGCCAAGCACGCCGAGGCGCTCGCCCGCGCCCGCGCCGAGGGGATCGTCGTCGTCGGCGGCACCACCGACGCGTCCCAGGGCTGGTTCGTCGACCCGACCGTGCTCGAAGTCCCCGACCCGCGCTCGCCGTTCATCACCGAGGAGCTGTTCGCGCCGGTGCTGACCGCCTACGTGTACGACGACCGCGACTGGGCGGGGACGCTGCGCCTGGTCGACGAGAGCACGGCCTACGGCCTGACCGGCGCGGTGTTCGGCGCCGACGAGCACGCGGTCGCCGAGGCGGGTGACGCCCTGCGCTACACCGCGGGCAACTTCTACGTCAACGACAAGCCGACCGGTTCGGTCGTCGGCCAGCAGCCGTTCGGCGGCGCCCGCGCTTCGGGCACCAACGACAAGGCAGGCACCGTGTGGAACCTGATCCGCTTCGCCAGCCCGCGGGCCACCAAGCGGAACCACCTGCCGGTGCGCGACTACCGCTACCCGCACCTGGAGCCCTAACCCACCGCTGGAACGTGACCGGATTCACGAACCACGGCCGTTCGGCCAAAAGTCTGTGACGGTTCGCCTCGCGCCGGACCTACGACGGAAGGATCGCGGTCAGATCCCAGGCCCGGGCCCGACGCGCGGACAGCCGGCCGATGTCGACCCGAGCCACTCGAGGGCCGCCTCGACGTCGGCGGTCGCGGCGGCGGGCGGCGGGTTCTGGGCCGCGGCACTGGTCGTCCGCGCGAATACTTGCTGGCTGGCCGAGAGCATCGATGCTGGCAGTCCCATCGAGGTCAGCTGAGCCTCGGCGCGCTGTATTTCGTGCAGCCGCCTGCCGCTGTGCTGGATATGGGTACGCACCAGCATGTCGAGGAAGGCGGTGAAGCCGATCGCGTCGACGTCGTGCATGGCGTCATAGAGTTCTCTCCTGATGCCTTGCTTCTCGGCCGCCACCAGGCACTCGACGGCAAGTGCCTCCAGACCCTTGGTCAGAATGGTCCGCAAGAGCTTGAGCGCCGCGGCGTCGCCGACCCTGGCCTCCGGGAGGATCCGGACGGGCGCTCCGAGGTCGGCGAAGTCGCGCATTGCTTCGGGGCCGGCCGGCCCCGCGGCCAGCAGCGGCGTGGCGGCCGCGGTGAGCGCGATCGCCCCGAGGATGACCGCGTCCACGTACTGAACGTCATGCTCGGCGGCGAGGTCGAAGGCGCTTCGCTTGTCGCCGGGCGCCGCGGTGGTCAAGTCGACCACGACGGTCCCAGGTCTCAGTCGCCAGAGGAGTTCGCGGCAGACGGAGAGCGTCAGGTCGCCCGTTACGCACAGCCACACCCGGTCGACGTCCGCGAGCCATGTTCCGGCCTCGCGATGCAGCTCCAATCCGGCTTCGCTGACGAATCGCAGCGTCGCGTCCTTCGGGTACGGATCGCACAAGATCGCGGTATGCGCAGACTGCTCCGCCACGGCCTTCGCGTATGTCCGGCCCACTTCTCCAGCCCCGATGATGGCGATATTCACGTGAGCAGAGTAGGCAGGGAGCCTCGCAGAATGCTTCGGTCGCAGCGAGAAATCGGCGCAGCGCATCTCGACAAGTGTCGAATCGGCCAGTTCCCGGGCTTGACTCGGCGCTAGCTCACGGCAGCGACTCCGCCGGGTTCGACATCTGTAGAAACATGATGCGGCATTTTGCTCGGCGGCACCGAAGCGCCGCTGCGCCCCTGGCTCCTACGCTGTGCTGGTCGGACTGGCCGGTACCACGCCTGTGGGCGATATCGCGGCATGTCGGCCGAGAGGGGAACCACGTGTCTCATTCTGCTTATGCCACCCGCGTCGAGCGGATCAGGACATCAGCCAGCCTGGCCGCGGCGGCGCGGGCGCGCGAACTGTCGGTCGCCGGACGTGACATCCTCGACCTCACGCTGGGCGAGCCTGACTTCGAGACGCCGCGCCACATCAAGGACGCGGCGATCGTCGCGATCGAAGCCGGGCAGACGAAGTACACCGCGGTGAACGGCACGCCCGAACTGCGCCGGGCGATCATCGGCCATGTCCGCAGGCGCACCGGCATCGGCTACGGCGACGCGGAGGTCAGTGTCAGCGGTGGCGCCAAGCAGGTCATCTACCTCGCTCTCGCCGCCACTGTCGACCGCGGTGACGAGGTCATCATCCCCGCCCCGTACTGGGTCTCCTACCCCGATATGGTCCTGGCCAACGACGGGAAGCCGGTCATCGTCCCGTGCCCGGCCACCGATGGTTTCCTGCTCACCCCCGATGCGCTCGACGACGCGATCGGCCCCCGCACCCGCTGGGTCATGCTCAACACGCCGAGCAACCCGACCGGAGCGGTCTACTCCGCTGAGCAGCTGCGGGCCCTGGCCGACGTGCTGCTTTCGCACCCCCACGTCCGCATCCTCACCGATGAGATCTACGACGCGATCTACTTCGGCCCGGACGAGCTGCGCTCTATCGTCTCCGTTGAACCGGGGCTGGCCGACCGCACGGTCGTCGTCAACGGCGTCTCCAAGGCCTACGCGATGACGGGCTGGCGCATCGGTTACGCGGTGGGACCGGCGGGGCTCATCGCCGCCATGAACAAGCTGCAGGGACAGATCTCGACCTGCCCGTCCTCGATCAGCCAGGCCGCGGCCGTGGCGGCCCTGGAGGGTGACCAGTCCCCGGTGCACGACATGGTGGAGGCCTACCGGCGACGGCGCGACCTGACCGTCGAGTTGGTGCGAACCGTTCCCGGCTTGACCGTTGTCCCGCCGGCCGGCGCCTTCTACCTCTTCCCGCACTGCGGCGCGCTGCTGGGCCAGCGCACTCGCGATGGGAAAGTACTGCGCACCGACGAGGACGTCGTGCTGTATCTGCTCGACGCGGCGGGCGTCGCCACCGTCCAAGGCGCGGCCTTCGGCCTGTCCCCGCATTTCCGCATCTCCTTCGCTACCTCAGAGACGGTTCTCACCGATGCTGTCGCCCGTATCGCGGTCGCCGTGGCCGACCTGCGCTGACGGCGCCGCGCGCCCGCGCCGACGCTCAACCCGAGGAACTGTGATGACCACGACGACGCACCCCGCGAACCTGGCCCGCGCGATTACCGCGCAGGCCGCCGCCCGGCCCGGCCTGCGGCTGGGCGCAATCGACGAACAGGTCACCCTGCGGGACGCGCTCGGATTCGCCGCGAGCCGGGCACGCGTTCTGCTTGACTCCGGGCTACGGCCCGGCCAGCGGGTGGCCATGGTCGACTCGACCTCAACGGACTACCTGGTCACCTGGCTGGCGTGCCTGCTGGCCGGTACCCCGGTCGCGCTGGTCAATCCGACCTATCCCGCGGATCTGATCGGGCGGATGCTGGAACCGCTGGGTCCGGACCGCGTCCTAAGCCCGGAGGCCATCGCGCAGGCGCGCACCACCGGTATGGCCGAGCCGGACGGGCTGCCCGGGCTCGATGCCGGCCCGTTCGATGTCGTGTCCTACCTGCACACCTCCGGAACCACTGGACCGCCGAAGTTCTGCATCCAGACTCACGATTACTTCCGCCGGATGGCCACGGCGATGGCGCAAGCACTCGACCTGACACCGAACGACCGGGTGCTCGCGCCGCTGCCGCTGTTCCACATCAACCCGATGGGCTACGGCATCGTCACCGCGCTGCTGACCGGCGCCGACGCTCTTACAGTGCCGAAGTTCTCGGCCCGCCGGTTCTGGCCTTGGGTGGTATCGGAGCAGGTCACCGTGCTGATCCTGCACGCGCCGCCGGTGGAGATCCTCAAGCGGACCACTACCGGCGCGGACGCGGCCGGCCACCGGGTGCGCACTATGTTCTACGCCGACGCGGAGTTCCTGCACCGGTTCGCGATCCCGGCCGCGGTGTCCGGGTACGGCTCGACCGAGGCCGGCGGGGTGTCGCACCTGCGCCGCTGGCTGGCGACCGACGACATTCCCGCTGACGCCAGCCGACACGGCGGCCCGGGCCGCGCCGATATCGAGTGGCGGGTCGATCCGGACGGCACGATCTTCGTGCGGGAACGGGAGCACGCGGCGCTGTTCGGCGGTTACGTCACCGCCGGCGGGCACAACGTCGCCCGCGACGCCGACGGCTGGTTCGACACCGCCGACATCGGCCGCGCGGACGGGCCCGACTATCTCGTCTTCCTCGAACGCCGCGCCGAGTCGATCCGGGTGAAGGGCGAGTTCGTGCCCATCCCGTTCGTGGAGAATCACCTGGCCGGCATCCCAGACATCGCCGACCACGCCCTGTGGAAACGGCGCGGCGAACTGGTAGACGAAGAGGTCGTGCTCTATGTCGTCGCCGACAGCCTTCCGCTCGACGAGATCAAGCAGCGCATCGCCGAGCTTCCCGCGTTCATGCGGCCCGCCGCGGTGGCCCAGGTCGCGGCGCTACCCCGCGACGCCGCCGCCGGAAAGGTGCAGCGCCGGCTGCTCACCGAGCAGCCCGTCCTCAGCTGGAGCGAACTAGGCTGACCCCCGCGACATGCAGCCTGCCCTGCCGTCACCGGGCGCACTACGTATCAGAAGCGGACAAAGTGTCTCCGTGACAGGTAAAGGCGCGGTGAACGCCAGGTGACGGGGCGCCGCGCACACGGGGTTCGGTACGGCGGGCTAGGTGATGCCGTCGTTCTGCGGCCGGGCGAGGAAGGCTCGGAAATGAACGGGAAATATGTCGGGTACGTCGCGGGCGGGGACCCGCTGCACGGGTTCCTGAGCAAGATCATGCGTGATCGCCTGGAGGTACGCGAGCCGCAGCTGGCGTACCGGGTGTTCCGGCTGTCGGGGAGCAACGAGGTCTACGCGTACGAGGAAAAGTTCAGCGGCGCCAAGGTTATCTGCAAGTTCTACGGCACGAGGTTCGCGACAGACCTGGACAAGGCTGCCTGGATGGCCCGCCAGGAGTACGAGGGGCTCGAGACGCTGCGCCGGTACAACCTGATCGGGTCGCCGCACCACGTGATCCGCCCGCTGGGAGTCAGTCGCGACATCAACGGCGTGCTGGCCGTCGAATATTATCCCGGCGAGGAATTCAGCGACGCGATCGCGCGCGCGACGCAGCACGGAGACGACGCGCACCTGTACTGGCGGCTCACGGCCCTGGCGTACTTCCTGGCCACCCAGCACAATCGGACGGCCAACGGGGCAACGGTTGATTTCGATCCTGAGTGCCGCTACCTCGACACGATCGTCGGCAGGCTCAGCAAGGCCCACCGCATCGGGCAGCAAGACGTCGACGAGCTCTGCGGGCTGCGCGACCGCTGGCGGGAGCGGCCGCGGATGTGGCAGGACCGGCAGGTCTGGCTGCACGGTGACGCGACCCCCGCGAACTTCTTGTTCGGCCACGACATGGACGTCGCGGCGATCGACCTGGAGCGGATGAAGCGTGGCGACCGGGTATTCGACGTCGGGCGGGTCGCTGGCGAGCTCCAGCACGCGTTTATGCGGGACTCCGGCGACCGGCACCGCGCGGAGCCGTTCATCAGGCACTTCCTGTGGGAGTACAGCTGTCATTTCCCCGACCCCGAGCAGACGTTCGAGTCGATTACCGCTCGCGCGCCGTACTACATGGCGCTGAACCTGCTGCGGGTCGCGCGCAACGGCTACATCGGCCACGACTACGGCCGAAGGCTCGTGCGGCACGCGAAGAGGATGCTGCAAGCCGCTTGAGCGC
>PLDT01000263.1:13360-18305 GCA_003136255.1 Actinomycetota bacterium
TGACGACGACGAGGGGATCTTCCGGGCCGCGGCGCACTTCCTCACTTACCAGGGCATCGACCTGCACCGGCACGAGGTCCGTGAGCTCTATTTCCAGATCATGAAGGAGCAGTTGCGCGGCAGCCCGGAGAAGTACCCCGAATTCGACGCCGCCGGTATCTGGCGCAGCATGATCGAAGATCACCAAACGGATTTCACCCGCGCCCTGCCAGCTGGCCGGCTCCAGCAGATCCCGCTGTTCCTGGCCGAGATGGCCCGGGGCATCTCGCGTCGGCGGCTCGGCCTGTACCCATACGTCCGTGAGGTGCTCGACGTCCTGCGCGACCGCTACCCGCTCGCGATCGTCACCGACGCGCAGAGCACATCTGCCCGCGGCGAGCTGCACAAGGTTGGCCTGCTCGGCTACTTCGACCCGATCATCGTTTCCGGCGACCATGGATACCGCAAACCTGACCCGCGGCTCTTCCAGTTCGCGCTCGACGGTATGGCCGTGGCGGCCGAGAACGTGCTGTACGTCGGCAATGACATGTACCGCGACATCTACGGAGCGCGGGAAGCCCGCATGACGACTGTGATGTTCGATTCCGATCAAGGCGAGAAGACTTACCGGGATTGCACTCCCGACTACACGATCACGGACTTCCGCGACCTCCTTCAGATCCTCGGCCTGCCCTTGTCCTGAACCGCCTGCAATCCACTGCAGCGAAGAGCTACCTCCTTCCAGGTAATCCCGCATGTATCAGTGGTCTTGTGGCCTGCTCCGTGAGAAGAGAAGGTATTCAGGCGCGCCGCTCTGTGGAGTAGTTGTGAACGGGGCCGCGGGAAAGGCACAGGCACGGGGGAAGCATGGACACGGCTGTCTGCGGGGACCGGTTCGGTGAGATATCCAACAGGCGTGCGGTGACGGCATGGGAGCTGCCCGGGCGTGACAGAGGCGCGGCGAGCGAGATGGCAGGCCGTCCTGACGCGTCGCTAGGGAAGCCGGAGTTCTTCGGCGCGGACATGTACATGGTTCATGTCACGGGATTCCGTCCGGGACGCGGTGTCCTGACCGAACCGCTGAGACCCGGCCGTGGCGCCAGGCTCGATGTGTGGACGACCAATCCGGGCGACCGCCGACCCGTTCCGGTCCCCGGCGACGGAGAGGTTCTTTTCAGTACCGAGGCCTTCGCGCTCAAAAACAGCGGGAACCGCACGTTGCACGCATCGAAGCCGTCCTGGAGGATAATTCTCGATCCCGTAGGACAGGGCAACTGGCTGGCCGGAATGACCCGAGTCAATCTCAAGGCGATGTACAACGATCCATCGCAGATGCGCGAAGCGCTGGCCTGGCGTCTGTTCGGCCTGGCCAATATTCCCGCGCCACGGCATACGTACGCGAAGCTGGCCTTCGGTACGAAATATAGGGGCCTCTTCTCGGTCATCGAGCACGTCGACAAGAAGTTCTTGAGAGATCATTTCGGCCGGAATTACCGGGGAAACCTCTACAAGACCGGCTACCGCGACATTGGGGGCGCGTATCTTGAACACCGGACCGCGCCCGACGGGGATGACTCGGGACGGCAGTATTTCATTCCCGGCTCTGGCGAGCGCACCTACCGGCTTCAGACCAACAAGGGTAACCCAGAGGCCAGCACCTACGATGACCTGGCCTGTTTCATCAGAACGATCAACGGCATCGGACTGGGCGGCGGCGAGGGACGCTTCGCCACCGACGCCTTCCGCGACTCGGTAGACAGCATCATGAACGTTAATGCTTTCCTCAGGTGGGCGGCCGTTAATATGCTGCTCGGGAGCTGGGACAACTATTACGCGTCCGGTTCTAATTATTATCTTTACAACTCGGGACACCGAGGAGCGGCGAAGGATTTTGCCGGCTCTCCTTATTTCAACTTCATACCATGGGACTACGACAACTGCTTGGGGATCGATTATTCCGGCACCCAGTGGCAGTACGCCGATATCCTGGACTGGCCGGGAAAAGTGAACCGTCATAAGCCAAAGATCCCGCTCGTCCGGAACCTGCTCCGCAACCACGACTACCGCCAGTACTACCTGGATTATTTGGAGCACATGCTCGATACCGAGTTCAATCCGAAGGCCATTGCCGCGCAGATCGGGCCGCGCTCTTCCGATGGCCTATGGTACCGGGTCCGGCAGGCAGCCTACCTGGAATCGGATACACCCTGTGGGCGCCCGTTCACCGGCCGGCGGTACAGCAATGACGAGGTTTACCAGAGCGGCTGCCGACAGCGCGAACTGCGGCACGGGAAAAAGACGGTCGAAGGCATCGTCCACTACGTCCGTATGCGTCATGACAGCGCCCGCGTTCAGCTGAGGCGGCTGAGGCGAACAATGCCGCGTGCTGTCGATCGCTTTCCGGCCGCTGCGGAGCAGTTGCCGCGTGCTGCCTAGTACGGGCCTCCCCCGGCGGGGATGTGAGTAAGAAAACCGTCTGCGAGCTGTGGAGTTGACGCTCATGTATGGACAAGATGTCGGCGAGGCGCCTGGCTGCGTTCACGCCTTGTTCCAGCAGCGCGTCGACGGGGATGAGGCGCTACTGCGGCTCGCCGGGCTGCGCTTCGCCCAGATGGGCACGGGCGCCGAGGTCTACGCCGACACGCCAGATCAGCTCGAGCAGGTCCTGCGGTTCGTACCTCCCCATCCACCCCTGCCCGTCGTCCACCTGAACCGGGCCGTCAACGTGCTGCATGGGCGGGACCGCGCGTTGGTGCAGGAATTCGCCGACCGCTTCGCGGGCCGTATCGCCGGCCTCGTCGTTCACGACAAGCGTGAGATGGGGGCACAGACCGACCGTTTGCTCGCCGGGATGCGTGAGCTGAATGCCCGCCTCGGCCAGCAGCCAGCTGGTCCCCTGCTTTTCCTGGAGTACGCCGCCGGACTGGATCGCGGATGGTTCGTCGAGGTGGCGGAACAGCTCCGGGACGCGGAACGAGTAAGCGTCTGCGTCGACGTCGGACACATCGGCCTGAGACAAGTGGCCGCCCGATTCGGGGACAGCCATCCCGGCCTGGATCTCAAGAAGCTCGACCTGACGGACAACCGCCTGCCTGACCTGGTAGCAGACATCCAGGATGCGGTGGCAGCCGCCCTGCCACACGTGCTCGACGTCACACATTCGCTTGGCCGGCTGGGCAAGCACGTGCACTTTCACCTGCACGATGGGCATCCGCTTGTCCCAGGGCTCAGGGACCACCTTAGTTTCTTGGCCCTGCTGCCCATCCCCTTCAGCTATCAGGGCCGCAGGTCACTAAACATGATGTACGGGCCAGGCGGCCTGGCTTCCATCGTGTCGGCGGCCATCGACGCATGCCCTCCGCGGGAGGCCTCCTTCACCGTCGAGGTCCACCAGGTAGAAGGCCGGTTGCCTCTCTCCGACGCCGCCGGGCTGTTCGCCCATTGGCAGGACACCACCAACGCCGAACGGATGAACTACTGGCTCTCGGTCCTGTCCGAGAATGCGATCCTCACGGCCGATAGCATTCCGCCTGTACCGCACAGATAGGGCAACCGCGAGCTGACGCCGGGCGCTGGGCGCTGGGCGGACGTCGTCATCAGCCCTGCCGGGCACAATTCACGGCATGTCGCGGACGTTTCGCCGCGCGAGGATGATGTCGAGCGAAGGAGACCGATGACTATCGCTACGCGGGAGAAAATAGCATGAGCCTCCCGCTGGACGGCATCACCGTCGTGACTGTCGAACAGGCCGTGGCCGTCCCGCTGGCCACCCGGAACCTCGCGGACCTCGGCGCCCGGGTGATCAAAGTGGAGCGGGTCGACGGGGGCGACTTCGCACGCAGCTACGACCACGTGGTCCACGGCACCGGTGCGCATTTCGTCTGGCTCAACCGGGGCAAGGAGTCGATCGCCGTCGACCTCAAGACGAGCGAGGGATGCGCGGTCGTCCAGCGCCTGGCGGCGCGGGCGGATGTCTTCGTGCAGAACCTCGCGCCCGGGGCGGCCGAGCGGCTCGGACTCGGGGCCCGGGAGCTGCGGTCGAGCCGGCCCCAGCTGGTCGTAGCCAGCCTGTCCGGGTTCGGGCTCGGCGGCCCGATGGAGCAGCGTAAGGCCTACGACATGCTCATCCAAGCCGAAGCCGGGCTCATCGCGATCACGGGCACGCCCGAGACCCCGGTCAAGACGGGCATCCCGACGGCGGACATCGCGTCGGGCATGTACTGCTCCCAGGCGATCCTGGCCGCCCTGCTGCGCCGGTGGCGCACCGGCGAGGGCGCCACCATCGAGGTATCCATGCTCGAGGCCACCGTCGAGTGGATGGGGTACGCGCTCTACACCCAGATGCACACTGGCCACCAGCCACCGAGGATGGGACTGAGCCACAGCTCCATCGCCCCCTACGACGCGTTCCCGACCCGCGACGGCCAGATCCTGATCGGCGTGCAGAACGACAGCGGCTGGCGCACGCTGGTCACCGAGGTCCTGGGTGTCCCCGGAGCCGCCGATGACCCGAGGTTCACCACCAACGTGCAGCGAGTGCGGCACCGGGCCGAGTGCGACGGGCTCGTGGCGGCCCAGACGTCCAAGTGGTCCACCGCGGAACTGGACGCCCGGCTGGCCACGGCCGGCATCCCCGCCGCGCAGGTCAAGCAGCTCGACCAGGTGGTCGAGCACCCGCAACTACGCGCCCGCGACCGCTGGCGGACGATCGGGACCGAGCACGCGCCGGCCGAGGCGCTGCTGCCCCCCGCGACGTTCACGGACACCGAGGCGCGCATGGGTGACGTCCCCGCGCTCGGCCAGCACACCCGCGCGCTGCTCATAGAGTCGGGCCTAGACGCCGCCGCCGCCGACGACGCCATCCGCCGGAACGTCGCACGACGAACGCCGTGATCCGGCTCGGCGTGACCGCGACGGTGTAGAAGCGGCGAGCAGGGCGCAGCCGACGTCGAAGACCCGGGAACGC
>PLDT01000263.1:18334-19266 GCA_003136255.1 Actinomycetota bacterium
CGGCGTTGGACGGCAGGTAGGGCGCGAACCCCCGGATGTTCTGCGGGAGGGCACTGACGATGATCGGGACGACGAAGAACACCCCGGCGAACACGGACAGGCCCGCGGCGGTCTTGCGGAGCAGGGCTCCCAGGGCCAGGGCGATGATGACCACGACGGTCAGGTACAACGAGGAGCCCACGACTTCTCGCAGCACACCAGGGGCACCCAGCGAGAGCGCCGAACCCCCGCGGGAGGACTCGATAGCGGCCCCGGCGAAGAAGTCGGTGAACGCGCACAGCATGGTCACCGGCAGCACCAGGCCGGCCAGCACGATCACCTTGGCCCNNGGATCATCCCGGTGCCGTACTCGCCGCTGAACGCCAGCACGCCGATCACGCCGAGGACCAGCTGGGCGAACAGCACGCCCAGCAGGGCCGTCGATATCCCCGCCGCGGCGGTATCGGCCGCCGAGACGCGGT
Source organism: Actinomycetota bacterium (assembly GCA_003136255.1). Taxonomy (GTDB): domain Bacteria; phylum Actinomycetota; class Actinomycetes; order Streptosporangiales; family Streptosporangiaceae; genus Palsa-504. The sequence goes on from PLDT01000263.1 coordinate 18,796, forward strand.
ACGGCGTCCCGGAGCCTGCGATCGCGGCACCCAGGCCGACGATCAGCACGGCCGCGGTCAGCGCGCACCACCGGGTCGAGCGCAGCGCCCGCAGCTTGGTCCACTCCGCGCGGATGACGCGGGCCTGGGTCACTGGTCCCGCTACGGTCGCCGGGGCCGGGGCTGCGGGCGCGGGGGCCAGCCCGGTGCCCATCACGGCGGTCATCGGGTTGCTCCGGCGTGGTACTCGATGCTGTCCTTGGTGACTTGCATGAAGGCCTCTTCCAGCGATGCGTGGGTGGGGGTGAGCTCGTAGACGGGCAGGTGAGCCCGCCAGGCGGCGGTGCCGATCTGCTCGGCGGTGGTGCCCGAGACACGCAGGACGCCCGTTCCGTCGTTGATGACGGTGATGCCCGGAGCGGCGAGCAGCTGGCCGAGCCGGACGGGTTCCGGGGTGCGGACCAGCACCCCGGTCCCGGCGGCGTGGCCGGT
>PLDT01000092.1:0-16911 GCA_003136255.1 Actinomycetota bacterium
AGCCATCGCCAGCGGGATGCTATGGGCGGTGAACACCAGGTGCGCGTCGCCGCGCACTTCGGCCGGGAGCGTGGCCAGCGCCGCGCGGGCGTGGGCGGCGAACGGCTCGATAAAACCCGGGTGGTTGAAGAACCGCCTTACCTTGTCGATCCGCGGAGCCTCGGGACCGACGGCCAGGCAGGCCCGTTCGATGTCGTCCAGGTACTGCCTGCAGCTGGAGTAGGAACTGTAAGCCGAGGTCACGAACGCGATGGCCCGCCGGACACCGTCCGCCGTCATGGTCCGCACCGTGTCGGCCAGGTAGGGCGTCCAGTTCCGGTTCCCCCAGTACAGGGGTAGCGCCAGGCCGCTCGCCGCGAAATCGGCCCGCACCGCGGCGAGCAGGTCCCGGCACTGCTGGTTGATCGGGCTCACTCCGCCAAACGCGTCGTAGTGCTCGGCGACGCTGGCGAGGCGTTCCGGCGGGACGTTCCGGCCGCGGGTGACGTTGGCCAGGAACGGCATCACGTCGTCGGGGCCTTCCGGACCGCCGAACGAGACGAGCAGGAACGCGTCGTAGGACGGCATGCCTCCATCCAACCAGGGCCACCGGATTGCTATGGCCGCCGCCGGATGCGGGATCGGCGCCAGAAACCGGTTGGAATGGTCCGATATCGTGACGACCATGGGATACAGCGACCGATGACGCGGGTTGACGACACCCGTACCACCATCGGCCGCTCCCCCGCAGGCAGGCTGCCCGGCCCGCTGCGGCCGTACGCGGACATCTTCCGGGTCCCGGGGGCTTGGCGCTTTTCGGCGGCGGGCGTCATCGGGCGGATGCCGATGTCCATGTTCGGGCTCGGTACCGTCCTGCTGATCTCGGCCTCCAGCGGGAGGTACGGCGTGGCCGGCGCCGTGGCCGCGGTCGGCTCGCTCGGGTACGCGTTCTCCTCACCGCGGATCGCCCGGCTGGTCGACACCCGCGGTCAGCGGCGCGTGCTGCTGCCGTTGCTCGCCGTGTTCACCATCGCGACCGCGGCCCTGATCGTGACCGTGAAGCTGCGCGCGCCGACCTGGGCCTTCTTCGTGCCCGGCGCTGTCGCGGGCGCGGCCATGCCATCGCTGGGCACGATGGTCCGGGTCCGGTGGAGCGTCCTGCTCGCGGGCTCGCCCCGGCTGCACGCAGCGTTCTCCTTCGAGTCGGTCGCCGACGAGTTGTGCTTCGTCATCGGACCCGCCGCGGTCACGTTGCTGGCCACCGAGGTGTTCCCGGCGGCTGGCGTCGGCGTCGCCGCGCTGCTGTGCCTCGGGGGAACCCTGTGGTTCGTCGCCGAGCGCGGTACCGAACCGGTCGTGGCGCCCGTCGGCGGCCCGGTCCGGCGCAGCGAGCGGGTCCATGGCGCCCCGGCTCCCGGCCTGATCGTGCTGGCTCCGGTATACCTGCTGCTCGGCGCGATGTTCGTGTCCATCGACCTGAGCACGATCTCGTTCGCCCAGCACTTCGGGCACAAGCCGCTGGCCGGGTTCATCCTCGGCACCTACGCGCTGGGCAGCGCCACGGGCGGGCTCTGGTACGGGTCCAGGCAGTGGCGGACACCGGTCGAGACCAGGTTCGCGGTGACCCTCACCCTGACCGTGCTGGGCGTGGCCACGTTCTGGGCCCAGCCCAACCTGATCACGCTGACCTGCGGCATCTACCTATGCGGGCTGACCATCGCGCCGACGCTGATCGCCGGGTTCAGCTTGCTCGAGGCGCAGGCCAAGCCGGGCCGGCGCACCGAGGCCATGTCCTGGCTGAGCAGCGGCATCGGGGTGGGCGTGGCCGTGGGCGCGTCGGTGGTCGGTTTCATCCTCGACGCGTACGGACCTCGGGTGGGGTACGTGTTCGCCGCCGCCTGCGGCGCGGCGAGCGCGGCGACCTGCCTGCTCGGCCTGCCCCGCCTGCGGTCATCGCGGGTCCCGGCCTGAGGGATGGCGCCTGGTCCTACCTTAGGAGTTGTTCTGGGCGTACTCACCGGCCAAGGCGAGCACCTCGTTGACGTACCAGGTCGCGTGGTTATAGGAGAAGATCGCCCCGGACAACCCCGCGGTGCTCCCGCCGCCGGAGGCGCACAGCAAGCGCGCGGCGGACGGTATGGCGTCCAGCGGGTTCCAGATGTCCGGGGTACCGGTCTGCCCGAACCCGTCGGTGCCCCACATGGCCCAGGTCGAGGGGAGGAACTGCATGGGCCCCTCCGCTCCCGCGCTCGACGGGCCTTCGTTGGCCCCGTCACCGCTCTCGATCTCGCCGATCGCGGCGAGCACGGTCCAGGACAGGCCGGGGCAGTATTGCGCGGCCGAGGCCTTGAACAGGTCGATCCAGTTGGCCGGCACTCCCGTTGGGGCGTTCGGCTCCACCGGCAAGCTGCCCGCCGCGTTCAGGGTGTAGGCCACCAGGTTCACGACCTTGCCGTCCTTGCCGATGAGCACCTCGACCTGCGCCTTCAGTGACGCGAGGTTGTCTCGGGGAGCGTTGATCAAGACGGCGAAGTTCTTGGCCAGCCCGAGCTGCGCGGACCGGGTCAGGTTCACGATCGCGTCCGCGCCGGGCACGCTGAGCGCGGTTGGCTTGCCGAACGGTACCTGCTCGAGGGTCGCGGCCGAGACCGGATACGACCGCCCGGCGGTCAGGTGAAGCTTCGTGGCCGCGGCGCCGGTGCTGATGAGCTGGCCCTGGCTCAGGTCCGACCAGATCGTCGCCGAGGCTGCTGTGGCCAGCGGTGTCCAAGGCCGAAAGGCCTGCGGCGAGACGCCGAGCACGTCCGCGCTGTGCCCGTTGACCGTGACCTTCCCGCCGTCGACGGGCAGCACCGCCACCACGCCGCCCAGCTTGCTGATCTTGGCCAGCTGGGCCGACGTGATCCCGCCGGGGACCGCGGCGATGAGGTCCGGAACGAACTGCTGCCGGGGCGCGGAGCCGGCCGATACGGGGGAACCAGAGGCCCGGGCGGTGGGCGTGGACTCTGGCACGGAACCCGACGAGACATGGGAGGAAGGCGTACCACCGGCCGGGGACACCACCGCCGCATCAGCGGCCTGGACCGCGGATCCGGCGAGGCTTACGGCGAGCGTAGCCACGGCGGCCGCCGTCAGGGCAACTCGACGCGGGGACAATGGCAGCACAATGTATATGACGATATAAGGCCGCCCACGCCAACAGAAACCCTCGAACGACTTCTTAAGGAGATTTTCAGCTTCGCTAAACGGATGACCAGGATCGCCGCTACCAGGCCGAGGGCTACGAGGCCGGATCAGGCCACTGGGGCGAAACGGACGTCATGCGTCGCCCCGGGCGCGCAAAACGCCAGCATGCGCTCGGCCTCCCTCCCCACCTGAGCACGTTCCCTCCAGGACCCGAACAGCTCGATGGTGAGCGTGGCCGCGCTCTTAGTCCGGGCCAGCCGCCACATCCCGGCCACGAACCCGTCGATCAGGACCGATCCGGGGAAGATGGCGTTCATGCGGTAGAACCGCTTCAGGTGGTCGAGGTGAACGACCCGAGACCGGTCCGCGTGCGAGAGCAGCAGGTTGTCGAACTCGGCCGCCAGCCGGACCGGCGCGGGCACGTCTTCACCCGGGCGCGGAGCCGACGGCAGGTCGAACAGCTCGGCGCCCTGCTCGTCGCGAAAGGTGACCAGCGACGGTCGCAGCTCGTCGATGACCGCGCGCAGCCCGGTCAGCCCGGACCAGGCCGTCACGTCCCGGGCCGTCGCCGGGCCGAACGCGGCCAGGTACCGCGTTACCAACCCCGCCAGGGTGGGCGGGAGCGCCGGATCCGCGGCCGCTGCCGGACCGAGCCAGTGCTCGGCGGAGGTATGCAGCGATTGCCCGGCCCGGCCCCAGACGGCGCGCGGCGGCACCTGCACGAGCGGGACGTGCGCCCGCACCGCCTGCGCGAGCGCGGCCGGCGGATGGTCCGGCCAGCGCTCGGCGAGCGCCCGGCCGAGCGCGCTGAACGTCATCGGCTCGGATTCCACCAGCTCCCGCCCGGCCGCGGCCACGGCCGTGGCGTCCACCCCGGCCAGCTGCTTGCCGAACGAGCCGCGCAGACCACGGTCGAGCACTGGCTGGATCAGGCGGCGTAGCGGCAGGCAGTCCCGGGCGGAGACCACGTGGATGGTGCCGCGCATCACGGCGATCCTGACCGCGCTCCGGTCGGTGATCAGCACGGCCAGGTCATCGGGCCGGAATCCGCCCAGCCGGGACCACAGACCGTAGTAGGGCGGAAACGGGGCCTGGGCCTGCAGCCCGACCAGGTGCTCGATGGCCGCGATGACCGCGGCCCGGCGGCGGTCGGCCTCGTCGGGCAGCTCAACGCGGTCCAGCAGCAGCTGCCGGCTGAGCAGGGCCCGGTTGAGCGCTCGCTGGCTCAGCACAGCCTGCCTGCTCACCGCTGGAAGGTTAGCAGCGCCATCGTTTGGGACCGAATGTAGGGCAGTTACGACGCGGAAGGCTACTCTCTTGCTATGAACCAGGAGGCAAGCCACGGCCCTGCCAACGCCGCGTCCCGCGGGACCGGGCGGCCACCGAAGAAACAACCCGCCAGACCATCGCTGGGCGGCGGCGCTCCGGCCCAGGACCGCGAGTTGCGCGCCCAGGGCCGCGAGACCGTCCGCCGGCTGCTCGAGGCGGGCATGTTCGAGTTCGAGAACCGGGGCTTTCACGGCGTGCGCGTCGATGACGTGGTACGCCGGGCCGGCATCTCACACGGCACGTTCTACCTGTACTTCTCCAACAAGGAAGACCTGTTCAAGGCGTTGCTGAAGGACGCCCTGCACGACATGGAGATCGTGGCCGGGGACTTCCCCGTGGTCACCAGCGACGAGACCGGGCTGTCCGTGCTGCGCCAGTGGGTCAGGAAGTTCTTCCGGGCTTACGCGGCGCACGCCACCGTGATCCGCATCCTCAGCCAGGCCGACCTGGTACCGGAGGAGGTGTTCGGCGACGGGCTGCAGCTGTTCTTCAGCATCGCGGAATCCATGACCACGGGCATGACCGCCGCGGCCCAGGCCGCCGGACGGCACCAAGAGCGCGCCGAGCTGACCGCGGTGGCCTGCCTGATGATGCTCGAGCGGGTGAACTACCTGATCAGCGCCGAGGTCCAGCTGCCGGAAGAGGAGATGTCCGACCGGATCGCGGACATCATCTTCGCCGCTTTCGGGCTGGCCGTTTTATCAGCTGATCTTCGAGTCGACCACGACCGGATAGGTGTCGTGGAGGTCGACGCTGTCGAAGATGCCGGGGGCGTTCTGGAACACCCCGCTGGGATTGTCGGCCAGCGTGGAGTACTCGATCCTCAGCGTTCCGCCGCCGCCGTCGACCACGAAGAAGATAGCTCCGCCTCCCTCGCGGGCGCCGTTGTCACTCATGGTCGTGCCCTCGATGAACATGTTGTAGTGGTCGCCGTCGGTATAGATCGCACCGCCGCTGCCGCCTCCAGGAGTCCCGGGACGAGCAGGGTTCGCGCCCCAGCCGACGGCCTGATTGCCGATCAGCGAGCTGCCGGTGATGTCAAAATTCGCGTAGAGGGCGCTCAGCGCGCCGCCGTTGGAGCAGATATTGCCGCTGAAGATGTCGTGGGTGATGTAGACGGGGCTGCTCATGTACATGCCGAGGACGCGGATCGCCCCGCCGCCGAGGTCGGGACCGTACGCGTAGCACCAGTTGTCGACGAACGCGGAGTTGACGACCTTGAGCTGGCCGCCCTCAGCCCAGATGGCGCCTCCGCCGTAGATCGTCGTGCTGCTCTGCCGCGCGGCCGCGTAACCGTCCTTGAACGTCAGGTTCTGCACGACGAGCTGCGGCCACTGCTGTTCCCAGCAGACCTTGGTGGTGTATTTCAGGCTGGGGTCGCAGGTGTTCATATACAGGATGCGGATCTTGCCGCCGCCGCTCAGCGTCACCTTGCCGCCGCCGTCGAGCACCACCCTTTGGTGGGTGTTCACGACCTTGGCCGTGGCGGTCATCGTGATCGTGACGGGTTTGGGCCCGCAGTTGAAGGTGATAATGCCGCCCTCGGCGACCGCTTTGACCACCGCGGCGGACGTGCAGCTGGCGGGCGTGCCGACGCCGATGACGTGGTTGGGGTCGCTGGTGTTAACCGCGCGGCCGGCCGGCGGAACGTAGGCAGGCCCGTTCGGACTGCCGACGTCGAGCGGGCCGCTCGAATACGCGGCCAGGGTTTGGGGTGCCGGCGCGATGGACGCCGGGCAAGACGCCACGCCGATCGCAATCAGAGCTGCCAGACTGCCCACACCCACGCGTCTGCCCAGGAGCATGCCGGAGCCGCACTTCGACCGAATGGCGCCCCACGAAATATTCACACTAATTTCCCATCAGCGATAGATAGGCCGATGACAAGATCATGGCACTTACGGATAGACGGGACAGCCTCAAACGACCGAGGCAATTCAGCCCGGCGGAATCTCGGCTGCGCAAGCATCAGCCCCGTGAACACTCCGCATGGCTTCCCGAATCCGGATCCTAGCACGCGGCCGGTCGTTCAGTTCGTCACTATGGCCCACACGTGTTTCATGAGCCCCGGGAATTTCTGTCCCTTTCGGAAGGTATTCCTGGATAAGGCCGCTGGCGCTCTTGTTCGTACCCTTAGCGCACATTCAGGCTCTCCTGCTCTAGCGCGGACAAGGCTAGCGGAACCCAGCCACTGTCCCAGCGGTGAGCCATCAAAGTAGGTGTCTGCGTGGTATGAGCCATGCCGTCCGAGGCGAGCAGCGAGTTGTAGTCCGACACGTCGGTCTCGAACCTGTTGTATCCGCCGATCCAGATCCGGTCGCTGCGGACAAACGGCGTCTTGTACGCGTTAAGGAACGCGGATGTAAGGCGGTAGTTCGCCTGATAGTTCGCATCTGAACCGTATTCGGCCTCTTCACTCGTACCGAAAGCGTCATAGCTTGCCATGTCAGCCGGGAAGTCCCATGACGCCGCGAGTGTGAACAGATCGGGGTACTTCAGCAGCAGATCCTGTGCACCCAGGCCTGATTTAGAGAACCCGAGCAGCCAGATCTGCTCGGTGCCGGTGGTGGCCAGGTTCGCCCTCACCCATGGCTCCAGTTCCGACGTCATAAAGGTCTCGTACTGGAGATCTGGATTGTTCGGATTATTCGCGTACCACGGCTCGATTGCGAAAGAAGGCTCGATGACCGTCAGGTTGTACTGATTCTGGGCGTTGGCAGCCTCAACCGTAGCCATGCCATCTCCATAGCTAGTACCTAGGCCGGCCTCGACAGGAAGCACGAAGAGGAAATTATGCGCGACCCCCGGTGCCGGATCCGTGGGACGCAGGACTCGCAGGATCTGCGGTCCGTAGCCGTCGTCAGCGGATATCATGTTGTACGACTCGACGCCGGCTGCGTTCGTGCTGAGGTAATCAGCTTCGAAACTAGCAGTGCCACCTGACCAGTTGCTGGCCGCCGCTGTGCCAGAGGCGAGAATGCCGGGAGCGCCTGTGGCCCAGCTGGCGTCGTAGAGAGCGATTCTCTCGACGCCATTCTCGAGAAACGAGAGCGTCGAGCCAATCACCACCAGCTTCAGCTGGGTCCCAGCAGTCAGCGGACCAGACCTGTAGGTGTTGCCAAGCTGCGCAAAGTAACCGTCGGTCCGCTTGAACAGCATGAGCTCCGGACTGCCGTCGTTCCAGTAATAGATACCGGCATATCCGTCCTGCCCGCCATCTTGGAGCCGCACCGCCGGGCCTATCCACTGCTCTCCCGTCAGCTGCGCGGACGTCACATCGACTTGCGAGTACTGATTGCTGCTGTAGCTTTCAGCAGTCCATATGTCGCCAGTTACCGTTGAGGCGTTAGTGCCGGCCGCGGCCTGCGAGGAGACAGTCAGGCCGCCAGCACTGATGTCGGTCCAGTTGGCACCGAGAGGCCCGTCAGGCTGGTCGAAGTCGTCCGAGCCGCCAACAGAAGAGGTGGCCACGTTGTCGTCGTTTTGATGGCCCGAGACCGTCCCAGCCAACGCCGCCTGGGGCAGCAGCACAGTCAGCGTGCTAACCAGCAGACAAAAGATGACAAAGGTCACAAGACGTGGGCTCATGCTTTGCGGCCTGCCGTGAAGCGCCATCACACAATGATTGTAGCGTTGGAGGCGCTGATCAAGAGCTCGCGGCAATGATAGTCATGAACATTTCCTCTCATTTACTTTAAGTTGTCATCACCATCGTCACAGATATTTCTCCCATCCCCCAGAGGAGAATTCCCTGTCTAGAGGGAGGCTTTTTCCCCGTTCCTTTGGACCTGGTTATTCCGGCCCGGGTCTTTTGGCCTGGTTTCCTTTCCCGCCGGGTCTTCCGGCCCGGGCCCTACGTCCCCGCGTCGCGGACTTCGGCGACGGCGGCGAGGGCTTGGCGGGCGGCGGGAACGTTGTGGACGCGGAAGACGCGCGCGCCGAGCCAGGCGCATATGGCCAAGGTGGCGATCGTCCCCTCGGCGCGCTGCCCGACCGGCAGGGCGAGGGTCTCGCCGATGAAGTCCTTGTCCGCGACCGCGACCAGGACCGGCCAGCCGGTGCCGGCTAGCTCGCCCAGGCGCCGGGTGAGCTCGAGCGATTGCCACGTGTTCTTGCCGAAGTCGTGCGTCGGATCCACGAGGATGGCGGACGGGCTGACTCCTGATACCACGGCCCGTTCGGCATAATTCGTGACGTAGGCCGTCACCTCGCGTACGACGTCGCGGTACGCGGGCCGATGCGGGCGGGTGCGGGGTGGCAGGCCGCCGGCGTGTGAGCAGACCAGCCCGATACGGTGCCGGGCCGCAACCTCGGCGAGCCGGGGATCGACACCGCCCCAGGCGTCGTTGAGCAGGTCCGCGCCCGCCCGGGCGACCACTTCGCCCACCTCGGCGCGCCAGGTGTCGACGCTGATCACGACGTCAGGGTGCCGCTCGCGCACCGCCGCGACCAGGCCCGCCACCCGATCGATCTCTGCGGCCGGGCTCACCTCGTCGCCCGGCCCGGCTTTCACGCCGCCGATGTCGACGATGTCGGCCCCGTCGGCCACCGCCTGGCTGGCCGCGTCCAGAGCGGCGCCGAACTCCCGGGTCGTCCCGCGGTCGAAGAACGAATCGGGCGTCCGGTTGACCACGGCCATGATCCCGAACGAGCCGTGGTTCCACTCCCGGGTGCCCAGCCGCAGGATCCGGAGGCGTTCGGCGGGGCAGGAGTATCCCACCGCAGGAGGCTATAGCACTCGTGCGGTTCGGGAAGAATCTCTACGTGCGATTTCTCAACGGGACGACACCCCAGCATGACCTGACCTACAGCGACGTCTTCATGGTGCCGAGCCGGTCGGCGGTGGGCTCGCGGCTGGATGTGGACCTGGCCACCACGGACGGCAGCGGCGCCACCATCCCGATCGTGACGGCCAACATGACCGCGGTCTCCGGGCGACGGATGGCCGAGACCGTCGCGCGGCGCGGCGGCCTGGCCATCTTGCCCCAGGACATCCCGGCCGACGTGGTGGCCGACGTCATCACCTGGGTCAAGTCCCGTGATCTGGTGGTGGAGACCGCGCTGACGCTCGCGCCGGCCGACACCGCGGGCGATGCGCTGAGCCTGCTGCCCAAGCGGGCGCACAACGCGGTGGTGGTGGTGCAGGACGGGCGACCGGTCGGCGTGGTCACCGAGGCTGACTGCCTGGGCGTCGACCGGTTCACCCAGCTGCGCCAGGTCATGTCGGGCGACCCGTTCACGGTGCCCGCCGGGACGCCGCCCGAGCAGGCGTTCTCGCTGCTGCACGAGGGACGGCACCGGCTGGCGCCGGTGGTCGACGGCGCGGGCCGCTGCCTGGGCATCATGACCCGGACCGGGGCGCTGCGCGCGACGCTGTACTCCCCCGCCGTGGACGGCGCGGGCCGGCTGCGGGTCGGCGCCGCCCTCGGCGTCAACGGCGACGTGGCGGCCAAGGCCAAGCTGCTGCTCGACGCGGGGGCCGACGTGCTGGTGGTGGACACCGCGCACGGGCACCAGGAGAAGATGATCTGCGCGCTGAAGGCGATCCGCGATCTGACGCCCGCGGTCCCCGTGGTAGCGGGGAACGTGGTCACCGCGGCCGGGGTCGCCGACCTGGTGGCGGCGGGAGCGGACATCGTGAAGGTCGGCGTGGGGCCGGGCGCGATGTGCACGACCCGGATGATGACCGGGGTGGGCCGGCCGCAGTTCTCCACGGTGCTGGAGTGCGGCGAGCAGGCCCGGCGGCTCGGCGCGTCCGTCTGGGCCGACGGCGGGATCCGGCATCCTCGGGACGTGGCGCTGGCGCTGGCCGCGGGCGCCTCGAACGTGATGATCGGGTCCTGGTTCTCGGGGACCTACGAGTCCCCTGGCGACACGTTCCGGTCCGCCGAAGGGCGGCTGTACAAGGAGAGCTTCGGGATGGCCTCGGCGCGGGCGGTGCGGCTGCGTTCGGCCAGCGACTCACCGTTCGAGCGGGCCCGCAAGGAGTTGTTCGAGGAGGGCATCTCCACGGCGCGCATGTACCTGGACCCGGTGCGGCCCGGGGTGGAAGACCTCATCGACATGATCGTGGCCGGGCTGCGCTCCGCGTGCAGCTACGCCGGGGCACGGGACCTGGCCGAGTTCGCCGACCGGGCCGTCGTGGGCGTGCAGAGCGCCTCCGGCTACAGCGAGGGCATGCCCGTTTCCACCAGCTGGTGATGACAGGTCTACATCGCGTTGAGCCAGCGGACGGGGGCGCCGTCGGCGGCGCGGCGGAACGGCTCTAGCTCGTTGTCCCAGGCCGTGCCGAGCAGCCGGCCGAACTCGTCCTCCAGCGACGCGAGGCCCGCCTGCAGGGCCAGCGTCATGGCGGCGCGGAGCCGGTTCTCCGGTACCACGATGTCGCCGTTGGCCGCGGTCACGGCGGTGAAGATGCCGAGGTCAGGCGTGTAACAGTGCCGGACGCCGTCACAGCCGGGCGAGCTGTCCTCGGTGACCTCGAACCTGAGCCGGTTCCACCCGGCCAGCTCGGACGCGATCGCTCCTGCCGTGCCCGGCCGCGCCTGCCAGGTGAGCTCGGCCCGTAGCGAGCCCGGGGAGGCCGGCTGGCTGACCCAGGGCATGCTTACGGGCGCCCCCACTATTCGCGCAACTGCCCACTCGACGTGCGAGCAGAGCGCCGGGGGCGCGGAATGAACGTACAGAACACCTTGTGCGGACACCGTGCCTCCTAAGACGAAGTTCGCCTTCCCCAGCGGCCTCGTCAACGTGGCACGGACTGCCCTATGTATTCTGCCTCATGGCCGCCGTCAGCACCAGTTCTCCGGCCAGGAAGACCATGTGAATTCGCAAACATAACCAGCGCCGCGGCCACGACGACGGCCAGCGCGGCCCAGGGCACGTAGTCGCCGAGCCGATCATAAATGGTCCGGGCCGAGGCCGCGGGCAGCCCCAGCCGGACGGTGACGACGCCGTGCTCGTCCTGGCCCATCCAGGCCAGCAGCCGACCCCGGGCGTCGTAGGCCACCGAGTCACCGGTCAGCGCGGCCTGGACCACCGGGCGGCCGGTTTCGGCCGCCCGTACCGCCCCGAGCGAGGCGTGCTGGTCTGGTCCCCAGGTGCCTTGGAAGGTGGGCGTGGCCGACTGGTACACGATCAGCTGGGCACCCAGGTCGGTGTCGACCCGGGACATGTCGGGGAACGCGGACTCGAAGCAGATCAGCACGCCGATCGGCAGCGGGCGGCCTTGCCGGTCCGTCGCGTACAGCAGGTGCGCGCCGGGGCCGGGAATCATGTTCGATGACGCCGCCTTGCTGATCTTGGTCAGCCAGCCGAGCTCCTGCCGGAACGGTATGTACTCACCGAACGGCACGAGCCGGGTCTTGACGTAGATGCCCTTGATCCCGGTCGGGCTGACCAGGACTGACCACTTCTCGTGGCCCTTGCCGGGGACCGTGGTGTCCTGGTTGACCAGGAGGTCGGCCCCGTCGGCCACCGACAGCGCCTCGAACTGGCGCAGCGTGGCGGCGTATTTGGGCTCGGTGAGGTCGACCCCGATGCTGCTCTCGCCCCAGACGATCAGGTCGGGTCGTACTCCGCCCAGCGTGGCGCCCCGGCTCAGCTCGGCGGTCAGCGTCTGCGACGCGTGCGCGGCGAGGCTCGCGTTGCTGATCACGCCCGGCTGCACCAGGGCGATCGTGACCTGCCGGACCGCGGGACTGGGCGGGGTGAGCGCGAACGCCAGCGGCCCGGCGAAGACGCTGGCCAGCCCGGCGGCCACGCCGAGGGCGGCCAGGCCCCACCGCCAGGAGGCTCCGGGCAGGACGGCCGCGCCCACCCGCGGCAGGGACGTCAGCAGCAGCACGACGGCCACGTTGCACAGCACCAGCACGAAGCTGATCAGCCAGACTCCGCCCACCGCGGCGAGGGCCAGGATCGCGGGATGCTGCCACTGGCTGACGCCCAACACCGCCCACGGGCCGCCCAGGGCCTGCCAGGATCGCAGCCACTCAGTGAGCAGCCAGCCGCTGGGCACCACCACCAGCGCGGCCAGCGCCCGCGGCCAGCTCAGCGGAGGCCGCAGCAGCTTTTGCGCGGCCACCCCGAACGGCACCCACAACACGCCGAACACCGCGGCGACCAAGAGCACACCGGGCCCGATCTCCGGCGCCATCCAGTACAGGGCGGCGATCAGATAGCCCGCCCCCAGCCACCAGGCGCGCACCCCGCCCTCGCGCGCGGTGGGCGACCTGACGATCAGCACCAGGCCGGGAACCAGGCCGAACCAGGCCAGGAACTCCAAATTGGCGTCGGGGAAGGTGAGGACAAGCAGAGCGCCGCACAGCAGCATCAGGAACCGGACCGACCTGATCCACCTCACCGGCTTCACCAGCGCGCTGTGCAGCCCCACATTCCTATTGTCGGCCGTCCTGGTCGCCCGGCGCGACACCGGGTGCTCCCGGCGCATCAGTCAGCCGGTTGCCAGCGCCGCCACGGCATCGGCGGTCAGCCCGGCCAGGCTGGGCAGGATCAGGTCGGCCTGGGCCAGGGCGTCCGGGTCCGGCGGGTACTGCGGCTGCGGGATCGCGATGACCCGCAGGCCCGCGGCGGCGGCCGAGCGGAGCCCGTTCGAGGAATCCTCCACCGCCGCGCAATCCGCCGGCGGGCAGCCCAGCGCGGCGGTCACGGCCAGGTAGATGTCCGGGGCGGGCTTGCCGAGCGCCACCTGCTCGGTCGACATCACGGCCGCGAAGCACGAGCGCAGGCCGGCGGCCTGGAGCACGGTCTCGATCAGCACCGCGGGCGCCGAACTTGCCACGGCGAGCGGCCAGCGCGCGGCGATCCGGTGTACCGCGTCCACGGCGCCGTCCATGAGCGGCACCTGTGTGGCGTAGCGGGCGGTCATCCGGTCGATGACCTCGCTCGCGACCTGGCCCGGAGGCAGGCCGACCCCGAGGTCCTCACTCAGGTACCTGGCCCATTCCGGCGTGCTCATGCCCATGAGCCGACGCTGCGCGTCCGGGGTCCAGTGCCCGCCCCGTTCGGCGACCAGGCCCCGGCGGACCTGCTCCCAAACCGGCTCGGAGTCGATCAGTACCCCGTCCAGGTCGAACACGACCGCCTTGATCATGGGCGCAGACCACGTTTCGTTCGGTAATGAAGGTCGTGGACCATCCCGGCTAGGCGCGCGAACTGGCCTCGGTGAGGGCACGGGAGACGAGGACCCGGGCCAGGTGCTCGCGGTACTCGCGGCTGGCGCGGATGTCGGAGGCGGCGCTGGTGCCCTCGGCGGCGTGCGCGGCGGCGTCGGCGGACGAGGCCCCGTCCGCCAGGGCCGCCTCGACGGTGGCGGCGCGTAGCGGGGTCCCGCCCATGTTGACCAGCGCGACCCGGCGGCCCTGGACGGCCACCCCGACGATGGCCCAGTCGATGGCACGCTGGGTGAACTTCTGGAAGGACCAGCCCGTGGCGGCGGGCTTGGGTACCCGGATCTCGGTGAGCAGCTCCCCTGGCTCGAGGACGGTCTCGAACAGGCCCTCGAAGAATTCTCCGATACCGATCTCCCGGGCGCCGTCGGTGCCCCGGGCCACCAGCGTGGCGTCCAGCGCGAGCAGCACGGCGGGCAGGTCCGAGGCGGGGTCGGCGTGGGCCACCGAGCCGCCGATCGTACCTCGGTGCCGGATCTGCGGGTCGCCGACCTGCCCGGCCGCGTGCGCGAGCAGCGGCAGCTCGCGGGCCAGCAGATCGGAGTGCTCGACGTCGTGGTGCCTGGTCAGCGCGCCGATCGCGACGTACGAGCCCTGGTCGGTGACGTAGGACAGGTCGCGCAGCCCGCCCAGGTCGATGATCACTTCGGGGGCGGCCAGCCGGAGCTTCATCAGCGGCAGCAGTGAATGGCCGCCGGCCAGGTACTTCGCCTCCTCGCCGTATTCAGCGGCTAGGTCGCAGGCCTCCTCGGCCGAGCCTGCCCGCTTGTAGATAAACGATGAGGGGATCACGAGGACACCTCCGCGGCCGCGAGGGCGGCCCTGACGATGTTGTGGTAACCAGTGCACCGGCACAGGTTGCCTTCCAGCCCGATCCGTACCTGCTCCTCGGTGGGGTGCGGGTTCTCCTTGAGCAGCGACACGATGGCCATCACCATGCCCGGCGTGCAGAAACCGCACTGCAGACCGTGCTGCTCGTGGAAGGCCTGCTGCACCGGGTGCATCGTGCCGTTGCTGGCCAGGCCCTCCACGGTGGTGATCTCGTGCCCGCTGGCCTGGGCGGCGAGCACCGTGCACGACTTCACAGACTCGCCGTCGAGCAGCACCGTACAGGCCCCGCAGGAGGTGGTGTCGCAGCCGATGTTCGTCGCGGTGAGGTCGGCTACGTCGCGCAGGAAGTGCACGAGCAACAGGCGGTCCTCGACGTCCGCGGTGATCTCCTTGCCGTTGACCGTCAGGTCCACCTTCACTGGTTACTCGCTTTCCATGCCTCGTTGATCGCTGTCCATACTCGCTGCGGCGTGGCCGGCATGTCGATGTGCCTGATCCCGAGGTGGGATACGGCGTCGATGACCGCGTTCTGGATGGCGGGCGTCGAGCCGATCGTCCCCGCCTCGCCGATGCCCTTCGCGCCCAGTGGGTTCAGGTCGGTCGGCGTCTCGCTGGAGGCCAGCTCGAAGCTGGGCAGGTCAGGCGCGGAGATGGCCGCGTAGTCGGCCAGCGTGGAGGTCAGCGGATTGCCGTCGACGTCGTAGAGCACCTCTTCGAGCAGGGCCTGGGCGGCGCCCTGGGCGATCCCGCCGTGCCGCTGGCCCTCGGTGAGCACCGGGTTCAGCACCGTTCCGGCGTCGTCGACGGTCACGTGCCGCAACATCTTCACCTGGCCGGTCTCGGTGTCGACTTCCACCACGGACACGTGGGTTCCGAACGGGAACGTGGGCCGCTCCTGAGTGAAGCTCACGTCGGCGATCAGGCTGCCGCCGCTGGTATGACCGGCGACCTGAGCCCAGGACAGGGCCGTATCCGGGTCGCCGCGCACCTGCCACAGCCCGGTGCTCGTGTCGAGCACCACGTCGGCTTCGGCTGCCTCGAGCATCGCCGCGGCATGCTGCCGCGCCTCGTCCTTGACCTCGATCGCCGCCTTGTGGACGGCCGAGCCGCCGAGCTGCAGCGACCGGGAGCCGTAGGTGCCGACACCAACCGGGATCAGGTCGGTGTCACCGTGGATGACTGTGACCTGATCCATCGGGATGCCGAGCTCGTCTTGGACCAGCATGGCCCACGCGGTGTGGTGCCCCTGGCCGTGCGCCGAGCTGCCGGTGTAGACGGTGACAGAGCCGTTGTCCGTCACCTCGATCTTGGCGGTCTCGCCGGCGTCCGGGTCCGGCGCGGTGATCTCGACGTAGGAGGACAAGCCGATACCGAGTTGCTTGGGGTCACCGCGGTCGCGCCGACGCCGCTGTTCCTCGCGGAGCTGCGTATAGCCAGCCGCCGCCAAGGCCTTGTCCAGCGCCTCCTCGTAGTGGCCGGTGTCGTACATGGCGCCGGTCTTGGTCTGGAAGGGGAACTTGTCCGGGGCGATGAAGTTGCGTCGCCTGACCTCCGCCGGGTCCATGCCGATCTCGGCGGCGAACAGGTCGACCGCGCGCTCGATGGCCGCGGTGGCTTCGGGCCGGCCGGCCCCCCGGTAGGCGGCGATCGGCGTCGTGTTGGTGACGGCCTGCCGAAACCCGGCTTGTACGTCCGGGATGTCGTACACGCCGGGTGCCATCAGACAGGTCAGGAACGGCAGGAGTCCGCCGATGCGCTGGTAGGCGCCGGCGTCCTGGATGACGTCGATGCGGTAGGCGAGGATGCGGCCGTCCCGGCTGCCGCCGATCTTTATGTGCTGCAGCTGGGCGCGGCCCTGCGTCATCCCGACCAGGTTCTCGCTGCGGGTCTCGGCCCAGCGCAGCGCCCGGCCGATTTTCCTGGCTGCCCAGGCGATCGTGATCGTCTCCCGGTCGATGCCGATCTTGGCGCCGAACCCGCCGCCCACGTCGGGCACTATCACCCGGATTTGGTCCGGCTCCATGCCCAGGGCCCCGGCCAGGATGAACCGGCTCACCTGCGCGTTCTGCGAGCTGGCCCAGACGGTTAGCTTGCCGTTCTCGTAGCCGGCGGCCGCGGCCCGCCCCTCCATCGGGAGGCAGGCGACCCGCTGGTTGACGATCTCCTGCTCGACGACCACGTCGCAGGCGTCGAAGGGCGCGTCGTCCGTCGGCACGGGGTTCACTACCGCGATGTTCGTGCCGGCGGCAGGGAACAGCAGGGTCTGGTCGGCGACGGCGGCGGCCGGTCCCAGCACCACCGGCAGCGGCTCGTAGTCCACGACGACCAGGTCGGCTGCGTCCTCGCCCTGGTAGCCGTTATCTGTAATCACCACCGCTACCGGCTCACCGACGAACCG
>PLDT01000092.1:16955-63163 GCA_003136255.1 Actinomycetota bacterium
TGAGGCGAGCCGCTGCGGACAGTTCCGGCGCCCGCAGGTCATCCACGTAGACGCCGCCCGCGGTCAGCAGCCGCGGATCCTCGGTCCGGATGACCCTGGTGCCCATGATGCTCAATAGAACCTCCGCAGCTTGGCGCTGAACCTGGCCTTCGCCAGCGAAACTACACCCCCGGCGGCCATGGAAACCATCGCCGGTGCCACCAAAGCCGCCGGTACGCAATTATGATCGAACCACGCCCCTAGGTGACGAAGCCCTGCCCAAACAGCCACACGACCGGTCCGCTCAAATGGGCTAGCGTCGAAATCATGCTAGACGCCGCAAACTGGACAGCCCGCCTCGGCGAATGGGCTCGGCAAGCGCGAGTGCCCGGGGCCGCGCTCGGCATCTGGGCCGACGGGCAGGAAGTGCTGGCCGCCTGCGGGGTGCTCAATACCGCCACCCGGGTCCGGGTCAGCACCGGCTCCCTGTTCCAGGTCGGGTCGATCACCAAGCTGTGGACCGCCACCATGATCATGCAGTTGATCGAGGAGGGCCTGCTGTCCCTGGACACGACCGTCGCCCACGCGCTGCCGGGCCAGCGGCTCGGCGCGGCGGATGTCGCGGACCAGGTCACTGTGACCCATCTACTTACCCACACTAGCGGGATCGACGGCGACATCTTCACTGACACCGGCCGCGGCGACGACTGCGTAGAGCGCTACGTGGACCTGCTCGACCGGGCCTCATCGGCGTTCCCGCCGGGCGGGGGGTACTCCTACTGCAACAGCGGCTGGGTCCTGCTCGGCCGGATCATCGAGGTACTTGACGGCCGGTCGTGGGACGATTCGCTGCGGGAACGCCTGTGCGAGCCGCTCGAGCTGGCCCAGACCGTGACCCTGCCCGAGGAAGCGATCCTGCACCGGACGGCGGTCGGGCACCGCCGCGGCGGCGCCCGGGTCCGGGTCTGGGGGCTGCCGCGCAGCGTCGGTCCGGCCGGCCTGATCACCACCGCGCCGCACGACCTGCTCATGTTCGCCCGGCTCCACCTCGACGGCGGGCTGACGCCGGACGGCAAGCGGCTGCTCAGCGAGGCGTCGGTGGCGGCCATGCACCAGCCGCGGGCGGCGATCCCGGACTTCGGCTTGCCGGGCGGGGCCATCGGGCTGGGCTGGCGGGTCGACCAGTGGGACGGCCGGGCGATCATCGGGCACGACGGCGACACGGTCGGGCAGTCCGCTTACCTGCGGATCGACCCGCAGGCCCGGGTGGCGGCCTGCCTGCTGACCAACTCCGGGCAGTCAGGGTCCCTGTACCGGGCGGTGTTCACCGAGGTGTTCGGGGACCTGGCCGGAGTCGGCATGCCTGCGAGTCCTCAGCCGACCACGCAGGACGCCGGGAACCCCGACCTCGTGCGGCTCACCGGCCGGTACGAGCGCACGTCACGGCGGCTCGACGTCTCGGTCCGCGACGGCCGGTTGCACGTGATCCTCACCCCGACCGGCGAACTGGCCACGCTCACCGACTCTGCGCCCATGGAACTGAGCCTGTGCCCGGCCGACGCTTCGGGCCTGAACTTCGTATGCCGGTCACACGACGATCAGCCGTGGAGTCCACTGACCTTCGGCTGGCTGCCCGACGGCACCCCGTACCTGTTCCTCGGCGGCCGGGTGACGCCCCGGACCGGATGATCAGCACGGGCGCCCTGCCGCAGACTGTGGGCGTGAGAGGTATCGCTCCGACTAGTACGTCAACCTCCGGTTGACGATCAAGGAGCGTCAACCTATAGTTGACGCATGGACCAAGTACCGGTACGACTAGACGACCTCATCAGCTACGTCAAGAGCCAGGACGGCACCGCCCTGGACCACGTTTCGGCGGCCATGCGGGTCTCGGAGCACCTCGATGAGCTGGCCGATCACCTGATCGGGCACTTCGTGGATCAGGCCCGCAAGGCGGGCGCGTCCTGGACCGAGATCGGCCAGTCCATGGGCGTCACCAAGCAGGCGGCGCAGAAGCGCTTCGTGCCAAAGGCGACCGAGTGGCCCGAGGAACCCGACGAGGGCGGCTGGCACGCGGCGCTGACCGACGCCTTCCGGGCACACCCCTTCTCCAGGTTCACTCCGCGGGCTAAGGGCTCGATTAAGGCGGCCGCCGAGGAGGCGCGCGAGCGCCGGCACAACCACGTCTATCCCGAGCACATCGCCCTGGGCCTGCTGCACGAACCAGAGGGCCTAGCCGCCCTGGCCATCGAAGCACTCGGCGTGCAGCCGGAGGCGGCCCGCCAGGCGCTGGCCGCGGCGCTGGCCGCGGTAGCCGAGGAGCCGGTCACGGGCAAGATCCCGTTCACCCCGCGGGCCAAGAAGATCATGGAACTGGCCGTGCGCGAGGCGCTGACGATGGGACACAACTACATCGGGACCGAGCACCTGCTGCTCGGCGTGCTCGAAGACGAGGAGCGAGCTGGCGTCGCCACGCTGACCGGGCTGGGCGTCACCCCGAGCCGCGCGAGGCAGTGGCTGCTCGCCAAGCTCAAGCGCATCGGCGAGGAGAAGCAAGCCACGGGCTAGCTGGCCGCGCGNNGCGTCGGCGGGGTTCAGGTTCACGCCGGGCGCGACGATCTGGTCGATCCGGTCGAGCACGTCGTCGTCCAGCGCGACGCTCGCGCCGGCCAGCAGGTCCGTGAGCTGCTCCATCGTGCGCGGGCCGATGATCGCAGCGGTGACGCCCGGATTCCCGATGACGAACGCCAGCGCCATGTGGGTCAGCGAGCAGCCCGCGTCGGCGGCGATCTTGATCAGTTCCTCGACGGCGGCCAGCTTGGCCAGGTTGCCCGGCAGGGCTAGGTCGAAACGATGCGGCAGCCGCCGCGCGCGGCCGGTGGTCATGTCCACGCCGGTGTCCCGGCGGATCCGCCCGGTCAGCCAGCCGCCCGCCAGCGGGCTCCAGGCGATCACGCCCATGCCGTACTTCTGGCAGGCCGGCAGCACCGAGGCTTCGATGCCGCGCACCAGGATCGAGTAGGGCGGCTGCTCGCAGCGGAACCGGACGTAGCCGCGGCTGTCCGCCACCCACTGGGCCTCGACGATCTGCTCGGCGGGGAACGTGGACGAGCCGATGGCCCGGACCTTGCCGCTGTGCACCAGGTCCGACAGTGCGGACAGGGTCTCGTCGATGTCGGTGGCCGGGTCCGGCCGGTGCATCTGGTACAGGTCGATGTAGTCGGTCTGCAGCCGGCGCAGGCTGTTCTCCACCTCACGGACGATCCAGCGGCGCGAATTGCCCGCCATGTTGACGTCCTGCCCCATCGTCGCGTTCGCCTTGGTGGCTAGCACCACATCGTCGCGGCGGCCTTTTAGTGCTTTCCCGACGATCTCCTCTGACTCCCCCGCTGAGTACACGTCCGCGGTGTCGACGAAGTTGATGCCGCCGTCCAGCGCGGCGTGGATGATCCGGATGCTGTCCTCGTGATCGGGATTGCCCCACGCGCCGAACATCATCGCGCCGAGGCAGTAGGCGCTCACCTTGATCCCGGTACCGCCGAGCGTCCGCATCCGCATCCTGCTGTCCCTTCCGTCGCGCTGACTCCTGGTTCCCTAGCCTATTTGCCGCCGCCCCCGGACCCTCGCCCGCCTCCGCCTCGTGCCGCGGCCGCGCGACGTCTCCCATCGTTGCTAAGGGCAGGTATATCGTTGACTTGAGCAACGATATGGATGAGATGGACGGCAGGTGGCTTGGTGACTACGGAGGCCGCGGGGCCAGGGGACGCGGCGGTGGCGGGGGTGCGGGCGTTCAACCGGTTCTACACGAACACGATCGGGCTGCTGCGCGGCAAGTACCTGGATACGCCCTACTCGCTTACCGAGGCCAGGATCTTGTTCGAGCTCGCCCAATGCGAGGCCAGCGAGGTCACGGACCTGCGGCACACGATCGACATCGATGCGGGCTACCTGAGCCGCATCTTGTCCCGGTTCGAGGCCGACGGGCTCATCGGCAGGCAACGCTCGGCCGCGGATGGGCGCCGGCAGGTGATCCGGCTGACGGACAGTGGGCGTTCGGTGGTGGCGGGACTAGATGCCCGGTCGGCCACGCAAACCCGGGACATGCTGGCCGCGGTGCATGAGGAGGACCGGCCCAGGCTGCTCAACGCCATGCACCTCATCACCGAGGTGTTGTCCGAGGCTCCGACGCCGCGTGGGTACGTGCTGCGGGCACCGCAGGCGGGCGACATGGGCTGGGTGGTGCAGCGGAACGGGGCGGCGTACGCCGAGGAGTTCGGCTGGGACGCCAGCTACGAGGCGCTAGTGGCCAGGATCGTCGCGGACTACGTCGACCACCGGGATCCGGAGTGCGAGGCGGCCTGGATCGCCGAGGTCGACGGGACCCCGGCCGGGTGCGTGTTCTGCGTGCGCGAGAACGCCACCACCGCCCGGCTGCGCCTGCTGCTGGTCGAACCGTGGGCCCGGGGGCTTGGCATCGGCGGCCGCCTGGTCGAGGAGGTGCTCCGGTTCGCGCGCCGGGCCGGGTACTGCGATATCACGCTGTGGACCAACGATGTGCTCGTGGACGCCCGGCGGATCTACCAGCGGGCCGGTTTCACCCTGGACAACGAAAGCCGTCACCACAGCTTCGGCCAGGACCTGGTCGGCCAGAACTGGTCCCGCCGCCTGTGAGCGCCACCGGGATCGGACGTAAACGTGACGGGCCGCCACCCGGGTAGGGCGCGGCCCGTGCTCGCCTGGCGGCGTCAGGGATTAGGCCAGTGTTCCAAGGTCGGCTTTTCCAGCGGCCAGCCTGCGCCGGCCAGCCTGGCCCGCACCCGGTTGACGTCGGCGTCGGTGGGCTTGTGGTGCGAGACGTCGGCGATGGCCTTGCGGATCGCCTCGGCCGATTCTGGCTTGGTCTGGTTGGCCAGCTCAGCCGCGATCGCGGTGACCTCGTCGTTGGTCAGCTGGCTGCCGAGCAACGCGAAGAGCGGGAGGTAGTCGACGTCGGGCACGCCTTCGGGGTAACCGGCGCGTAGCCAATCGATGATCTTAGTCAGCACAGGGGGCAGAGCCATGTCTTCCAACCCTTTCGATGGCTGGTCCGGAGGTTACTTCTTGGTGACGGGGTGACCGATCTGGTAGACCTCGAAAATGCCCCAGCCAAGGGCGGCCAGGATGGCCAGGAAGATGATCGCGGCGATGATCAGGCCGAGCACGTTGCCGCCGATCAGCTGATCAGAATCGGAGTCCGCGCCTCCCCCTCCCCCTGCCCCGGCGCCCGCGGTCTGCACGCGGGCACCGCTCGGCCAGGCCAGCGCCCGCAGCCCGATGGCGAACAGGGCGGGCAGCCCGGCCCCGGCGAGGAGGCCAAACACGACGATCTTCCACAGTGCGCTCAGGTTGATCCAGGACATGGTGTGTTTCCCTGTTTCTCAGGCCGCGGCGGCGGGCTCGGGTTCCGGAGCGACCGATCCGGTCCATTCGTCGTTGACGTTGTTGTGGTCAACCTTGCTACCGCGCGACCGCCAGTAGATGAAGCCCGCCACAGCGGCCAGGATGATGAGGTCGACCACCACGCCGGTGGTGGCGCCGATCGAGTGGGCCAGGGCTTCTGCCCCGGCTCCGACCAGTGCCGCCGCCGGCAGGGTGAACACCCAGGCCGTGGCCATCCGCCCGGCCACGTTCCAGCGGACCTCGGCGCCCTTCTTGCCGAGCCCGGTGCCGATGATGGAGCCGGTGGCGACGTGCGTGGTGGACAGCGAGTAGCCGAAGCTGCTGGACAGCAGGATGACGGCGGCCGACGCGGACTCGGCCGCCATGCCCTGCGGCGATTCGATCTCCACCAGCCCCTTGCCCAGGGTGCGGATCACCCGCCAACCGCCCAGGTAGGTACCGAGGCTGATGGCCAGGGCGCAGGACAGGATCACCCAGAACGGTGCGTTCGACTTGGCGGGCACCGTGCCGTTCACGATCAGGGCCAGCGTGATGACCCCCATCGTCTTCTGCGCGTCGTTCGTGCCGTGTGCCAGGGACACCATGCACGCCGACCCGATCTGCCCGATCCGGAACCCGTGGCTGCGGGCTCTGTCGGTCAGGCTGCGGCTGATCCGGTAGAGCAGGTAGGTGCCGGTCGCCGCTACCCCAGCGGCGATGATCGGTGACAGGACGGCCGGCAGCACCACCTTCGAGACCAGGCCGTGCCACAGCACAGCGTGACCGCCGGCGGCGGCGATCGTCGAGCCGATCACTCCGCCGATAAGGGCGTGCGACGAACTCGACGGGATGCCGAGAAGCCAGGTGACCAGGTTCCAGGTGATCCCGCCGGCCAGTCCGGCGGCCACCACGGTCAGCGTCACCAGTTTGGTGCTGACCAGGCCGCTGGCGATCGTGGCCGCGACGGCCAGCGAGAGGAACGCGCCGACGAGGTTGAGCACGCCCGACAAGGCGACGGCGACCCGTGGCTCGAGCGCCTTGGTCGCGATGGAGGTTGCCATCGCATTGCCCGTGTCATGGAAGCCGTTGGTGAAGTCAAAGCCGAGAGCGGTGATGACCACCAGGACGAGGATCGCAGTATTTCCCACGGCACTAGCGTCCTCACCAGCGATGTTCCTGTCGAGGGAGGACACAAACAATTTAGCGATAGTTATCGTCTGATCAGCAAATGTTCACTTATTTATCGGTTTAGGAATCGATATAGCCGATTTTGCCGTCTTTGCGCTGGTGGGGCGGGCGGGGCTATAGCACGCTGGAGGTCAGCGCGGGAACGAACTGGTCGGCGGAGGTGAGCGAGCCGTGCATGCCGACCAGCGCGGACTCTCGCGGCTCGGCCTTGGTGGCGACGATGGCGAGGGATCCCACCGGAGCGGCCACGACGTCGCCGATCCGGTCGGCCAGGGCCGGGTCTACCGGACCGAACCAGCCCTCCTTGATCGCCTCGTCCCTGGACAGCACCCAGGCCCGGTCACCGAGGATCTCGCGCCAGGTGGCCAGCACGTCCCCGGCGGCATCTGGCTCCGTGTAGATGTGCCGGGCTCGCGCCTCACCGCCGAGCACCACCACGCCGGACCGGAGCTCGGGTATCTCGTCCACGTCGATCCGGTCCTCCGGGCCGACGTCCACCATGCCGTGGTCGGCCGTCACATACAGGCGGGCCTGGGACGGCAGCGCGCTGAAGAGCTGCTCGGCCAGCTTGTCCACGTGCGCCAGCTGGTTGTACCACGCATCCGAGCCGACCCCGAACATGTGCCCGGTGTTGTCGAGGTCGCCGTGATACACGGTCACGAACGCCCGCCCGTACTCGGTGACCGCGGACGCGCCCTGGGCGGCCAGCGCGCCCATGCTGTCGGCCGCGCGGTAGATCGCGCCGCGCATCGTCGCGACCGTCAGGCCGGTGCCGCGGAACGCGCCCTGGGCCACGTGGACAGCCGCGATGCCCGCGGCGGTGGCTCGCTCGTAGATCGTGGGCAGCGCCTGCCATTGGCGAGGATCGACCCGCGAGTCCCAACGCAGCGCGTTGAGCAGGATGTCCTCGCCGGGCACCAGGACCTTGTAGCCGAGCATCCCGTGCTGACCAGGCGGCCGGCCGGTGCACAGCGAGCCGAGGCTGGTGACGGTGGTGGCGGGGAACCCCGCGGTGATCGGCCTGGAGTTGCGCGCGAGCTCGGACAGGAACGGCGTGGCGGCGGGATGAGCCCGGAGCAGTTCCCAGCCGAGCCCGTCCACGATCAGCAGGCACGCGCGCTGGGCGGGGGCCAAGCCGAGGACGTTCTGCTCCGGGGGTGCTTCGGGATCGAGGGACGCGAGAATCGACGAAGACAAATCGGCCAGGGTCGCGGTCCCATAGGACGGCACGATCGGCGGATGTCTCGGCTCGAGCGTCATGCGGGAAACCTCATCTGCTACTCATGGGTGCCAGTGCGCGTCTTGCCGGAACATCGTGCCACTGGGCGGGCGCCAGCGGCAAAACAATGGCTAAACCCTTAGCTTTCCGGCAGCCGCGACGGTAAACGAGCGGCCGCGGTGGCGTCGGAGAGCACCTTCACGAAGGTGAGCAACTGGCCCACGGCCTCCTCACCGTCGGCGTCCTGGCTGACCCGCAGCGAGAAGTCGTCGGCGGTGATCGTGCCGAGATAGCCGTGGTCGGCTTCGCAGCTCTCGTCACCGCAGTGGGCCGGCTCAAGCTCCAGGTGGGACAGTACATTCCAGCCGATGGTCAGCATGACCTCCGACGGGATGGTGACGCCCGGCACATACGCGGCCGGGTCGAGTACCACCCGGGTCAGGGCCACGGAGGAGATCTGGGCGAACCGGACCGCCTCGGTACTGGTCTCGGCGCGCGGCCGGCTCTCGGAATCCTCGGCCGGATGTTCGTCGGTGTGCGAGTACACCAACCGGGTCGGGGTGAGCGCCAGCACGGTCATGTGCCGGCGAACCTCCATGCCAGGATCGAAGATCGCGTCGTGGTGGACGACGTAGGCCGTGACGGGTTCTGACCCGAGCGCCGAGGCCACCGCATCGGACACCAGGCCCGGGTAGTAGCCGCTGCGCTCGATCGCGGCTCGCAGGCCATCGGTCGTGACTCGACTTTCCCTCATGTCCCCATCCTGCACCGTCCTGGTGGATGCTACGCCCGCGGCAGGAGAACCCGCGCGAGAAGAAATCTGCGCAGCCTCAGACGCTCAGGCGCCCAGGCCTGGCTTCCGGTGGTCCGGGCGGCGTGATCCCGGCCAGGTGCAACAGGTGCTCCTCCTCGGGCTCGGGCAGCGCCATCACGCCCGAGCTCGGGGCGGGCTTGGGCTTACGTGGCTTCCTGGGCCCCGATCCACCGCCCCGGCCCCGGTACACGATCAGGCCGTTCACCGGATCGGGCGCGCCGTCCAGGGCCGCACGGACCACGGGCAGCGCGCGGAACGCCTCCCACTGGGCGTCGGAGTCGAAGAGCACCTCGAACACCACGCCGTAGCGGTGCTCATGCCACTCCCAGTAGATGGCTCCGTTGGTCAGTGCGGCTTCGATGAGTTCGTCCTGGTAGGAGTCTTTCCAGCGGCGGGCGGGTAGCTCCTCCGCGTCGAAGACCTCGATTGACCACCACTCGGACACGGCTATCCCACCGCCATCGGTTATGTCAGACCCCGTTATGGTTCATGCCCTCTCAAGATAGTACGTCTTTTGGGGACCTGCCGATAGGCTCCTTGGCCATGAGGTGGAGCGGGCTGAGGCTGTCCGTGACGCTGCTGACCGTGATCCCGCTACGCACCCCCGTCCCCGGGCAGCCGGGCGCTGATCCGGTGCGCCCGGCGACGGTCGGCGCGGCCATGGCGTGGGCGCCAGCGGTGGGGCTGCTGCTCGGCGTCGTCGCGGTGGCGGTACTCGTCGTGGCCGACCATCCGCTCGGCGCCGGACCGCTGACCGCGGCGGGTCTCGCGGTAGTCGCACTCGCGCTCCTGACCCGGGGACTGCACCTGGACGGCCTGGCCGACCTGGCCGACGGCCTGGGCAGCGGCAAGCCCGCGGCGATCGCGCTGGACATTATGCGCCGCTCGGACATCGGGCCGTTCGGTATCGTGACGCTCGTCCTGACCTTGCTGCTTCAGGTCGCGGCGTTGGCCAGGGCCGAGGCAGCCGGGGACGGCCGCGGACCGGCGGCGCTGATCGCCGCGGTGGTCACCGGCAGGCTGGCCCTCACCTGGGCCTGCCGACGGGGGGTGGCCGCGGCCCGGCGGGAGGGCCTCGGCGCGCTGGTGGCCGGGACGGTTCGCCCCGCCATACCGGCCGCGATCACGCTGGTCGTACTGGCCGCGGCGGCCGCGGCGGTGACGGTCTCCGCGGTCGTCATCGGCGAGCCGCTCGGGTGGACGCTGCCGCTGGCCGTCGTGGCAGGCCTGGCCGCCGCCTTCGTCGTGCAGCGGCACGCGGTGGGCCGGCTGGGCGGCGTCACGGGCGACGTCCTCGGCGCACTCATCGAGACGGCGACCACCGTCACCCTGGTGGTGGCCGCGATGGGTCCGAGGGCGTAAAGATACTGAATAGGCGCTATACACGGAGGCCCCGCTGATGCCATCGACCCACGAGGTGTTCAATCAGCCGCCGGCGCTGGCCGGGTACGACGTTGCCGCGGATCCCGCGATGCTCGACGCGCTGCGCCGCGAGGGCGCGGGCTGGGCCGAGGACGGCCTCCGCGAGCTCGGCCGCCTGGCCGGCTCGGCCCAGGCGCAGGAGTGGGGCCGTCAGGCGAACGAGCAGCCGCCGGTGCTGCGGGCCTACGACCGCTTTGGCCAACGCATCGACGAGGTGGAGTTCCACCCGGCCTGGCATGAGCTGATGACCGTCGCGGTCGAGCACGGCCTGCACGCCACGCCGTGGCGGGATCAGCGGCCCGGCGCACACGTGGCGCGGGCCGCGGGCTTCTACGTCTGGGGCGGCACCGACGCCGGGCACTGCTGCCCCGTCTCGATGACCTACGCCATCGTGCCCGCGCTCCGGCATGCCCCGGAGCTGGCCGGACAATACGAACCGCTGCTAGCTACCCGGGAATACGACTTCGGCTTGCGTCCGCCCAGGACCAAGCGGGGCTTGCTGGCCGGCATGTCGATGACCGAGAAGCAGGGCGGCTCCGACGTCCGGGCCAACACCACCCGGGCGGTCCCGGCGGGCGACGGCAGCTACCTGCTGACCGGGCACAAGTGGTTCACGTCGGCCCCCATGGGCGACCTGTTCCTGGTGCTCGCGCAGGCTCCCGGCGGCCTGTCCTGCTTCCTGCTCCCCCGGGTGCTGCCGGACGGCAGCCGGAACGCCATGCGTCTGCAGCGCCTGAAGGACAAGCTCGGCAACCGATCGAACGCGTCGGCCGAGGTCGAGTACGATGAAGCGGTCACGTGGCTGGTCGGCGAGGAAGGCCGCGGGATCCGCACCATCATCGAGATGGTGAATATGACCCGGCTGGATTGCGTGCTCGGCACGGCGACCGGGATGCGGACCGGCGTCACGTTCGCGGCACACCATGGCGCGTACAGGATGGCGTTCGGCCGCAAGCTGGCTGACCAGCCGCTGATGGCTAACGTCCTGGCGGACCTGGCCGTTGAGTCAGAGGCGACGACGATGGCGGCGTTCCGGCTGGCTGGGTCGACCGACCGCGCGGCCCGGGGCGACGAGCAAGAGGCCGCGTTCCGGCGACTGGCGCTGGCCGCCACGAAGTACTGGGTCTGCAAACGGGCCCCCGCGCACGCCGCCGAGGCGCTCGAATGCCTGGGCGGCAACGGGTACGTGGAGGAGTCCGGGATGCCGCGCCTGTACCGGGAGGCGCCGCTGCAATCGATCTGGGAGGGTTCGGGCAACGTCGCCGCGCTCGACGCGTTGCGGGCGCTGACCAGGCAGCCCGAGACGGCCGAGGCGTTCTTCGCCGAACTTGACCAGGCCGCCGGGGCCGACCGCCGCCTGGACCAGGCGATCGCCCGGCTGCGCAAGGAGGTCAGCGACCCCGCTGAGGAGCGAGCCCGGTATCTGGCCGAAGCCATGGCACTGGCCCTGCAGGGGGCACTGCTGGTCCGTTACGGGCACCCGGCCGTGGCGGACGCGTTCGTCGCGTCCCGCCTGGGCGACGATTCGCGCGGGCCGGGTGCCTCGTGGGGACACGCCTACGGCACGCTCCCCTCCGGTACGGACACCGCCGCCATCGTCGCTCGCGCCACGCCCGAGACCCAGCCGTGAGCACGGGGTGACCAGCGTCCTGGACCGGCCCGCCCCGGCGCCCGACCTGACCGTCCCCTACGGCACGCGGCCCGAGCAGGTCATCGACCTGAGGCTGCCATCGCCGGGCCGACGGGAAGGCGCTCAGGCACCGCTGATCGTGCTCGTCCACGGCGGGTTCTGGAGGCCCGCCTACGACCGGCACCATCTCGGGCCGATGGCCAGCGCCCTGGCCGCGGCCGGATATGTGGTCGCGGTGCCCGAATACCGCCGCGCCGGAATGGCCGAAGAGGGCTGGGCGGGGCCGTTCAACGACATCGCTTCGGCCCTGGACCAGGTCGCCGCGATCGCCGGTCCGCACGGCGCGGACACCAGCCAGGTCACCTGGGCGGGCCATTCCGCGGGCGGTCACCTCGTGCTCTGGGCCGCTGCCCGGCCGGGGTTGCCGGCCGGATCGCCATGGCGCGGGCCCAGCGCGGCTATGCACGTCGTATCGCTGGCGGGATGTAGTTCGTTGCGCCTGTGCGCGGATTGGAATCTAGGCGCCGGCGCGGTGCGCGTGCTGATGGGCGGCGGACCCGACGACGTTCCCGAACGTTATGCCGTCGCCGATCCCGCGGCACTGCCCGCGCCGGTGGTCCCGGTCACCCTCGTCCACGGCGTTGATGATGAGACGGTGCCGCTGCAAATGAGCCAGGTGTTCCCCGTCGGCCGCCTGGTCGAAATCCCGGGCGCCGGCCACTTCGACCTCATCGATCCGCAAAGCCGTGCGTGGCCACGCGTTCTATCCGTTCTGGCCGGTACCGGTTTCGGCGACAACCGGCTGTGCCCTTCCGCCATCTGATGACGCGGAAGGGCACAGTATCCCGAAAGGGCCGCGGTGCTGAAGCGGCGGGAAGTTAAGGCCATGACGGACTTGCCGAGCGTACGGCGCACACGAGCCGTTTGTTCGATGAGCCGCCACGCGACCGCGGCCAAGACTAGCTCCCGGTCGCCGCGCGGAACCTGACCACCAATTCGGCAGGGACGCGCCCGCGGTCCTTGACCTCGATGCCTTGCGCCTTCGCCCACTCCCGGACTTCGGTGGTATTGACCCCAGTGGCCGACGCCCGGCGTCCGCTGCGGGCCGGCCGCCGGGCCGCCCCTGTGCTCCGCCGCGCGGCGTCAATGTACCTGGCCAATGACTTCCGCAGTGCGTCAGCGTGCTTTGCGTTCAGATCGATCTCGTACTCGGCACCATCCAGTGCAAAGCGGACGGTGCCCTCAGCCTCACTGCCATCGATGTCATCGATGAACAGGGTCTGTATCTTCTGGGCCACGTGTGCTCCGTTTCTCTCGTTGAATTGTGACTAGATTAGATGATGGAAGGCCGATAAGCACACCCTGGGTCGCATGTTGAGAATGCGTGTCCTTCGCGGCAGGATGACCACGCCATCTCGGCGGGCCTAGGAGACGGGATGAAGTAACCATCAGTATGCGGGTGCATACTTCGAGCCGATAGCCGAGCAAGTCTCAAGCCTGAACCGGACGACTTGTACGCTGGTCGACGTCATTGCTGTCATGCGGGTAACGGGTCGGCTCGCATGCCGTGGTCCGCGCATTGCACGCCTGGCGAGCCATCTCGTCTGGATCCGGACACTAGTTCCTTAACAGTGCGTTAGCCGCACTCGGTCGGCCCGCCGCGGCCCCGACACATCGACGTGAGGGCCAGACGTGAGTACCGCAGGCGGTGTCCGGCCAGACCACGTTGCCGTTGACGACGACTTGACGCTTCGACTGAAATGCACGTGCATTACAGCCTCTATTCACGGTCTATCGCTAAATGAGCACGATCCCTCGCTACTGGTAGTCGGGTGCGGAAACGCTGGATGACCCGCTCATCACCCCGCCGCACCCGGCTACCCCTATCCGGTTGCTTTCGGTTGCTTTCGGTCTGGAGGGTTCTCGCCGAAGATATCGGCGGGCATTACCGATATTCCGGTCACGTCCGCCGGTAAACTACTGAGCGTCACGGTATCGGCGCATAACCGCAGAGCGCTAGCGGAGCGGTGATTTGCCCGCCCCGCGCATTTGCGTCCAGGTCTTGCCGCTGCGCACGCTGGCCGGCTGTTCGGCGACGATGTCCGAACCCGGACGGGCAGCCTCGTCCCGGACCTTGACCAGGATCCAGCGCTTTGGGCCGGTACGCGTCAGCGCGAAGCCACCCGACAGCTTGTGGCCGTGCAGGATAAAGGAGATGTGGCCCGGCTCGTCGCGGACGATCTCGGCGGTTCCCTCATCCCAGATGATCACCGCGCCGGTACCGCGGCGCTGACCCTCGTGGACGCCCTCGAACTCGCCCGCGGCCAGGGTATGATCCTCGACCGGGACCGCCAGCCGCCGGACACCCGGATCGAGCGACGGCCCTTTGGGCACCGCCCATGACCGCAGCACCTCGCCGGACTGCAGCCGGAAGTCAAAGTGCAGCGTCGTCGCGTCGTGCAACTGCACGACGAAACGCGGCGGAGCGGTCACGCTCCCCAGTATGTGCCGCAGGGCGGTCCGATGACGGTCGACAGGTCACCGATCCGGCGCGTGCCCCGGAAGTTTGGGGCTTGTGGCGGTGCTTTGATGAACGTGGGCGTTTGGGGCTTGGGGCACACAATCCCCCATGGAGGGCCGCGCGGCACCTGTGCCACGGGCCCGCCCTCCCGTCGGCTAACGATAGCGGCGGCGATGACCTTGTGACAGCTTCGGCCTGCCCGCGCTCGTCACAGCCATCACAGCGCATCACTGGCGTCAGGCCAGGCGGAGGAACTCTCCGGTTATTGCGGTTGATTCGGGTCCTGCGGTCGATCCGGGGTACGGGAACGCCGCAGGCTCGCTGCCCCGGATCCACCACGCAGCCCGGATCAACCGCGGAAATGTGACGGAAGCGGCGGATGTGCGTGGTGCGGCGTCGAGTCCGAGGCTGGTGGCACATCGGCCCCCGAAGACAGGAGCGTGCCACCTGTGCCCGGCGGCTGGCCGTCGAGGTCGTGGTTACCCTGTGACCGCTGGGGCCCGTGCTGCTGTCGTGCCCGCCGGACGCCCACGATGGCCCGAACCACCGGCCCGCCCGCCATGAGGACCGGTAGGCGCGGCCGATGACCAGCGGCAGGACCCCGGGAAGCGACACGTCGTCCTGGAACAGCAGCACGTCCCCGGTGGCCACGTCGACCGGGTCCGCCGCCTGCGCGATGTCCGCGGGGGACCGCGCCGCCAGGGCTGGACCTCCGGCGGCGTCCCAGGACCAGCGAGCCCGGTCCAGGAGCGAGACGGCATCCGGACGCTGCTGCGGCGCTCGTACGGCGTCGGTGGCCCTTGGCCGCGGCACGAACGCACTCCGGGATGCGTCGGCCGCCCGGTCGGCCAGCGGCTCGGCCTCGTTCGTCAGATCGGAGAACCGGTCGTTCACCGGCAGACCGGCCTGGTCAGGCGGTCCGGGGGGCCGCAGTGCACCTCGGCAGCGTTCCCCGGCCGCGGCGCGGACCGATCTGCGACCGGCACCAGCGGCTGGCGGCCGCTGGCTTCACCGGGCGTCCGCCGAACCGTGACGTGCCCAGCCTGCAACCCCGCCCGGGCCTGCCCCGAAGCGCCATGCCCCGGTCCATCGAGAATCCGCCCGCCATCGGCCACCTCCAATCGCCCTCGCCCATACTTCGGATCACGGGCGTTAATGGGCGGCAGGTTCAACGGGGTTTCTTTATTTTTCCGAACGACCCTGGTGCGACCTGCGCGCAGCGGGCTACGGCATCGAGGTGCGCACTCCAGATGCATGCCGCCGGCCGATCGCAGGATAGACACGCTGATCCGATAGTTACCAAGCTGTGACGAGGGACTGCTGGTCAGATTCGCGCCTCAGCAGTCTTACGGGTGGAGATCAGCTGTCCTAACGGTTTCTTGGAGGGTTGGAAGCAGATGAGTATCAAGGTTCGCCGCGCTGCATTGTTCGCGGCTGCGGTCGTCGCGGTGGCCGGCTGCGCGCAGGCCGCATGGGCGGCGCCGATCTCGGCCCCGGCCTGGCACACCGTCAAGCGGGTTTCGAGCGGGCCCAACGGCGTCTTCACCGCGGTCACCGCGGCCGGCCAGCGCGGCGGGTGGGCGTTCGACGGCTTCACCAAGGCCACCGCCTGGGAGCGGAACGGATCGAGCTGGACGCAGGTCCCCTTCCCGAGCCTGAGCAACGAGATGGTCGTCGCGGCCGGCGCGAGTTCGGCCACCAATGTCTGGGCGGTCACCGACGAGTTCGGCAAATCCCGGGCGCTGCGCTGGAACGGCCAGCACTGGACGGTGATGCGATCCTTCTCCCGCGCGATCGGCAGCGTCGTCGTGCTCAGCTCCGCGGACGTCTGGGTGTTCGGCCAGCCCGATGTTCCCGGCGCCGATCTGGGCGCCTGGCATTACAACGGCCGCGCCTGGACCCAGGTCGCGTCCGGCCACGGCCTGGAGGGCGGCAGCGGCCGGTCGGGCAGTGACATCTGGGCCTTCGACGGGGCCGATGTGGCCCACTGGAACGGGTCCACCTGGTCCCGCACCTCGCTGGCGTCCCTGCTGCCAGCCAAGCAGGAACTGAACGACCCGGTCCTGAGCGGCATCTACGAACAGTCCAGGCACAGCGTCTACGCCATCGCGAACGGCCAGCTGCAGGACGAGGGCGGTCCGCTGGTCATCCTGCACTGGAACGGCTCGGTGTGGTCCAAGGTGGCCGGGGGCAACTTCGGGTTCGGCACGCTCCAGCAGTTCAGCCCCGACGGCCACGGCGGGCTGTGGCTGCCGATGCCGGGGTTCGGCGGCCAGAAGTCGTACCTGCTGCACTACTCGGACGGGCACCTGACCCAGGCCGTACTGCCGGGTGGCCCGAGCAAGATCACGGTCGACACGGTGGCGCTCATCCCCGGCACCAGCGACGTGCTGGCCGGCGGCGACACCCACGGCTCGGCCGACCCCGGGACCGACGTGGTGGGCGTAATCCTGCAGTACGAGATCTGATCTATGCGTCCGGCCCTGGGAGGCACGCACCGCTCCCGGGGCAGGAACCACGCTCCGTTCGGTCCAATACTTCAGAGCGCGGCCGAATGGTCACTTGCGGTGTTCAATGGGCCGAGCCTTCGCTGGTTTGCTTGCGGGCTGTAGCCGGGCTAGCGTGCCAGGCATGGCAGCGGACGGGCAGCGGCACATCATCGCGATCGGCGGCGGCATGCTCGCGCCGGAGGGCCAGGTGCCCGTGCACCTGGCCAACGCGCTGCGGCTGACCGGGCAGCGTGAGCCCCGGCTGTGCGTGCTGAACACGGCGGCCGGCGACGACGCGCGGTGGACGCTGGCCATGTATGACCGCCTGGCCGGGAGCCCGATCCGGGTCAGCCACCTGGCCCTGTTCCCGATGCCGAACGTCCGCGACCCCGAAGACCTGCTGCTGTCGCAGGACCTGATCTTCGTCGGCGGCGGCAGCGTGGCCAACATGCTGGCCGTGTGGCGGGTGCACGGACTCGACGTGATCCTGCGCAAGGCCTGGCAGGCGGGCATCGTGCTGGCCGGGTCGAGCGCCGGCGGGATCTGCTGGTTCGAGGGCGGCACCACGGACTCGTTCGGGCGGGAGCTGCGGGCCTTTACCGACGGGCTCGGGTTCCTGCCCGGCAGCTACTGCCCGCACTACCACTCCGAACCGGGCCGGCGGCCGCTGTACCACGGGCTGATCGCGGACGGCACGCTGCCCGGCGGGATCGCCTGCGACGACGGGGCGGCCGCCCACTTCACCGACGACACGCTGACCGAGCTGATCACCGACCGGCCGACCTCGGTCGCGTACCGCGTCTCCGGATCCGCGGGCCCGGGCGTCACCGAGACTGCGCTCCTGACCCGGTACCTCGACGAGGACGCCTCGTAGCGCGGGTCGGCTTCTCCACCCTGGGATAGAGGACAAGGTCTAGCCGGGGGCTGACGCGCGGGCGGGGCCGAATTGGCACCCTCGAGGTATGGATAAAACGCAGGTAGTAACCGTGCGAGGGCTGCGCAAGGCGTACGGGAACCGGGTGGTGGTGGACGGTCTGGACCTCGACGTCCCCGCCGGAGAAATCGTGGGGCTGATCGGAGCCAACGGCGCCGGGAAGACCACGACCGTCGAATGCATCCAGGGACTGCGCAAGCCGGACGCCGGGACCCTGCGCGTGCTTGGCTACGACCCGGTCACGCAGGCCGAGGAGCTGCGGCCGCTGATCGGTAGTCAGCTGCAGGATTCGGCACTGCCGGACCGGCTGCGGGTGGCCGAGGCGGTCGGGTTGTTCAGCACCGCGCGAGCCCGCGACGGCGGCGACCTGCTGGAGCGGTTCGGGCTGGCGCAGCGGCGGCGGTCGGCGTTCGCCTCGCTCAGCGGCGGGGAGCGGCAGCGGCTGTTCCTGGTCCTGGCGCTGCTGAACCGGCCGCGGCTGGTCATCTTGGATGAGCTGACCCAGGGTCTGGACCCGGCGGCGCGGCGGAACGTGTGGGCCGCAGTGCGCCAGCTACACGACGAGGGCACCACGGTGCTGCTCGTGACCCACGAGATAGACGAGGCCGAGGTGCTGTGCGGCCGGGTCGTCGCGATGCGCGAGGGGCGCGTACTCGACGCGGGGGCGCCGGCGGACCTGGTGGATCGGCACGCCGGGACGGCGACGATCCGTTTTAGCCTGCCGGATGCTCCGGCGCTACTACTGGACCAGGTCCGCCGGCTCGACGGCGTGCGCGAGGTGGAGCGGGCCGGGGCGCGGGTCACCGTGCGCGGCGCCCGGCCCGTCATCGCGCACGTCGGGGCGGTCCTGGTGGGCTGGGGTCCGGTGCCTGCCGACCTCAGCGTGCACGTGCCGACGCTGGAGGACGCNNATCCGCTCGTGCTGACGTTCGTGTTCGCGTTCCCGATCGTGACCATGCTGATCATCGGCGGGGCGTTCGGCACCAAGCCGACCCCCGGCTTCGACAACACCAACCCGGCGCACTGGTACGTGGCGTCCTACCTGACCGTGGTCATCGCCGCGGTGGGGCTGGTCATGCTGCCGGTGCACCTGGCCTCCTACCGGGAGCGCGGGGTGCTGCGCCGGTTCGCGGCCGCGGGCTTCGGCCGCTGGTCGTTCGCTGTCGCGCAGCTCGTGGTCGGGCTGATCACCACCGTGGTGGCGTGCACGCTGCTGCTGGCGGTGGCCGCGCCGGTCTACGGCCTGCCCGCGCTGCACGACGGATGGCGGGTCGCGGTGGCCCTGGCGTTCGGCGCGGTGGGCTTCGTGAGCCTGGGCGTGCTGCTCGGCACGCTGCTGCCTTCTGCCCGGTCGGCTCAGGCGGTCGGGCTGCTGCTGTTCTTCCCGTCCTTCCTGCTCGGCGCGGGCGGACCGCCGCCGCACGTGATGGGCTCGGTGGTCCGGCACATCGCGGGGCCGCTGCCGCTCACGCTGCTCACCAATGCGGTCCGCGGGCCCTGGCTGGGCCTGGGCCCGGCCACCGGGTCGCTGGTGGGTCTGGTCCTGCTGAGCGTCGCGTTCACCGCCGTAGCCGCCCGGCGCGCGGTTCTGTGACGCCCCCTGGCTCGCACGTAGGATCTGCGACATGAGCGGCGATCCGGCCCGGCTTCCGTCCGGAGACCTCGTGCCGGGCCGGATCAAGTGGATCGCCGTCGCCGGGTTCGCCGTGATCGTCGCGGGCGGGGCACTGCCGGGAAATCCGAACGCCCCGGCGGTGGCGGTCGCCGCCGTGGTCACGGTCGCGGCGGCCGCGGCGCTGGTCTACGGCAGGCGGCTGCCGCTGCTGGCTGCGGCAGTGGCCACCGCCGGGATCGCGGTCGAGGGCGACGGCTTGTCGAGCGACATCGGCTGGCTCGCGGCGTGCCTGTTGGCCGGCTGGTGCGTGATCGTGGTCAGCCAGCGGGTCGGGCTGATCTACTGGGCCGCCATCATGAGCTTGTTCGCGGCCGAGTGGCTATGGGTCAGGCCCGATCCCGGCTGGGGCGCCTGGTTGGCGGGCAGCACCCTGACCGTGCTGTGCGCCCTTCTGATCCGTCACGAGATCGACCTGAACGCGCAGCTGCGGGCGGCCCAGGCCGGCCTGGCCGAGCAGGCCAGGACCACCGAGCGCAACCGCATCGCCCGCGAGCTGCACGACGTCATCGGGCACACCCTGGTGGTGTCCTTGCTGCACGTCCAGAGCGCTCGGCTGGCCGTAGAGCACGACCCGGCCGACGCCGCGCGGGCTCTGGCCGAGGCGGAGCGGCTGGGCCGCGAGTGCCTGGCCGAGGTCCGGATGACCGTCGGGATGCTCCGCAGGGAAGAAAGCCCCGGCCTGAACGAGGCGGCCACCGCGCCGCTGCCGGGCGTCGAAGCGCTTCCCGCGCTGGTGGAGCAGTTCCGGTCGGCGGGCGCGGACATCACCCTCACCGTGGAAGGCGATGCCGGCGGCCTGCCCGCCACCACGGGCCTGGCCGTGTACCGCATCGCACAGGAGGCGCTGACCAACGCGGTCAAGCACGCGCCCGGCGCGCCGACCGCGGTCCGGCTGACCGTCGGCCCCGAACGGGTGACGCTGACCGCAGACAGCCGGGCCGAGCCGGGCAGCGTGGCCAAGCCGGGCGCCGGGCTGGGCGTGGTCAGCATGCGCGAGCGCGCCGAATCGCTCGGCGGGATCTGCGAGGCGGGCCCGGCCGGCCAGGGCTGGCTGGTGCGGGCCACGCTTCCACTCGACGCCTCGCTGCGGGCCCAGGCATGAACGGCGGGGCCGTGATCCGGGTCCTGCTGGTCGATGACCAGGAGCTGGTGCGAACCGGACTGCGGGGCATCTTGCGCGAGTCGTTCGGCTTCGACGTGGTGGGTGAGTGCGCCGACGGGCGGGGGGTGTCCGCCGCGGCGGCGGCCCTAGCCCCGGACGTGGTCCTGATGGACGTGCGGATGCCTTTTGTCGACGGCGTACAGGCCACCCGCGAACTGCGCCGCCAGGACGGCAGCCCGCCGGTGCTGGCCCTGACCACCTTTGACGACGAGGAGGTGCTGGCGGGCATGCTGCGGGCCGGCGCGGCCGGGTTCGTGCTCAAGGGGGTACCCGCCGAGGATCTGCAGCGAGCGGTCCGCGCGGTGGCCGAAGGCGGCGCCTGGCTCGACCCGGCGGTCACCGCGCGGGTGCTGGCCATCTACCGGTCCGCGGCGCCGGGCGCGAACGCGGCCGACCAGGCCGACCTCGACGTCCTGACCGGCCGCGAGCGTGAGGTGCTCGCCCTGGTCGGCCGCGGCAAGACCAACGGCGAGATCGCGGCCGAGCTGTTCGTCGGCGAGGGAACGGTCAAGACGCACATCAACCACGTCTTCACCAAACTGCAGCTGCGGGACCGGGCCGCGGCGGTGGTGTTTGCCTTCGACCACGACCTGGTGACGCGTGAGTAGGACCCTGCCGCCCGACCACGACACAATGGTCGGGTGACCGACAAGAGCGCCGAGAAGTCGGAGAGCACCGGTTGGCTGGTGCTGATCTACCGCGTCCCGCCCGAGCCAACCCGGCTGCGCTCCACGGTGTGGCGGCGCATCAAGAGCCTGGGTGCCATCTACCTGCAGAACTCGGCCGCCGCGCTGCCCGCCAGCGCCGCCACCGAACGCGCCCTGCGCAAGCTCCGCCGGGAGATCCTCGACATGTCCGGCACCGCCATCCTGCTGTCCTGCGATGTGCTGGCCGGGGAAGCCGACGTGCGCAACGCCTTCCAGGCGGCCAGGAACGACGAGTACGAGGAGATCGTCGACCGCTGCGAGGACTTCCTGCAGCAGGTGAAGAAGGAGTACGCGGAAAACCACTTCACCTACGCCGAGCTTGAGGAGAACGAGGTCGACCTGGTCAAGCTGCGGAACTGGTTCGCCAAGATCCGGGAGCGGGATGCCTTCGACGCGGATGGCCGGCAGGCGGTGGAGAAGGCGCTGGAAGGGTGCGAGCAGTCGCTGGAGGCCTATGCCGCCCGGGTGTACGCCGAGGAAGCGGAGAGCAAGTGATGACCGGCCCGCGTTTACGTCCGCACCAGCAGGAACACGGTCAGGCTCGGCACGTGAGCGACCCGGACCACCCGGTAGTGCGGCCGCAGCAGGGCCGCCTGGGCTCGGGTCACCGCTGCGTACGGGCTTCGGTCGTAGCCGCTGCCCACGATCCAGATCCGAGGCTCCGCGCCCACGCGGCAGCCGGCCGGTTCCTGGCACGGGACGGGGTACAGGCGATCGGCCTGCACGCTGGTCTCGGCGATGAACAGCTGGCGCGGCAGCGGGGTGCCCGGCCGCAGGTCCTGGGCCAGGTAGTACTCAAGGCCGTAGCCGATCATCAGCCAGCGGACTTCTCCTGCCTGGCTCTGGTAGACGATGCCGTCGCCGGCCCGCGCCGACCGCGCGACGACCTGCGCCGCCTGCGCGTAACCCAGATACGAGCCGCCGTCGCCGACGGGATAGGACGACCAGCTGTGCGCCCCGGGCGCGCGGATCACCTGCTGGTCGCCCGCGCCGAGCACGGCGATCAGGGCCAGCCCGACCGTGGCGAACCTCAGGTCGAGGTTGCTCAGCGCGATCCCGGCCAGGACGGCCCAGGCGCCCACGGTCAGCAGCAGGTAGCGGGGAAAGAAGTAGGAGTACGGGCCCTGCGAGGCTAGCCACACCGCGGCCACCGGGACCACGGCGATCGCGGTCATGAACGCGGCTTTCTGCCAGGAGATGGCCCAGGCCAGGACGGCCAGCACGATGAGGGCGGCCGCGACCGAGGTCGAGTAGAACAGATTCCGGCCGAAGAAGGAGAAGTCGGCCAGGTCGATCCCGGGTCGCGGAATCCATTTCACCTGGTCGGCCGCCTGGGCCGAGCCGAGCACGGCCAACGGCAGGCAAACCAAGAGCCCCGCCGCCGCGCTGACCCCGAACCAGAGCTGGCGGTTGTCCCGGTCCTGGTGCCAGCGCAGCGCCACCCCCGCGGCGTGGCCCGCCACCACCGACAGGGCCACCACGTCGACATAACCGAGCAGCGCCAGGCAGCCGGCATAGGCCAGCCAGCGCCGCGCCGACGGCTGGTCCAGGGCGCGCAGCAGCAGCAGGGTGGCGACCATGGCCACCAGCACCTCGAGGGAGTAGAACCGGACCTCCTGGGCGAACCGGGACACGCTCGGCACCAGCGCGAACACCAGCCCGGAGAGCAGACCGGCCCGGGGGCCCGCGAGCCTGCGGCCGACCAGCGTCACGCACGCCGCGGCGGCCGCCATAGCGAGCACCGACAGGCTGCGCATGGCGTCGACGGAGTCGCCGAAGGCCATGATCCAGACGTGCAGGAGCAGGTAGTAGGCGAGCTGGGTACCGCCGGTGTGGCGCGCGGTCGCGATCAGGCTCGACAGCGGCCGGGTCCCGAACGACCAGCTGGCCAGTTCGTCCCGCCACAGCTCGGGGCGGCCGACCTGGTAGAAGCCGAGAACCACGGTCAGCAGCGCCGGCCAGCACCACGGCATCCGCGCTGCCCAGCTGACCAGGGCCGTGTTCGCCAGCACTACCCGGTCCCCGCGCGTCTCGGGTGGCCCGAGAGCCGGGCGCTGCCGCGCGTATTCGGTTACCGTCATCAACCATCCACTCAGTTCGGGGCGCCCGTCACTGACTGGTTAGGCTACGGCCGAATTCGCCGCGCGCCCGCCGGAACACATGCGGCGTAAGGGAGATTTCATAACTGCGCGCTACGGCGTGGGCACGGTCACCGTCGGAGGTACAGCCCGCCGCGCGGGACGTTGCCCGCGCCGAGGGAGGAACTGGGCAGGCCGATGAGCCTGAAGTGCGCTTCGAAGTAGGCGTGCAGCGCGGGAGTCCAGGCGATCCGCGCGCCGGTATAGCCGTTGTTGCCGATCAGCCAGACGTACCGGGCATGCTCGAACGCCTGCTGCCAGACCTGCGTGTCGGCCCGCAGAACCCCGGGACCGGCCACGAAGTCCTTGCCGTCCGTGGTGGCGATCAAGGTGCCCACGGTGTCAACGATGGCGGGACAGCCGGGTGAGCGGGCGGTGAAGCGGCCGATCACGACCGTGGCCGCGGCCGTGTCGGTCAGCACGCACGCCCCGGGCGGGATGAGCACGCCCGCCGCGGACAGGTTCCGGGCCGGATACAGCGTGGTCACGGCGTAGCCGTCGGCCGCGCCCATGGCGGCGACCAGGAGCGCCGCGAACACCCCGACCGCCACCCGGCCGCGGCCATGCGCTTTGCGTGGTAGTTCGGGCTGTGCGAGCTCTCCGGGCCTTACGAGCTGGTCGGGTTTGTGGTGCTTCCCGGGCTTGTCGCGCTTTCCGGGCTTGACCGGGCGGGGCCGCCCAGCGGTCAGGAACCGGGCCGCGGCCAGGGCGATCAGGCTGACCAGGAAGGGACCGGCGAAGGCCGCGTAGTGCACGTACCACTCCGACGGCGAGAACAGCATCCCGACTACCACGAAGGTGCTGATCAGCGCGAACCAGTCCAGAGGGGTGGCCCGGGAGCCGGCCCGCCAGGCCCGCAGCCAGGCCGCGACCACGAACAGGAACAAGACTCCGGCCGCCGTGGACCCGGCCCAGATCTTCGGGTTCACGCCGACGCTGGACAGCCCGATGATCCCGGTGATGTCGGCCAGCCGGGGGTTCGCCCCTACCCGGCCATGCGTCGCCTGGACCAGTTCGGAGACGAAGACGGTCCGCCCGAAACCGTTCGGCGCCAGGGCCAGGAAGGGCAGGCAGGGGACGGCGATCCCGACGGCGAACCCGCCCGCGAAGGGCAGTGCTCGCCGGGGGCGATGACCCCCCGCCACCCCCCGCTCACGGGGGGGCTGCCCACTCCCCCATTTCCGCCTGGCCCGCAGGCGTCGCAGCAGGCACAACAGCCACGCCAGCAGAGCCGGGATGGCGGCCCAGATCTTGACCGCGGCGCCGAAACCGAAGCACACGCCGGCCCAGAACGCGCGGCGGGAGCCGTGCTCGCCGGGTCCTCCCCGATGGCCCGCCAGGTGGTCACCGTCGAATAGGAGCACAGCTCCCAGCAGGCAGAACAGGTTCAGCCAAGGCTCGAGGAACAGGGATTGCGAGGCGTTCAGCGCGGCCGGGTAGATCGCGTAGCCGCCGCTGGCCACACCTGCGGCCAGCGGGCCACGGTGCCGGACGAGCAAGCCGACCAGGACCACGTTGGCGGTGTCCGCGCCCACGGTGAGAATCCGGGCCGCGGCCAGGGCCCACGCGCTGCCGAACACCTTGCCGCCCAGCGCGGCCGGCACCATCAGCAGCATGGAGCCGGGCGGCTGAACCATCGCGAAGTCCCGGTACGGGATCACCCCGTTGACCAGGCGCAGCGCGTTGCCGATGTACACCCCGTCGTCGTACTGGGTGAATCCGAGCAGGTAACCCGGCCGGGTCAGCTGGAAGACCCGCAGGCCAAGGCCGAGCAGGGCGGCCGCCGTGATGACCAGACCGGGGCGCGACCGCCAGATCGGCGGGGCCGGGCGCGCGGGGACGATGCGGGTACCGGCTGTCCCGGTAGCAGGCGGCATGCCCACGCCTAACCCGCCTTTCCGCCCCTCTTTCCTGCTTATCACGGTCTGCGCACGTGCAACCTTACCGACGAACCCGAGTTACGTTGCGCTCGGCCGCGCAGCCGGCTGCTTGCTGATGGTAGTGGGTCACGGTCACCGGGAGGGCCGGAACCCTAGCACATGCCCTACGATCAGCAGGATGACGGTCACTCTGCTTACCAGCCAGTCAACGCCGACGGCGACCGATGCGGACGCTCTTGTTATCGGAGTGTTCCAGGGCGCGGACGGCCCGGTCCCGGCCCCGGATATCGACGACATCGACCTCATGGCCGCCCTGACCGCGCTCGGCGCGGCTGGCAAGCCGGAGGAGCTCACCAAGATCCCCACCGGCGGCCGCCTGGCGGTCCCGGTCATCGTGGCCGTAGGGCTGGGTGCTGCCCCCGGCACCGACCCGTCGGCCCAGGACCCGGCCGAGCGTCACGCTTACTTGGAACGGCTGCGGCGCGCGGCCGGGGCCGCGACCCGCGACCTCACGTCGGGCCGGTCCCGGCGGATCGCCGTTGCCCTTCCGGCCGGCGAGCCGGACGAGGCCGAGGCGGTGGCGCTCGGCGCGCTGCTCGGCGCCTATTCCTTCCGCAGGTACCGGACGACCAGCGCCGCGCCCGGTAACTCCGAAGTCATCGTGCACACCGCCCGGGACCTCGCCACCGACCGGGCCAGAATCCTGGCCGAGGCGATGACGCTGGTCCGCGACCTGGTCAACACGGCGCCCGCGGACATGGTGCCGGCGGACCTGGCCGCGGTCGCCCAGCAGACGGCCAGCGCGAGCGGCCTGGGCGTGCTGGTCCTGGACGAG
Organism: Actinomycetota bacterium; assembly: GCA_003136255.1. Lineage (GTDB taxonomy): Bacteria > Actinomycetota > Actinomycetes > Streptosporangiales > Streptosporangiaceae > Palsa-504. The sequence continues at coordinate 42,967 of PLDT01000092.1, forward strand.
AACGAGCTGGCCAAGGAGGAATACGGCGGCATCCTGGCGGTGGGCATGGGCTCGGCGCACCCGCCGCGGCTGGTCCGGCTCGAGTACTCCCACCCGGAGGCCACCAGCACCGTGGTCTTCGCGGGCAAGGGAATCACGTTCGACTCCGGCGGCCTGTCGCTGAAGCCGCCGAAGGCCATGGAGACCATGAAGGCCGACATGAGCGGCGCCGCGGCGGTGCTGGGCGCGTTCCAGGCCATCGCCGCGCTCGGCCCCGTGGTCAACGTGGTCGGCTACCTGCCGCTGGCCGAGAACATGCCCGGTGGCGGGGCCCAGCGGCCCTCCGACGTCATCACCATCTACGGCGGCAAGACCGTGGAGGTACTGAACACCGACGCCGAGGGGCGGCTGGTCCTGGCCGACGCGCTGGCCCGCTCGGGCGCGGACGCGCCCGCCCTGCTCATCGACGTGGCCACCTTGACCGGAGCGGCGACGGTGGCCCTGGGCACCCGCATGTCCGGGGTGATGGCCAGCGACGAGGCGCTGGCCGCGCAGGTCGCCGAGTCGGCCAAGCGGGCGGGCGAGGCGATGTGGCCGATGCCGCTGCCCGAGGACCTGCGCAAGGGACTTGATTCGAGCGTCGCGGACATCGCCAACGTGGCCGCGGATCGCGCGGGCGGCATGTTGACCGCCGGGCTGTTCCTGCGCGAGTTCGTGCCGGACGGCGTCCGCTGGGCTCATCTGGACATCGCCGGGCCAGCCTTCAATGATGGCGGCGCTTACGGGTACACCCCCAAGGGCGGCACCGGAGCGGCAGTCAGGACCCTGGTGCAGGTCGCGCTGGACGTGGCGGACGGCAGGCTGTCCTGATTCCGGACGGCTCGGCAACGAGCAAGTGAAATGATGAGGACTGAGTAAGGCGATTAAGGAGGCTCGAGGGGTGGCAGAGGGCATCGGCAGCTACGACATCGTCGTGCTCGGGGGCGGCAGTGGCGGGTACGCCTGCGCGCTACGCGCGGCCGAGCTCGGTAAGCGCGTGGCGCTGATCGAAAAAGACAAGGTCGGCGGGACCTGCCTGCATCGCGGCTGCATCCCGACCAAGGCTCTGCTGCACGCGGCCGAGATCGCGGACCAGGCCAAGGAGAGCGCGAAGTTCGGCGTCAAGACCGCGTTCGGGGGCATCGACGTACCGGGCGTGCAGAAGTACAAGAACTCGGTGGTCGACCGGCTGTGGCGGGGTTTGCAGTCCACCATCTCGGCTCGGAAGATCGACACCATCGAGGGCTCGGGCCGGCTCGAATCGCCGAACTCGGTCAGGGTCGGCGACACCGTCTACGAAGCCGAGCATGTGGTCCTGGCCACCGGATCGGTACCACGCAGCCTGCCTGGGCTGGAGATCGACGGCACGCACGTGATCACCTCCGACGACGCGCTGGAGCTGGACCGGGTGCCCGGTTCGGTGATCATCCTCGGCGGCGGCGTGATCGGGGTCGAGTTCGCGAGCGTATGGCGGTCGTTCGGCGCCGAAGTGACGATCGTGGAGCTGCTGCCTCAGCTGCTGCCGCTGGAAGACGAGACCAGCGCGCAGGTGCTGCAGCGGGCGTTCCGGCGCCGCGGCATCCGTTTCGAGCTCAACACTAGCTTCGAGTCGGTCAAGCACACCGATACCGGCGTCACGGTCACCGTGGAGGGCGGCCGGACGCTCGACGCGGACCTGCTGCTCGTGGCGGTGGGCCGTGCTCCGGTGTCCGAGGGCCTCGGCTACACCGAGGTCGGCGTGGCGCTCGAGCGGGGTTACGTCAAGGTGGATCCGCTCTGCCGCACCAACATTCCCTCGATTTCCGCGGTCGGCGACCTCATCAACACCCCGCAGCTGGCCCACGTCGGCTTCGCCGAGGGGATCATGGTCGCCGAACGGGTCAGCGGGCTCGACGTCAACCCGATCGACTACGACGGCGTGCCGCGGATCACCTACAGCGAACCCGAGGTCGCGTCGGTGGGCCTGACCTCGGCTCAGGTCGCGGAGCGCCGGATCGAGGTCGTCGAGGTCAACTACCCGCTGGGCGCCAACGGCAAGAGCGTCATCCTGCAGACCCAGGGCGCGGCGAAGGTCATCGCCGAGGCCGGTTCCGACGGGTCCGGGCCGGGACGCGTGCTCGGCATCCACCTCGTGGGCAGCAGGGTCGGCGAGCTCATCGCCGAGGGCCAGCTGATCTACAACTGGGACGCGGAGCCCTCCGATGTCGCCCAGCTCATTCACCCGCACCCGACCCAGTCCGAGATTATCGGCGAAGCGCACCTCGCGCTGGCCGGCAAACCCCTGCACTTCCACGCCTAATTTGCTGCCCACCCAAGGAGTCCCCAAAATGTCGGTCTCGGTATCCATGCCGCAGCTCGGTGAGAGCGTCACCGAGGGTACCGTCACGCGCTGGCTGAAGAAGGAAGGCGAGCGCGTAGAGGTGGATGAGCCGCTGCTGGAGGTGTCGACGGACAAGGTGGACACCGAGATCCCCTCCCCCGCGTCCGGGATCCTGCGCTCCATCGCGGTCGACGAAGACGAGACGGTCGCGGTAGGCGCCCAGCTGGCCGTCATCGAGGACAGCGAGACGAGCGACTCCGCACCAGCGCAGACCAGCCCGCCCGCCGCGCAGGACACCTCGGCGCCGCAGACGGCCAGCGCGCCGCCGCAGGACGCCGCCGAGTCCGCGCCGGCCGCCGAGCCGGAACCGGCCACGGCCAGCTCCGACGGGTGGAACACGCCCAGCTACGCTCCGCCTCCCGCCTACGCTCCGCCGCCCGCCTACGGCCAGCCCCCGTCCTACGGCCAGCCCGCCGCGCCGACCCCGGCGGCTCAGGCGCAGCCCTACGCGACACCACCCAGCCAGGCCCCGTCCGCGCCGTACGCGACGCTGCCGTCGATGCCAGCGTCCCCGCCCGCCGCGGCCGAAGCCCCGCCGGCCGCGCAGGCTGAAGCGGCCGCCCCGGCCCAGTCCGCCGGCGAGGAGTACCCGGCACCGACACCGCTGCCAGGGGCCGGCGAGGCGCCCTATGTCACTCCACTGGTCCGCAAGCTCGCCGCCGAGCACGCGGTGAACCTGGAAACCGTCACCGGAACCGGCGTCGGCGGGCGGATCCGCAAGCACGATGTCATGGAGGCCGCCCGGACGCAGCGCGGTTCGCAGGCCCCTCAAGCGTCCCAAGCCGCCCAAGCGTCCCAGGCACCCCAAGCACCCCAGGATGCGCAGGCACCCCAGGACGGGCAGGCGGCCGCGGTACCCCAGCAGGCCCAGCGGCCTGCCGACGGGCCCGCCCCAGCCGGCCAGCCCGCCGCCCCGGCGGCCAGGCGCCCGGCGGTGGTGCCATCCTCGCTGCGCGGTACCACGCAGCGGATGTCCCGGCCCCGTCAGATGATCGCGCAGCGGATGGTCGAGTCGCTGCGGACGTCGGCGCAGCTCACCACCGTGGTCGAGGCCGACGTGACGGCCATCGCCCGGCTGCGCGACCGGGCCAAGGCGGACTTCGAGGCCCGGGAAGGCGTCAAGCTGACCTTCCTCCCGTTCTTCGCGCTGGCCGCCGTCGAGGCCCTGAAGGTGCACCCGAAGCTCAACGCGGTGATCAACGGGGACCAGGTCACCTACCACGACACCGAGCATCTCGGGGTGGCGGTCGATACCGAGCGCGGCCTCATGGTGCCCGTGATCCACAACGCGGGTGACCTGAACATCGGCGGGCTGGCCCGCAAGATCGGTGACCTGGCCCAGCGCACCCGGTCGGGGCAGGTCGGCCCGGACGAGCTGGCCGGCGGCACGTTCACCCTGACCAACACGGGCAGCCGCGGCGCCCTGTTCGACACGCCCATCATCAATCAGCCGCAGGTCGCCATCCTCGGCACGGGCATCGTGGTGCGCCGCCCGGTCGTGGTGGAGGACCCCGCGCTCGGCGAGGTGATGGCGGTGCGTTCGATGGTCTACCTCGCGCTGACCTACGACCACCGGCTGGTCGACGGCGCCGACGCGGCCCGGTTCCTGACCACGGTCAAGAACCGGCTGGAAGAAGGGGCCTTCGAAACCGAACTTGGGCTGTAACCAGCCTGGATGAAGGTCGCCGTAACCGGCTCGTCCGGTCTGATCGGGACCGCGCTGGTGGCCAGCCTCCGGTCGGACGGCCATCAGGTGATCAGGCTTGTCCGGCGGGCACCGAGGTCCGACGACGAGGTGCGCTGGGATCCGCGGGCAGCCGACGCGGGACTTGCCTCCGATCACGGCGCGCTGGAGGGTATCGGCGCCTGCGTCCACCTGGCCGGCGCCGGGGTGGCCAGCCGCCGCTGGACGAGCAGCTACAAGGCGGAGATCCGGGCCAGCCGGGTGCTCGGCACCCGCGCGCTGGCCGGCGCCCTGGCTCGGCTCGGCTCGCCGCCCGCCACGCTGGTGGCAGCCTCGGCCATCGGCTGGTACGGCGAGACCGGCGGCCGTGAGGTGGATGAGACCGACCCGGCCGGGACGAGCTTCCTCGCCCGGCTAGTCCGGGACTGGGAAGCGGCCGCGGACCCGGCCGCCGAGGCTGGCATCCGGGTCGTTCATCCGCGCAGCGGCCTGGTCCTGACCCCGGCCGGCGGGCTGCTGGCCCGGTTGCTTCCCCTGGCCCGGCTGGGCTTGTGCCCCCGGTTCGCGGCGGGCACGCAGGCGATGAGCTGGATCTCGCTGTCCGACGAGATCGCCGCGATCCGGTTCCTGCTGGACCGCGAGGACATCACCGGCCCGGTCAACCTCACCGCTCCGGAGCCGGTCACCAATGCCGCCTTCACCGGCGCTCTCGACGCCGCGGTCGGACGCCGAGATCTGCCCTGGCTGCGGATTCCCGGCCCGATGTTGCGCCTCGGCTTGGGCGAGGCCTCGGTAGAGCTGCTGAGCAGTACCCGGGTGATGCCCAAGCGCCTGCTCGCCGCGGGTTACCAGTTCCGCTATCCCGGCCTGCCCGAGGCCCTGGCCGCAGAACTCACGGCCCGATGAAACTCAGGCGCGGATTGGCCACGGCGGTCGCGACGGTCCTGCTCGGCTGGGTTCCGGTCCTCCTCCCGGCCTCGCCGGCCAGTGCCGCCGCTCCTTCGGTCAGCTGCCGGTCGCCATCTCATTCCGCGCTCGCGGCCACGCTGGACCGCAATATCGACCGGGCCCTGCGCGGCCGGGTTTCCGCGGTCGCGGTGGGCGTCGATGATCCCGGGCGGGGACTGCAGTGCTGGCTCAACAGCTCGGCGCACTTCGATTCGGCCAGCGTGGTGAAGGTGACCATCCTCAGCGCGCTGCTCCGCAAGGCCCAGGAGCAGCACCGCCGCCTCACCCCGACCGAGGCCGCCCTGGCTGCGGAGATGATCACCGAGTCGGACAATGATGCCGCTTCTGACCTGTGGGTCGACGTGGGACCGCACGACCTGCAGCACTTCCTGGACCTCGCGCACATGACGCAGACCCACCTGGGCCCGGGCCCCTACTGGGGTTTGACCAAGATCACCGCCTACAACGAGGTGCTCCTGCTGCGGTTGCTGCTCAACCGGAATGCGGTGCTCGATACCAGCTCACGCGATTACGTGCTCGACCTGATGACGCGGGTCATCCCCGCGCAGCGCTGGGGTGTCCCGGTGGGCGCGCCGACCAGCCTGACCGTCCACGTTAAGAACGGCTGGCTCCCGCTGTACCCGCACGGCTGGCGCATCAACAGCATCGGCGCCTTCACCGGCCGCGGCGGCGGTTACAGCATCGTGGTGCTGACCCAGGACAACCCGACCATGACCTACGGGATCGACACCATCGAGGCGATCGCCAAGGTGATCAACCGCGACCTGAACCCGGCGGCGAAATCACGCGTCCCGTCCTCGACGTCCTCCATGTCGTGGGGCACGCCCGACGAGCCCATCCCGGCCGTCCTACCTGGTAGTACGTAAGGTAGTATCGTTGGTATGAAGGTTAGTGTTAGCCTGCCGGAGGATGATGTCGAGTTCCTCGACTCTTATGCGCGGGCCCAGGGCGCGCCGTCCCGGTCCGCGGTCCTGCACAAGGCCGTCGGGCTGCTGCGAGCCGCCCAGCTCGCAGACGCGTATGAGGAGGCATGGGATTCCTGGGCCTCCTCAGATGAGGCCATGGCCTGGGAAACGGTCGCCGCGGACGGCCTGGGAAGCTGACATGCGCCGCGGCGAGATCGTCACGGTCAACCCTGATCCGGCCCACGGGTCAGAAACCAGCAAGACCCGGCCCGCGGTCGTGGTCAGCAATGACGCGGCCAACGCCACGGCCACCCGGCTCGGACGGGGCGTGATCACCGTCGTCCCGGTGACCTCGAACATCGCGCGCGTTTACGCATTCCAGGTGCTGCTGCCAGCCGGCCAGACCGGACTGCCCCGAGACTCCAAAGCCCAGGCCGAGCAGATACGCTCGGTAGCTGTCGAGCGGATCGGACCACGTGTCGGTCAATTGCCGGCGGCGCTCATCACCGAACTCGACCAAGCGCTTCGCATCCATCTGGGCCTCTAGGGTCCCCATGACGTACAGGACCGGGTTAAGGGCTCGACGTCGATGCCGAGGGGGTGGGCGAGGCGGTCGCAGAGCTCGACACGCTGGCGCTCGGGCTCGGGCTCGGCGACAACGACGGGGATGGCGACGTCGACGGGGATGAGCTGGGCGAGGTCGTCGCGGACGGAGAGGTCGACGGGCTGCTCGAGGGCGAGCTAGACGCGCTGGCCGGGGCCGAGCTGCCCTGGGCGGGGCCGACCAGGTTCGGGGTCTGGACCTGCTGGTGGCCGGTGAACAGCAGGGCGACGGCGGCGATGGCGACGCCGACGACGGCCACCGCTCCCCCGGTGGCCACGCCGGCCGCGAACGAACGGCGGTCCCGGCGGTACTCGGTGCGTCGCCGTTCACGCAGCGAGGCGGGCAACGCGGCCCGGCGGGCGGCCCAGCTGTTCACCGGGGCCGCGGCCATGCCGAGGGTGGGGAACAGCAGCAGGGCCGCCAGCAGCGGCCCGCTCAGCTGGTCGTACTTGGTCAGGGCGCCCGCGATGCCCGCGAAGCCGAACACGGCGAGGATGGACTCGGCCCAGTTGCCCCGCAGCGCCTCCCACCACCTGGTGCGCTCGCTGGTCTTGGGGGTGCGCAGGAACGCGGCCTTCTTGGCGAACAACGCGAGCACCGACGCGCGGGCCACCACCAGCGAGGTGGACTGCCAGATGAAGAACGCGCCGATAGCGTCCCGCCAGGTAGCGCCGGTACCGCGGCGCAGCAGGGCCACCGCCCGGACCAGGCCCAGCAGGAACATCACCGGGACGGCCGCGACCAGGAAGATGGTCAGCTTGCGGAAGAGCTGGCCGCCGCCCGTGGCCAGGTTGGCCGCCCCGGCCAGCAAGAAGATCAGGAACACCAGGCTGAGCAGGTCCCCGTACCACTGCAGCGCGCCGGACAGGTAGGCCCAGCGCTGGGCGCCGGTCAGGTGGTTCGCCCGGTTCGGGCGGCCGGGGATCATCGAGCGCCAGTGCATGCGCAGGATCTGGATGCCGCCGAAGCACCACCGGTAGCGCTGGCCCTTGAGCGCCTCGAACGTCAGCGGCATGATGCCGTGGCCGAACGTCTCGTCGACGTGCTGGCCGTGCCAGCCGGCCCGCAGCAGCCGCAGTGACAACTCGGCGTCTTCGGTGATGCACCACTCGTCCCAGCCGCCGAGCTCATCGAGCGCCACCCGGCGGATCAGCCCCATGGTGCCGGCGAAGATGGCCCCGTCGTGCTCGTTGCGGGACGGCTGGGACACAGCGAAGAAGTACTTGTAGGAGTAGTACAGCCGCCGGTAGTAGCGGGCCTGGGTCCAGTCCCGGTAGTCCTGCGGCGACTGGACGAAGCCGATCCACGGGTCGGCGAACGCGGGCGCGCAACGGCGCAGCCATCCGCGATCGACCTGGTAATCGGAGTCGACGATGCCGATGACCTCGGCGTCCGGCGAGGTCATCTGGCGCAGGGCGTAGTTCAGCGCCCCGGACTTGTACCCCGGCCAGTCCGTCAGGTGGGCGAACTTGACCAGGTGCCGCTCGCACCAGGCTTCCACCGGGCGCCAGAGTTCCTCGTCGTCGGTGTTGTCGTCGATCAGGATGATCTCGTAGCGCGGGTAGTCCAGGCGGAGCAGGGAGCGCAGCGTCGCGATGACCATGTCCGGCGGCTCGTTGTGCGCCGGGACGTGCAGGCTGACCATGGGCAGCTCGGCGTCCGGGACCGACAGCCTGGTCCTGCTCGTGATGCGGCGGCGCCAGTGCGCGGTGCCCAGCGCGTCGCAGAGTTCCCACAGGTACGCGCAGCTCAGCACGGCGGCGAAGATCTCGAGCAACCAGAGCAGGACACCACCCACGGTGCTGAGCGGCCCGAGGTTGCTGTGGAAGGTCCACTCAATCGCGTAGATCAGGTACACCACGAACAGGAATACGGTCGTGGACCAGCACAGGTTGGCGCGCGCCGACCATCGCCTGGTCACTGGCAGCCAGATCAGGCTGGCGACCAGGACGCCGGCGGCCCCGGCCACCAGGTTGTGTTCCGTCGCCCCGATCAGCCGCAGGACGCCGGCTACCGCCGCGGCCAGCACCACCGAGCCGATCACGGCCAGCACCAGGCGCCGCACCGCGGGCCAGGTCCCGGCGCCCCGGTCCACGAGCCGGGCGGGCACGAACAGCGCCGCCGAGCCGAGCGGCGCCGCCACGATCCCGGCCAGCAACAGAGCCTGAAGCATGCGACAGCCCCTTATGGGTGGGTTAGGCGCAGTTTAGTGAGGTCCCCTGGTTACCCGGGAAGCAAGCCGTCAATCCTGGGGCACGCACCATGGCCCGTTCGGCATCAATCAAGAACAAGCCAGCGGTCAGCATTTCAGCGGTCGGGCTGTAGGACGATGTCGAAGGTCGCCCGCTGGAACGGTCCGGTGAGGCCGTAGCGGGCGGCCTGGTCCGGGTCATCGACGGAGGTGAACTCGGTGATCAGGCTCTTCTTCACCGCGAACACCGCGTCGGATTCGATGTAGGGGCTGCCGGCCACGAAGATGTGCGTGGTCAACGCGCGATGCCCGGGGGCGGTAGCGATGAAGTGGATGTGCGCCGGGCGGTACGGGTGGCGCTTGGTCGCCTCGAGCAGCGTGCCGACCGGGCCGTCAGTCGGGATCGGGTAGTAGGTCGGCACGACGGTGCGGAACCACCAGGCGCCGTCCGCGTCGGCGGTGAACAGGCCGCGGCCGTTGCCCGGCGGCTGCGCGTCTGGCTGCTGCACATCGTAAAAGCCCTGGTCGTTCGCCTGCCAGACGTCGAGCACGGCACCGGGCAGCGGCCCGCCGCCGGCGGACAGGACCCGGCCTTCGCGCACGCACTGCGGCCCGGTCCCGACCAGGTCGATGCTGTCACCCAGCGCCCGGCGCGGGGAGGCCACCATGTGGAACGGGCCGAGCACGGTCGACTCGGTGTTGCCGGTGGTCGTCCGGTTGTTGATCGTCTCGACCAGCATGGAGATGCCGAGCACGTCGGAGAGCAGGATGAACTCCTGCCGTTCGGAATCACACTTCTGGCCGGTGGCGGTGAGGAAGTCGATGGCCCGCTCCCACTCAGCGATCGTGGGCTCGGTGTCCCTGACGAAGGCGTGCAGATGCCGGACCAGGCTGCTCAGCAGCTCACGCAGCCGCGGATCCGCGGTGGCGGCGAAGCTCTCGACGACCGCGTCGGCCGCGGTCTCCTCGGTGAAGTCGGTGGCCATGACCGCCAGGGTAAGTCCCGGTCCGGCCGTAGGTACAGATCGGAGGTCGGTCCGAGGTGCTGGAGCTTGTCGGGGTTGACCACGGACCGAACCGCCTGCACCACGCCGTCGGCGATGTCGAGCGTGAAGACGCTGACCACCCGGCCTTCGGCGTCGTAGGCTACCGCCCCCGGCTGGCCGTTGACCACGGCCGGCTGGACGTAGACACCCTCCTTGTGCGCGCGGCGGAACAGCCCGAGCAGGAACCGGGCGACACCCTCGGACCCGTGCAGCGGCTCGCGCCGGGCCTGGGCCTTGCCGCCGCCGTCGCCCATCACGACCACATCGGGGGCGAGAAGCTCGAGCAGGCTGTTGAGGTCGCCGCCGTTGACCGCGTCGAAGAAGCGGCTCGCCACCTCATCGCGCTGCGCGCGTGAGGCCTCGAAGCGGGGCTTGCCCTCGTCGATGTGGTGCCGGGCGCGGGCGAAGATCTGACGGCAGTTCGGCTCGGACTTGCCGGTGATCTCGGCGATCTCGGCGTAGTCGTAGCCGAAGACCTCGTGGAGCAGGAACACGGCGCGTTCGGTGGGCGTCAGGCTTTCCAGCAGGACGAGGAAGGCCATCGACAGGGAATCGGACATCTCGGCGCGCTCCGCGGGGTCGGGTGCGGTCGCGGGGGCCACGGGGTCCAACCCGCCTTCGACGAGCGGCTCGGGCAGCCAGGTGCCCACGTAGGCCTCGCGCCGGACCCGGGCGGACCGCAGGTGAGTGATGGCCAGCCGGGTGGTGACCGTGGCCAGGTAGGCCTTGGGCGAGGTGACCCGGGCGCCGTCCCGGAGCGCCCGGGTCAGCCGCAGGTAAGCCTCCTGGACGATGTCCTCGGCGTCGCTGACGCTCCCGGTCATCCGGTAGGCGATCGAGAACATCAGCGACCGGAACTGCAGATAGTCCGCGACTGCCGCGTCCTGGCCTTCGCGGCCGTCGCGGCCGTCCAGCGCGGCCTCAGGCGGCATCGGCATGCCCGGTCTCGAAGGTCTTCGCCCACGCCGGGAATCCGTCCCGCCAGCTCGGATAGACCGGGGTCCAGCCGAGCTCGCGCTTGGCCTTCTCGTTGCTGGCCCCGCGCATCTGGGTCATCATCGAGACGGTCATCTCGCCACCCAGCAGACGGCCGAGCCAGGCCGGGGCGTGCATGGGCGGCTTCGCGCCGATCGACGAGGCCAGGTAGGGCAGCCACTGGGCGACCGGGGCCGGGTCATCGTCCACGACGTTGTAGATGCCGGGGGCGCCCCGCGTGACCGCGGCTACGGTGGCGGCCGCCGCGTCGGTGACCTCGGTGAACGACCAGATGCCTGTACCCCCGCCGATCACGGGCAACTGCCGCCTGCGCACCGCCTCGAGCATGGCGTCGGAGGCGCCGTGGCCGTACAGGACGCCGTAGCGGAGCACCAGGCCTTCCGGGACCTCGGCGGGCACGGCGTTTTCGAGGTGCCTGATGGCCGCCAAGCCGCTCGCTGTAATCGCCAGCGGATGCGGGTCGAGCGGATCTTGCTCGGTCTTGACCTGACTACCCGACCAGCCGTTGGTCCAGCCGACGAAGCTCTGCGCGAGGAACCGGCGAGCGCCGGCCTGCGCGGCGGCTTCCAGCAGGTAGTCGGTACCTTTGCTGCGGAGTTCGTTGGTGACCGCAAAGTCCTTGTCGAAGTGGCGGAAGTTGCGCAGGTTGGTCAGCGAGGTCATCTGGTGCACGATCACCTCGGGCCGCGCGGCGGTGACCGCCTTGAGGACCGCCTCACGGTCCAACCCGTCGACGATAACCGGCGCCGCGCCCTGCTGGCTGATTTGCCCGGCCTTGGCCGGCGACCGGGTGCTGGCGGTAACCTCGTGGCCGGCGGAGATCAGGCCGGGTACCAAGAACTGGCCGATCACGCCGGTCGCCCCCGCGACGAAGACTCGCATTTCTTTCCTCCCTGTACCGTTGTCGCCCTCTACGACGCAGCGGGCCCGGCGGGCGTGACAGTTTTGCGGGTAATCGTTCCGGCGCAGTCTTGTGGTCCGCTAAGACGAGGAGCCGTCGCCGGCTGAGACGACGTCGGCCCGCTGCCTGAGCTGGGGTGGGAGGCACTCTTCCAGGCCGTCGGCGAACAGCGGTACCCGCCATAGCGACGGCGCCGGCCCGCTGACTCCGGACAGCTGCATGATGGTTTGGACGCTGACCCGGACTAGCCGCCGGGCCCCGGCGAACAACAAGAACGCGAGCGGTAGCTCGGCCAGGACCGCGGAGAGAATGCTCGCGGTAAAACCGCTCGAGCCGTAGTCTAGGGTCAGGTCGAACCAGGCGTCGCACACCAGCAGCGTCCCGGTGATGATCATGCAGAAGATGACGACCTGGCGCTGGTGCCAGGCCGCCCAGGCGGTGGCGGCGAACCCGAGGAGTTCGGCGACGTCCAGCCCCACCCATACGGCCTGCCAGTCGCTGGAGGTGAAACGCTCGGGCAGGGTCAGCAGGAGGATCGCTATCCAGCCCGCCAGCGCGATGCAGCAGGCCGTCATGACCAGCAGGCCAAGCCGCTTACTCCGCTGCAGGCGCGGATCGTGGAGCGGGTGCGGCAGGTCGATGGCGGCCAGGATGCGGGCCAGCTCGCGCCGCTCATCGTGTGTCATCCGGCGTAGTTCGGCCTCGTTGATCACGTCTTAATTGTGCGCCGGGGTCTTATTGGGGAGTGATTTGGGCCGGGTGTCCCTTCGGCGGCCCGGCTTCAGCCGATGCGGCCGCGCGTAAGCTGGGAAAAGTGAGCGAGCTTGGTTACCTGGTTCTCGGCCCCGCACCGGTTGAGTACATGGACGGCTGGGATCTGCAGCGGCGCATCCACGCGCGACGGGTGGCTGACCAGGTCCCGGACAGCTGCCTGCTGCTCGAGCACGCGCCCGTGTATACGGCGGGCAAGCGCACCGCCGCGTCCGACCGGCCGTCCGGGGATCCCGGGGCGCCGGTCATCGACGTGGATCGCGGCGGCAAGATCACCTGGCACGGGCCGGGACAGCTGACCGGCTACCCGATCCTCAAGCTCCGCCAGCCGATGGACGTGGTCGCCTACGTGCGAGCGCTGGAAGAGACCATGATCCGGACCTGCGCGGAGTTCGGGGTGACGGCAGTGCGGGTGGCGGGGCGCAGCGGCGCCTGGGTCGCGGGTGAACCCGACCGCAAGGTGGGGGCGATCGGCGCCCGGGTGGCCCGGGGGGTCACCATGCACGGGCTTGCGTTGAACTGCGACTGCGACCTGTCGTGGTACGACCGCATCGTCCCGTGCGGCATCCGGGACGCCGGGGTGACCACGCTGTCCGCCGAGGCGGGCCGCCCGATTACGGTCGCCGAGGCGACGCCGGTCCTGGAACGGCACCTGGCCGAGGCGCTCGGCTACCGCACCTGGCGTCGCGTGGATGACCCCGTCGTCCTGACCGGAGGTGCCGAGGCTCTGCTGGCCTCGCGCTAGGTCGCCGTCGGGCCGGGCCCGCCGCCCAGCGACCTCATGATCATCGCGCGCTGCTGAGCGGGAGCGGGCGTGGCCGCCGACCGGGCGGGCCGCGGCTGGTAGAGCTGCGGCGGGTAACTCATCCGTTCCTGGCGCTGCGAGCGGAACGGCTCGGGCAGGTCGGCCTGGGCAAAGCTGGCCGGCCATTTCGCCGCGTCGTACCCGATCCCGAGATCGCAGTGGTGGAGCTCCACCTCGACCAGCCGACGGGTGAGCAGCTCGGACGCCGGGAACGGCTCGGAATCCAGCATCTGGACGCGGAACGACCAAGCCTCACCGGGCAGTTGCCGGATCATGGTGCGCAGCGCCATCGCGGAGTCGGCGAGATCGGTCATGAGCTCCCGAGACGCCTGTGCCGCGCTGGTCTCGATGTCGTCATCGCGGACCTGTGCGCTGGTATAGGCCGACCGCTGCTGCTGGGCCCGGGCACCGATCAGCAGGCTGCGCATGGCATCGGCGTTGCGGGCCAGGTGGGCCAGGACGTGCGCTCTGCTCCACCCGGGCAGCAACGAGGGGGCCCGGAGATCCGGCTCGGGCAGCACGCGGGCGTCATCGAGCAGGCGCTGTGTGGCCAGGTCGAGGCGGTCGTTCAGCTGGTGTAGCGCGGCATCCACCAGCTCACTGTAAGCCGTCCGCGCGGCGGATCTTGACGGCGGTGCCGTAGGCGCAGATCTCCTGGCCGATGCCCCCCAGCTCGTTGACATCGAACCGCATCGCGAGGATGGCGTCTGCTCCCTTGGCCGTGCCCACCTCGATCAGCCGGTCCTGGGCTTCGACCCGGCTGGCCGACAGCAGCTTGGTCATGCCGCGCAGCTCCCCGCCGACCAGTGACTTGAAGCCGGCGCCGATCTGCGACCCGACGTTCCTGGCCCGGACGGTGATGCCGAACACCTCGCCGATCACTTCCGTGACCTCGTATCCGGGCAGGTCATTCATGGTGCTCAAGATCATGTCGTTCCCCTTTATCAGCTTCGACCGGCAGCAACATACCCTGAAGGGGTGGTACTCGCACCCGAGGGCCGGCGCATGCTGCGCCTTGAGGCCCGCAACGCCGAGGTCCCGATCGAGCGCAAGCCGCCGTGGATCAAGACCCGGCTGCGCACGGGACCGTCGTACACCCAGCTGAAGAACCTCGTCCACAGCGAGGGCCTGCACACGGTGTGCGAGGAGGCGGGCTGCCCGAACATCTTCGAATGCTGGGAGGACCGCGAGGCCACCTTCCTCATCGGCGGTGACCAGTGCACCCGGCGGTGCGACTTCTGCCAGATCGACACGGGCAAGCCGCAGCCGCTCGACGAGGGCGAGCCGCGGCGGGTGGCGGAGTCGGTCGCCGCGATGGGCCTGAAGTACGCGACCGTGACCGGCGTGGCGCGCGACGACCTGTCCGACGGCGGAGCCTGGCTGTACGCGCAGACGTGCCGCGAGATCCACGCCGCCATCCCCGGCTGCGGCGTCGAACTGCTCATCCCCGACTTCAACGCGCTCCCGGACCGGCTGGCGGAGGTCTTCTCGGCCGCGCCGGAGGTCCTCGCGCACAACATCGAGACCGTGCCGCGGATCTTCCGGCGGATCAGGCCCGGGTTCCGGTACACGCGGTCGCTGGACGTGCTGCGGGCCGCTCGTTCGGCAGGCCTGGTGACGAAGTCCAACCTGATCCTGGGCATGGGCGAGGAGCGGCACGAGATCACCGAGGCCATGCGGGACCTGCGGGCGGTCGGCTGTGACCTGCTGACCATCACCCAGTATCTGCGGCCGACGCCGCGGCACCATCCGGTGGAGCGGTGGGTGAAGCCCGAGGAGTTCGTCGACCTGCGCGAGGAGGCTCTGGGGCTCGGGTTCGCCGGGGTCATGTCCGGTCCGCTGGTGCGGTCTTCCTACCGGGCCGGGCGGCTCTACGCACAGGCCATCGAGCAGCGCGCGGACGCAGCCGTTTAGGCCGTGAGCGAACCGGCGGCCCGCTAGCTGGCGTTCGGGTGCGGGGCGGTTTCTGTCCGGGGCGCCGGAACCGTATGCTGCGGAGCATGGCACGCATGTCGAGAAAATCCGGCTCCGCTGATCCCGCCGCCGCGATGGAGAACGCCGCGGATATGGCTAACGCCGGGCGGCTGAAGCAGATACGAATGGTCGCCGGCCTGGTGCACCGCTCCAACCCGAGGGCACTGCCGATCGTCTTCGGGAGCGGGCTCGGCACCTTGGCCGTGCTGGTGATCGTCGGGTTGCTGGTCGGCCCGGCGGCGCTGTTCATCCCGCTGGGCGTGCTGCTCGGGCTGCTGGTCACGGTGCTCCTGTTCGGCCGGTTCGCGCAGTCGGCACAGTACAAGGCGATCGAGGGCCAGCCCGGTGCGGCGGCCGCGGTGCTGGAGAACATGCGTGGTAACTGGACGGTGACGCCCGCTATCGCGGCCAACCGGAACATGGACGTGGTGCACCGGACGGTGGGCAAGCCGGGCGTCATCCTGGTCGGCGAGGGCTCCCCTGCGCGGCTGGCCAGCCTGCTGGCCGCAGAGAAGAAGCGGGTCGCCCGGGTGGCCTACGAGGTGCCCATCTTCGAGTTCCAGGTGGGGAACGAGGAAGGCCAGATTCCCCTGGGCAAGCTGCAGCGCAAGGTCATGCGGCTGCCGGGCAAGCTTAAGCCCGCCGCGGTCAGCGACCTCAACCACCGGCTGAAGGCCCTGCAGCCGTCGCTGCAGGCACCCAAGGGACCGATCCCGAAGAACATCAGGCAGCCCAAGATGCCGAGGCCGAAGGCTCGCTAACCTCAGGTTATGAGCTCACGGTGTCAGGGAGCTTGCCGGTCGCCCCGAGCTTGTAAGCGATGATCATGTCCCGCTGCGTACTGGACAGCGCGGCGCCCGCCCCGGCGATGACGTAGTCGCCGTCGACGGCAACCGGGGCGTTGCTCCCGGCGGACATCGGCGTCTTGAACAAGATGGCGCCGGTGGTCGCGTCGAGCGCGTACAGGTCGCCTTTGAACGTGGTCGTGAACACGACGTCGTTGGTCACCGTCGCGGCGCCGTACAGCGAGGCCGGAAGCAGGGTGTCCCACTCGACGGTGCCGGTGTCCTGGTTGACCGCGACCATCTCGCCGGTGGCGTTCTCGATAGCCTCGAGGACAGAGGTCGCCGTCCCGGTGTAGTCGACCGGGGTGGCCGGAAGCGCGAGGTCGTTGACGGCGGCGAAGGTGGTAGAGCCGTTGCTAGCCAGCTGGGTCAGGATGCCGCCATAAAGGCTCGGCTCGAGGCAGTACTGCGCGGGCAGGAGGCCGCGCGAGGTGGGCGTGGCGTGCTCGGTGAGCAGCCCGTCGTTCTCATGCCCGTCGTGCCCGCCGACCGGGAGCTGCCACAGCAGCTTGCCGGTCTGCGCGTCCAGTTCGATGAGGATGCCGGCCTTGCCGCCGTCGATTACCACCGGCCGCCCGTTCGCGGTGCTGAGCACCGGCGGGTTCTGCAGATCCCAGTCGTACAGGTCGTGCGGGGTGAGCTGGTAGTACCACAGCAGCTTCCCGGCTGGGCTCAGCTTCACCACCGAGTCGGTGTACAGGTCCGGGCCGGGCCGGCTGCTCCCCAGCGGATAGCTCTTGGTGCCGAAGATCGGGCCGGGGTTGGCGATGCCCAGGTAGATGTTGCCCTGGGCGTCGAACGACGGCGTGTACCACAGTCCGGCGCCGGAGTTGACGCCCGGGTTGCCCCACAGGTTCTGATCCTGGTTCCAGGACCATTCCGGCGCGCCGGTCTTAGCGTTCAGCGCCCACAAGATCCCCTGGCCGCCGGGGCCGTACTGAGTCGTCACGTTGGCCGGCACGGTGGATACGTACACGGTGCCGTGGTTGTAGCCAGGGGCCATGGCGATGCCCTCGTGGTCGTTGGCGGTCAGCGTCCGGCTCCACAACTGCGCTCCGGTCGCGGCGTCCAGAGCGACCGCGGACGTGGCGGTGGCCGCGTACACGACCCCGCCGACCACGTTGACGCCGTCCGGGCCGCCGTTGGGCGTGTTGTACTGGTGCGTCCACAAGACCCTGCCGGTGGCCAGGCTGATCGCCATGACGTTGGACTCTAGGTCCTGGACGTACACCACCCCGTTCACGATCACGGGCGTCGTCGCGTAGGCCCCATCGGTATGGGTCGTGGATATCGTCAGCGGCACCGTCCACGCCACCCCGAGGTTCGAGACGTTCGTGCTGGTGATCGCGCTGGCCACGTCCCGGGTGCTCGCCAGGTCGGCGTTCGGCTGCGTCCAGCCCGCCGCGGGCTGGGCCGTCCCGGCCGGGGCGGTCCCGGTGACCGCCGTGCCGTGCTTGGACGGGCACGTCAGCGTGCTCGAGCTGCTGCTACTACTGCTGCTACTGCCCGAGCAGCCGGCGATCAGGCCCGCCGCGACCACCAGCGCCGCGCCCGCCACCGCCAACCGCCGGGGGCCGATCGTGCCGGCTTGTTTGCCCATGGCTCACCACTCCCCGTGTGCACGCCCTTGAACAGGTTAGCTACTTAAGGTGGCACGGCCCGTCCGGCCCGCGTCAGGGGTGGAATCACCCACACCGGCTGGATCGTGGGGTTGTACCTGGTGGCCGAGTGGACCGGCTAGATACGCACCACGATCGTGTTGGCGGCACGGTCGTGCAGGCCGCGCAGGTCGCGGTCGGTCAGCAGCGGTGGGACCACGGTCAGCAGGATCGCCGTCCGTACCAGTGCCCAGCCGAAGCCGATCGGGCCGCCGCCGATACGGACCGCGCGGATGCCGACCAGCCGCTTGCCTACGGTGATCCCGCCCAGCGCGGTGAGGATGTAGACCTCGACCGCGAAGACGGCGATCGTCCAGAACTGCGATTTGGTCAGCCAGTACGCGATCAGCATGCTGAGCAGCCAGTCGATGAACAATGCCACGACGCGGCGCGCCATGGTGGCCACCGACCCCGGGCCCCGCTCGGGCAAGCCGAACTGCTGGCCGGGGTAGGCCTCGGTCTTGCTCTTGGTCTTCTTCGAGGTGGCCTGGTTCGCGTCCGGGGCGGGGGCGGTCAACTGCGCGGTGCTGGTCTGCGCAGTGCGCGTCTGCGCGGGGCGAGCCGATCGGGCGGAGCTTCCGCCGGCGCGGTTAGGGGGCTTTCTGGCCACCTCACCACGGTATCCGTTCTGCCCCGGGACGCGAGCAGCGGGCCGCGACACGAGCCCGTTCCGCCGGGTAACGGCCCCAGGAAGCGCGATAATAGCTGCGTTGAGCCAGGCCAGCTAGGCGTAACATCCGTGAAACACACCAGACACGGCGCGGAAATTGCTGGCCACTAGCGTCCCAATCGCGTGCCTTGGAGAACCAAGAGCTTGCCCTGAACCATGGAGGGTTGATGTTCAGCAGTGGCGAGGAAGTCCTCCGCTTCATCGCGGAGGAGAACGTGGATTTCATCGACGTCAGATTCGTCGACCTCCCTGGGACGATGCAGCACTTCACGGTGCCCGCCTCGTCGTTCGGCGAGGGGATCTTCACCGATGGCCTCATGTTCGACGGCTCGTCGATCCGCGGGTTCCAGCAGATCCACGAGTCCGACATGCAGCTACTGGCCGACCCGGCCACCGCGTACGTCGACCCGTTCCGCACGCACAAGACCCTGAACCTCACCTTCTTCGTGCACGACCCGCTGACCGGCGCGCCTTATAGCAGGGACCCGCGCAACATCGCCCGCAAGGCGCAGGACTACCTGCGCGGCACCGGCATCGGTGACACGGCCTTCTTCGGCCCGGAGGCCGAGTTCTACATCTTCGACTCGGTACGCTTCTTGACCTCGGCCAACGAGGGCTACTACTACATCGACTCGGTGGAAGGCGCATGGAACACCGGCAAGGACGAGGACGGCGGTAACCTCGCCAACAAGCCCCGGTTTAAGGGCGGCTACTTCCCGGTGCCGCCGATGGACCACTACACCGACCTGCGCTCGGAGATGGTGGCCAACCTAATCAAATGCGGCATCGAGGTCGAGATGCAGCACCACGAGGTCGGCACGGCCGGCCAGGCCGAGATCGACATCCGGTTCGGCCCGCTGCTGGCGCAGGCCGACAAGCTGATGACGTACAAGTACGTGATCAAGAACACCGCCCTGGCCGCGGGCCGGACCGTCACCTTCATGCCCAAGCCGCTGTTCGGCGACAACGGCAACGGGATGCACTGCCACCAGTCCCTGTGGAAGGACGGCGCGCCGCTGTTCTACGACGAGGTCGGCTACGCGGGCCTGTCGGACCTGGGCCGCTACTACATCGGCGGCCTGCTGAAGCACGCGCCCTCCCTGCTGGCCTTTACCAACCCGACGGCGAACTCTTACCACCGGCTGGTGCCCGGCTTCGAGGCCCCGGTCAACCTGGTCTACTCGCAGCGCAACCGCTCGGCCTGCGTTCGCATCCCGATCACCGGCACGAACCCGAAGGCCAAGCGCGCCGAGTTCCGCGTGCCCGACCCGTCCTGCAACCCGTACCTCGCGTTCGCCGCGATGCTGATGGCGGGCTTGGACGGGATCAAGAACAAGATCGAGCCGGCGGAACCGGTCGACAAGGACCTGTACGAGCTGCCGCCGGACGAGGCAGCCGCCATCGCGCAGGTTCCCGGTTCGCTCGAAGCGGTGCTCGACAACCTGGAGGGGGACCACGCGTTCCTCACCGAGGGCGGCGTGTTCACCGACGACCTCATCGCGACCTGGCTGGACTACAAGCGGACCGCCGAGCTCGACCAGCTCCGGCTGCGCCCGCACCCGCACGAGTTCGAGCTCTACTACGACTGCTGACGCCTAGACGGGCTGCTGAGCTGAGGGGCGCGTTACGGCGCGCCCCCTCAGTCCGCGCAGAGTCCGCAGGAACCTCGAACTTCGAGTCGCCGCATCCCTTCGCACCGGCGCAGAACGCCCGGCCGCATAACGACGCCACCTTCAGCGCGAGCCCATCCCGGATGGCAGATCAGTCGGCCGGACTTCTC
>PLDT01000116.1:0-7806 GCA_003136255.1 Actinomycetota bacterium
GGGTCAGCGTGCCGCCCGCGGCCGTGACCGTGATGCCCGCGGACGGGTCGGCCTGCGCCGCGCCGTTCGCCGGGGTGATCGTTACCCGCGGCATCGCCGCGGCCCTGGTGGTGGCTCCAGTGCTGGCTTCGGGCCCGGCATGAGCCGCGGCGCTGGCCTGGCTGGTACCGTGCCCGCCGCCCGTGCAGCCCGCGGCCAGCAGGGCCAGTGCCGCCACGGCGGCGATCCCCGCTGACCGCCTCAGCCACCTGCCCGCCGCGCCACTCCCGCGCCGCGTGGTCATGGTCCGAACGGCCCTCACGTAAGCACCGTTCCCCGTAACGACATCTGGTATGCCCGCCGGACGAACGGCGCAGTCACACGGGGCGCGGAGCTGGCGCCGCGTACGTGATCGATTCCAGGACCATCTCGTCGCCGCCGCTGATCTTGGCGTTGTTACTCGCGCAGCGCGGACAGGTGGCCAGCAGGTCCGTGGTCTCGCCGCTGTACTCGCAGTCCGGGCAGTCGATGGTGGCCGGCACCGTCACGAGCTTGACGGCGGCGCCGGCCGCCTCGGTTCCCTCAGCCAGCATGCTGAACGCCTGGACCAGGGACTCCTCGTCGACGGCGTGCCGGACTCCGAACCGGACCCGGACTCCCGTTACCTGCCGACCGCCGGCGCGCTGCCGCACCGCGTCCACCACGCCCTCGCACAAGCCGAATTCGTGCATACCGCTCCCAGCTGCTCAGACCGTGGGTGATCACGCCGCGCGGCGGGACCGCCGCTCGATGAGCTCGTCCACCACGCTGCCGAAGAGCGCGGCCCGGCTGCCGCCGTTGGACTTGCCGCCCACGCGCTCCAGGACCGGGCCGGCCGCGGTCTCGAACATGGATATCGCCTCGCTCAGCATCCGCCGGGTTTCCGGGGAGGCCGCGATCGCCTGAGCCGAGTCGATCGCCTCCTGCAGGCCCTTGCGCCCCTGCCGGGTGCCGATGTAATAGCCGACCGCGAAACCGAGTACAACTTCCACGCCCCTCACGTCCTTCCTGGCGTGCGCGGGTTACATCTCACGAATTTCGAGGTACCGCTTGATGTCAGGCAGCGAATCCACCACCAGTGCCAGCACCGCCGCGATGACGATCGCCTTGATCAGCCTGCTCAGCATCCTGAGCACCTCCTTCCTCAGTCGGTTTATCCGGATGGGTTAAATCAGCCATGCACCCCTGCTCGTCCGCTGCTTCCTGCACGTCTGGTTCTTGCACGCCTGGTCCCTGCGCGTCTGGTTCCGGGCCGGCCGCCAGCGCCTGGGCCAGGATCTCCTCCACGGCCCGGACCGCGTGCGGCAGGGCCTCCAGGACCGGATCGGACAGGCCCATGCCCGCGTCGACCTCGGCGGGCTCGCAAGCCACCACCAGGCTCCGCCCCGGGCGGCCGCCCAGTGAGGACAGCAGCCCGAAGATCGCGTCCGGGGTCAGGCTGTGCGCGTCGATGAGCGGCTGGGCGTCCGGGCTGGGCAGTTCCACCTCGAGCACGCTCACCGTGCCCGGTGCCTCACCCCGCGGCGCCGCGTCCACCAGCACGAACAGGTCGTACCCGTCGAGCAGCTCGTAGACCAGGTGGACGCCGCGGATACCGTAGTCGCGGATCAGCACTCCAGGCGGCTGCGGGCGCTCGGCGAGCAGCCGGATGACCTCGACGCCGAAGGCGTCGTCGCGCAGGAACACGTTGCCCACGCCCGCCACCAGGATCCGTCCGGTCATGGGGCACCCTCCGCCTGGCACGGCTCCACCTCGTCGGGCATGAAGTACAGGAACCGCCCGTGCGCGATGCTCAGGTCCGGGTCGGGGTGATCGGTCAGCGACACGGCCAGGTACGGCTGGTCCTCGATGTCGAGCAGCACGGCCTGGACCTCGGCGATCCGCCCGACCAGGAACATGTCCTGCGCGTCGGCGCGGCGCGCGCCCGGCCGCAGCCGGACCAGGCTGCCGCGGGCCACCTGCTGGCCGCCGATCAGCACCGAGTCGGTATCCGGGGACACCGACGCGTCGGCCTCCGGATCCCACCAGGGCACCGCCGGATCGTAGTCGGCCAGCCCCCCGCCGCCCGCGCCGGAGGCGCCAGAGCGCTCCGCGCCGGAGGCGCCAGGGTGCAGAGCGCCGGAGGCGCCAGAGCGCAGGCCGCGGATGGTGCCGTGCAGCCGTTCCATGGTCGGCGCGTCCATCGACTCGACCCGGTCGATCAGCGCGGCGGCCCGGGGGTCGGTGGCCCGGGCCTCGAGCTTTTCCTCGTCCGACAGCGCGAGCGTGCGCAGGGTGAGGATCTCGTCGATCTCGGTGCCGTCGTACAGCTCACCCGGGCTCTCCGGGGCCAGTTCCGGGTGGTCGTACAGGATGATCGGCGAGGCCAGCATGACCTGGCGTCCGCCGTCGGGGTCGGCCAGGACCGGCCAGCAGCCGTGGTTCTGGCACTGCGCCACGGCCGGCTTGGCCCACTCGGGCGGATCGGTCATCGAGATGAACTCGCCGCCGGTGACGGTCACGATCACGTGCGCGGCGACCAGCGCGGTCGGCAGCGCGTCGTCCCTGACCGCGGGCGCGGGCTCGGCCGCGGACCGGTTCTCCACCCGGACCTGGAGCCGGACCGCCCGCCACGGGCCCGGCACCGGGCTGGTGCGCACGCAAACCTGGCCGGCCAGGGGCTCCCGGCGCCGGACCGCGATCCCCGCGTCTGGTGAGGGTTCCCGGTCTTCCCCGCCGGGGACCGAGAACTCCCTGGCCAGGTCCGAGCCGAGCAGCTCGCCGGGGCCGAAGGTGAACTCGATCTCTCGTTCCACCGCCTCGTCCCAGGAGCCCGCCGCGCCCTCGGTGCTGCGCCGCTGCACCTGCAGGAACCGCAGGATGACCTGGACGGCGGGCTGCCCGGAGTGCTCGAGTACCCACTCGGACTGGGTGACGCTGCTCTCCGAGGGGTCGACCGCGGCGTACTCGGGCGCCATCACCACGCCGAACTGCCAGCGGCTGCGGTTCTTCTGGGACGAGGCCCGGTATGGGTACAGGATGTAGCCCTCGTAGAGGACGGCGTCGGCGATGCGGCGCACCGCGTCGAGGTTCGCGCCCGCGTCGCTCATGGCTGCCTCGTCTCCGCCGGGTCCTCCGGGTCCGCGCCCGCCAAAGCCTGGGCCCCCGATCCGGTCGGCAGAACGCCCGATTCGGCCTGGCGGGCCTCGGCCAGCAGGGCCGTCAGGGTGGAGTCCCAGGTAGGCAGGGCGCGCTTGGCCTTGAACGCGGACAGCTCGTCCAGCGTCTCGCGGCTGCAGCGCAGCCACGCGCTGTTGGGGAAGTGGACGTCCACCAGCTCCCGCCAGATGCTCACCGGCATCCGGTAGGAGGCCTCGGCGCTCCACGGGACGAGCTCGACCGAGAAACTGTCGCCGTTGGCCACGAAGACGGTCCCGCTGAACAACAGGAGCAGCGGGACCGTGCCGTCGTCCAGCCCGTGCAGGTAACGGGCCGAGGTCACCTCCAGGTCGTAGGTGACCGGCACCTCCACGTTGGTCTCGGTCACCGCGGTGAACGAGGGGACCATCGTGGTCACCGTGGCGAGCTGGATTGGCTTGACGGTTTCGGCCCACCGCGACGGGTCGCCGAACAAGTCGTGCAGCCGCTGCGCCTCGGCCGCGGAGTACCGCCGGCGGTGCGGTTCGATGCGGATCTGGCAGCGCAGCGCGATGGCGTGCACCCGCACGCCGGAACGTTCGGTGATGGTCAGCGCGAACGTGAGCGTGGGCGTCGCCGCGTACCGCTCCGCGGTCGCGCCCGTGCAGCCGAAGATGAGGTCCGCCATCTCAGTGCCCTCTCCCCAGTGGCACCGCGCGCCGCCGCAAGCTGTCCAGGAAGGTGGCCAGGGCCGCGCGGGCCTCGGCGCCGCCGTCGAACCCCTGCCATTTCATCCGCAGCTCACCGACCAGCGAGTAGCACTCGTCGATCGGGATCAGGAAGACCTCATATCCCGGGGGGGCAGCACTGCCCGGTTCCGCGCGGTTGACGAAGATGGCCTCCACGTCCGGGGCTAGCGTCCCGAGCAGCGGGTAGGCGGCGGCCAGCCGGTCCCAGGCCGCCAGGTCCAGCTCGCACTCGGTCACGCCGGCCGGGCTCGGGTAGCCGGCCACCACACGTCCTAGGGACGAGTTGCAGAAGAAGAACGCCATAGCCACCGGGATCTGCAACTCGTTCCAGTCCGCCTCGGTGAGCGGCCGGCCCGGGTCGTAGCAGACGTGCTCCGGCACGGCCCGGTACTGGCCGCCTGCCGCCCCCTCGTGGGTGAAGAGCAGATAGCACGCGCGGCAGGTACAGGCCAGCGATCGTTTCTCCAGGTCCACGACGTGCCCGTGCCGCTCGCCGAGCGCCTCGCGGCACATCTCGCACCGCTCGATGCCCGCCGCCGCGTCGCGGTCGGAGCGGGCCGCGGCCCGCGCGGCCAGGATCTCCTGGATCGACGGCGGGAGGCCCGGCGGCGGGCCCGGGGGCGCGCCCGCCGGCTGCTTGACGAAGCGCCGCAGCCCGACGGGACCGGCTTCGGCCGTCACCGGGCCCCCCGGACCGCCGCCGGGCGCCGGGTGATCTGCAGCAGCGGCAGCTCTGGTTCCGGAGTGACCACGTCAATGTCGACGCCGGCCGCCTCCGGCGCCGCCACGGCTACCGCCTCCTCGATGGCCGTCTGGACCGCTTCGGAGGAGGACCCGCAGCCGTGGCCGCCGCGCTCCAGGCGCAGCTGGATGACGCCCTGGTCGTCGACGCCGTCGAAGGTCACCTGGCCCGGGTGCGCGCCGAGTTGCGGCATGACCGCCTCGATCGCGCGCTGGACCCGGTCCGCGACCGGCAGCGGGTGCAGGTCATGCAGCAGCAGCAGGCTTTCCACCAGCGGGTCGCCGGCCAGCTGACCCATCAGCCGCTGGCCGGCCTCCGCGTCCGCACCGATGATCTTGACGATCTCGGTCAGCCCGGCGCCGTACAGATCGACCAGGCAGCTCACGAGCTCTTCCGCGGCGGCCGCGACCTGCGGCCCGGCCTGCGACCCCAGCTCGGCGAGCAGCGCTTCGACCCGCTCGCCCGCCTTTTGCGCGTCGTGGCCTGCGGACATCAGCCCTCCCTCTCTCTGCGTCCCGCTGGTGCTTACGGGCCTACATGGCCAGGGTCACACCCGTGGGCGAATGCGCCGTGTTGAGCACCTTGCCGCCGCCGAGGTACATGTGCACGCCGCAGGGCAGGCACGGATCGAAGCTGCGCACGGCGCGCATGATGTCGATGCCCTTGAACTTATCCGGCGGGTTCTCCTCGAAGATCGGCGTGTTCTGCACCGCGTCCTCGTACGGCCCGGGCGTCCCGTAGGTGTCGCGGACGCTGCCGTTCCACGGCGTGGGCGGGTACGGGTGGTAGTTCGCGATCTTCCCGTCCCTGATCACCATGTGGTGCGACAGCACGCCGCGCACCGCCTCGGTGAAGCCGACGCTGAACGCGTCCTGGGGCACGGTGAACGATTCCCAGGTCTTGGTCCGTCCGGCCCGGATCTCGGCCAGCGCCTGCTCGACGAAGTACACCGCGCACGCGGCCGCGTAGGCCTGGAAGTAGGTCCGGGCCCGGTCCCGCTCGATCGCGTTGGACAGCGGCTGGCCCTGCTTGTCCACCGGGATCTTCCACTCGAAGCTGGTTTCCGGCCGGGACATGGTCCGGGGCAGGTTGATCTTCACGCTGTGCCCGGTGGACTGCACGTAACCGAAGTCGACCAGGCCGCCCAGCGCGGTGGCCCACAGCCGGGCGATCGGACCGCCGCCGGTGTCCAGCGGCAGGTAGTCCTTTCCGTCGAACCAGCGCGGCGACATGGTCCAGCTGTACTTGTCGTCGAAGTCGCGCTTGGCGGGCCGCGGGATCGTGTGCTGGTTCCACGGGTGGCGCCGGTCGACCGGGTTGCCGAGCTCGTCGTGGGTGACGAACATCTCCTTGTCTTCCCAGTCCTCGTAATACGAGTGACCGAGCAGGATCCTGATGCCCAGGTTGATGTCGACCAGGCTGTTGGTGACCAGTTGCCCGTCCACCACCACGCCGGGCGAGACGAACATCTTCCGGCCCCACGAGGCCATGTTCCGGTAGGTGAAGTCGCAGTACTCGGGGTCGTTGAGGCTGCCCCAGCAGCCGAGCAGCACCCGCCGCCGGCCGACTTCCTCGTATCCGGGCAGCGCCTCGTAGAAGAAGTCGAACAGGTCATCGTGCATCGGCACGACCCGCTTCATGAATTCCACGTAGCGCATCAGCCGGGTCAGGTAGTCGGTGAACAGCTGCACCGTCGCGACCGTGCCGACGCCGCCCGGGTACAGCGTGGACGGGTGCACGTGGCGCCCTTCCATCAGGCAGAACATCTCGCGCGTCGACCGCGACACCTGCAGTGCCTCACGGTAGAACTCGCCCTCCAGCGGGTTCAGCGAGCGCATGATGTCGCCGATGGTGCGGTACCCGTGCTCGCCCGCGTGCGGCGCCTGCGTGTGGTTGGCCATCTCCAGCACGCCGGGGTTGGTCTCGGCCACCATCTTCTCGCAGAAATCCACCCCGACCAGGTTCTCCTGGAAGATGTTGTGGTCGAACATGTACTCCGCGGCCTCGCCCAGGTTGATGATCCACTCGCCCAGGTGCGGCGGGCGGACCCCGTAGGCCATGTTCTGGTTGTAGACCGAGCAGGTCGCGTGGTTGTCACCGCAGATCCCGCAGATCCGGCTGGTGATGAAGTGCGCGTCCCGCGGGTCCTTGCCCTTCATGAAGATGCTGTAGCCGCGGAAGATCGACGAGGTGCTGTGGCACTCCGCGACCCGCTTGGCCTTGAAGTCGATCTTGGTATAGATGCCCAGGCTGCCTACGATCCGGGTGATCGGATCCCAGGTCATCTCGGTGAGTTCGGCCTCGTCGGCGCCGGTGGACGGCGGGTATTCAAGTGAGGTCATCGTATGTTCACCACGTCTTCTGGTAGCCGGTACGGAGTTCGGAGCCCTTCACGCGCCACTTCGGTTCCTTGTCCAGCGTCTTGGCGGTGAAGCCCCGGAGGCTGCGGATGACCGTGCCGTACATGCCGCTGGCGGTCGTCGATACCGTCGCGCCCGGCGGCTTGTCCATGAACGGCATGAACTTGTCCGGGAAGCCGGGCATGGTGCAGGCGATGCAGATGCCGCCCACGTTCGGGCAGCCGCCCACGCCGTTGATCCAGCCTCGCTTGGGCACGTTGCACTTGACCACGGGGCCCCAGCAGCCCAGCTTGACCAGGCACGTGGGCGAGCCGTACTCGGTGGCGAACTCGCCTTCCTCGTAGTACCCGGCCCGGTCGCAGCCCTGGTGCACGGTCGCGTCGAACAGCCACTTGGGCCGCAGCGCCTCGTCCAGCGGGATCATCGGCGCCTGCCCCGCCACCTGGTAGAGCAGGTACAGGATCGTCTCGGACAAGTTGTCCGGCTGGATCGGGCAGCCCGGCACGCAGACGATCGGCAGGCCGGCCTTGGACTTGTAGTCCCAGCCGAGGTAGTCCGGCACGCCCATGGCGCCGGTCGGGTTGCCCGCCATGGCGTGGATGCCGCCGTAGGTGGCGCACGTGCCCACGGCCAGGATGGCGATAGCCTTTGGGGCGAGCCGGTCGAGCCACTCGTTGGTGGTCATTGGCTGCCCGGTCGCCGGGTTGTTGCCGAAGCCGCACCAGTAACCCTCGGACTTGATCGCCTCGTTCGGGATGGATCCCTCGACGACCAGGACGAACGGGTCGAGCTCACCCCGGTCGGCCTTGTGCCACCACTC
>PLDT01000467.1:0-14620 GCA_003136255.1 Actinomycetota bacterium
GGGGCCCAGGTCGGGGCTTCCGTAACCGGACTGGTATTTCCGGTATTTCCGGTATTTCCGGCCGCCCGCGTACCGCAACGCGGGCATGCCTCGGTCCCTGCGGCCACGTCGTAACCGCATTGTGTGCACGTCATTTTTCCCGCCCTCCCAGCTTGGCCGGAGCCACGCTCCGCCCTCCCCAAACCGTCTGCCGGTGCAGAGTGATTCTGCCTCCCTGGCGAAATCTCCGCAATAGGCGGCCGCATCAGCACAGAGATTGTTTTTTGTCTACGCCGCGGCGAGAAGCCCGGCGAGGCTTCCGGATGGCCGCGACGGGTTCTTTTCGCGGCTGGGTCGCTCTAATTCCGTTTTGCCGGGTATCGGAGGAAAGCGTAACCGGGCGCGGTCCGTCCGGCCCTTCCATTCCGCACCGCGTCCCGCGTAGTGCCGCCGCGCGGAGTCGACGGTCATCGCGAGGTACAGCAGGGCGATCAGCGGCAGGCCGGGCGCGCGCAGCGGCGAGAGCCGGTACAGCCGGAGCATGGGCAGGTAGGTCAGCGATATCAGGGCCCAGCCGGCCAGGCCCGCGCCCGCCGTCAGCGCGGCCGCGGTGCTCGCCGCGCCGGTCGCNNGTCGCTAGCGCGGCGATCCCGGCGATGGCCCCGGCCGGCGGCAGCACATAGAGGAACGCCAGCCCGGCCACCGTCCCGGCCAGCAGCCAGGGCGAATACCGGAGCTGGATGTACGCGGACCGGGCCACCATCTGCCACAGGTCGGCGAGCTTGGGGTAGGGGCGCACGCTGAGCACCGCGGTCGTCAGCCCGAGCCAGCAGCGCCCGCGCTGGCCCTTGATGACCTGGCCCAGGGCCACGTCGTCGATGCGGGCGCCGCGGATCGGGGCCAGCCCGCCGGATCGCTCCAGGGTCTCGCGGCGCACCAGCATGCAGCCGCCGGCCGCGGCCGCGGTGCGGGACCGGGGCGAGTTCACGCGCGCGAACGGGTACAGCTGGGCGAAGAAGTACACGAACGCCGGGACGATGACCCGCTCCCATCCGGTCGCCGTGCGCAGCAGGGCCATCTGCGAGACCAGGTCGCGGTCGTCTTCCTCGGCCGCGACGACCAGGGATCGCAGCGCGCCGGCCTGCCAGGCGATGTCCGCGTCGGTGAACAGGACGTACCCCGTGGCGCCGTCGTCGCCGGCTGCGGCGTCGCCGGCCGCGGCCAGGCCTTGGGCCATGGCCCATACCTTGCCGGCCCAGCCGGGGGGCAGCGGGGCGCCGGCCACCACCCGCAGGGCCCGGTCCGGGCCGCCCGGTTCCGGCCCGAGGGCGGCCGCGACCTCGCCGGTGCCGTCCGTGCTGCAGTCGTCGACCAGGATGACGGTCAGCGCGCCGGGATAGTCCTGGCCGAGCAGCGTGGGCAGCACGGCGGGCAGCATCGCGGCCTCATTGCGGGCCGGGATGACCGCCACCACGTCGGGCCACCGGGCCGGGTCGGCCGCGGCGCTGTACGGCTCGGCGGCAGCGCCGGACGGCTTGGCCGCGGCGCGGGACGGCGGGAGGCGCTGGCCGGTCCGCCAGTACCCGCCGTGCCCGATGACCAGGTAGGCCCAGACGACGGCGGCCGCCGTGCACGCGACACTCAACGCCAGCATCCCGGCAGCCTCTCACAGCCACCGCCCGGGCCCGCATGCTAGGCGGCGCGGCGGTGCTCAGCGTCCTGGTGCTCCCGGGCGGGCAGGTACCGGACGCCAGGGGCCGCGGCCACGGTCGGCTTGCGGTCCGGGCGCTTGAGCACCAGCCACAGGGGGATGCCCGCCCACAGGGCGACGAACAGGACCATCAGCGGGATGTTCATCAGCAGCCAGGTCATAGTCAGCTCCTTAGGGTTTGTTTTCGGCTTGCTTGATTCACCCTGCCCGGGGCGGGTCTGAGTACGTGCTGACCGGCCTCTGCCGTGGCTATGAATCTCAGCCGTTCCTAAGCATTTCCTCTGAAGGCCGGGTCCAGGCTTGCGCTGCGGGCCGGGCTTGGTATCCTGCGGCGCGTTGTGCTACCTGATGTGCTACGTGCGCCAGGCCATGATGTCGCCGGTGACGATGGAGGGCGGTCCGAGCAGGCGGGTCAGGTAGCGGCCGAGGACCGAGTTCTGGACCGTCACCGCGACCAGGGCCGTCACGTGCCAGGCGGCGATCTGGGCCCGCATCTTCGCGTCGCTGACCTTGTCGATCCCCACGTAGCTGGACGACGCGGGATCCGCGCTGGCCGGCACGCCGCCGGTCAGCGACGCGGGCAGCCCGGCCCCGGAATCGGCCCACAGGAGGTTCAGGTAGCGGCCCGCCTGCGACAGGCCGCTGCCGTCGGTGTAAGCCTGCCCGTTCCCGGCCGGGCCCATGAAGTACCCGCCGACCAGGGCGCCCGGCTGGCCCGTGTCGGCCTGCCAGCGTAGCGGCTCGGTGAAGGTCGACATCGGGACCGGCACCGTGAGCACGGCGGCCGAGGCGGGCAGGCGCAGCGCGGCGAACGCCGCTGACCAGCCCGGCGGTACCGGGGTCGCTGCCACGGCAGGCAGCGGCCGGGGCACGATCGGCAGGACGGCCAGGACCGCCCCGGCCATGACCACGGCGGCCGCCCGCCGCCCGGACGCGAGCCGGGACAGCCCGGACAGCCCGGACAGCCGGGGCAGGCGGGGCAGGCGGGACAGGTGGCGGGTTGCGAACGCGGCCAGGGCCGGGACGGCGGCGTCGGCGCAGCAGGCCAGCAGCGCGGCGGCCGCGCCGTCGGCCACGATGGCGAACCGGTCGGGGAGCGCCGCGCTGAGCACGGGCAGGCTCTGCAGCCAGTACCAGGGGAGCTTGATCCACGCGTGCTCGTGCCCGAAGGCCAGCAGGGTGCCGCCGAGCGAGAACACCTCGAGCACCACGCAGGCCACGGCGCAGGCCCGGACCGGCAGCCGGCGCCAGAACCGGATGGTGCCCGCCGCGAGCACCGCGATCAGCGGCCAGCCCAGGTAGCCGAGGTACTCGGGCAGCTGGCCCTGGTACCGCAGCGCCTCGGCCGCGCTGGCCTTGGTGTGCAAGAGCATGAACGAGGACGGGACGACGAACCCGGACAGGTCGGTCTTGTAGAAGTCGGTGGTGAACGGGCTGCCGTGCTCGTGCAGCGGGCCGAAGAACTGGACCCACAGCGGGTAGCCGGCGATCACGGCCAGCACGCAGGCCGCGACGCCCAGGCCGCCGGCCAGCGCGGCGATCCGGCCCGGCACCTCCCGGGGCCGGCTGGCGGCCAGGACGATCAGCAGCAGGAACGCGGCCAGCCCAGCGTCGAACAGGATCTCCTCGCTGATGAACAGCTGCACGGTGACCAGGAGGCCCAGGAGCAAACCCCCGCGCCGGGCGCTGGAACGCCCGGTGGCCAGCCGCAGCACCGCGTCCACGATCAGCGGCGGGAACACGGCGAACTGCAGGTCGTAGTGGCCGATGGCCGAGTGCACCAGGGCCGGGGAGAACCCGTAGACGGCCGCGCCGAGCGCCGCGGCGGGCACGCTCACCTGCCAGCGCCGCAACACGGCGAACATGGCCGTGGCCGACCCGGCGAAGCCCATGGTCAACAGCAGGGTCAGGCTGACCTGCGGCCCGCACGCCAGCGTCACCGGGGCCAGCACCACGCCGGGCAGCAGCATGAACGTGTTCCACATGGCGTTCACGCCCTGCGGCGCGTTCATGGCCGTGGTGACCAGGGCCGGGAGGTGCCAGTGCGCAATCGCCGTGGCGTCGTAGCGGAAGAACCAGGCGAACTGGTCGGCGTCGTAGGGGTTGCCCGCGACCGTCCGCGAGGCCGGGTCCCGCCACTGCCACAGGGTCAGCGCCAGCGCCGCGAGCAGGTAGTACACGGCGGCCAGGGTCACCGTCCGGCGGCCGCTGAGCGGGCGCGCCCGCTGCACTGTCCCCGTACGGACCGGGACGGCCGTCGACGTTGCGGTCACAATCGTGAGCCTAAACGCGCCGGCGCCGGGCCGGGCCGGCAACCCGGCCCGGCGTCAGCAAATCGCTATATCTAGCTGGACGGCGAGCTCTGTGGCTCGGGCTGGCTGTCGATGACGCGGCGGTCGAGCGGGGTGACGTTCTGGCCGGGCATGCCCTTGCGGACCGAATCCAGGATGGTCAGGCCCTGGCTGACCAGGCCGGCGGCGATCTCGCTGAGGCCGTCGGCCCCGTTGAGTACGCTGACGTTCGCGCCGGCCAGCCCGGCCGCGGCCTCCTTGACGATCAGCGGCAGCTGGTTGATCAGCAGCTGATCCAGGGCGACGCGGTTGTTCGAGGCGGCGGCCTCGGCCTGGATCCGGGTCCGCTCGGCGTCCGCCTTGGCCAAGATCCTGACCCGCTCGGCCTCCGCCTCGGCGGGCTTGATCACCTCGGAGACCAGCTGCTGCTGGCGGAGCTGGGCCTGCTGCTGAGCCAGCTCAGCTTGGGCGTTGATGACCGCGAGCTGGGCGTTGGCCTGCGCGAGCGGGCCGGCCTGGGCCGCCTCCGCCTGGGCCCGTTCGACCTCGCCCTTGTACTGGGCCTGGACGACGGAGGTTTGCCTGGCGAACTCGGCCTGCTTGCGGGCCGAGGCCTGCTGCGCCTCGGCCGAGGCCTGGTCGGCCTGGGCCTGCGCGATCTTGGCCTGCCGCTGGATGGCGGCGTTGTTCGGCGCGGCCATGGCGGCGATGTAGCCGGCGCCCATGTCGTCGATCGACTGGATCTGCAGCGAGTCCACGATCAGCCCGATCGTGGCCATCTCGGCCTTGGACCCGTCAAGCACCTCGCTGGCCAGCTTCTGTCGTTCGGTGACGATTTCCTCGACGGTCATCGAGCCTATGATCGAGCGCAGGTGACCGGCGAAGATCCGCCCGGTCAGTATCGACATCTGGTCCTGGTCGGACAGGAAGCGCTGCCCGGCGTTGACGATGGACTCCTCGTCGTTGCCGACCTTGAACGCGATCACCGAGCGCACGTTCAGCGAAATGCCCTGCTTGGTCACGCATTGCTCGGCGACCTCGGCCTCCTGCATGGACAGCGTGAGATAGCGGACCTTGCGGGTAATGGGCGTGACAAAGGCGCCGTGGCCGATCACGACCCGGAACGGCGAGCCCTTCATGCCGTGCTTACCGCCGGAAATCAGCATTGCCTCGTCGGGCGCTGGAACTCGGTAACCGAACATCATTCATCTCCTGAGCAGAGCTTAGTCGGGAACGCGCGGACTCTCGCCGAGGGCGTCCTCCCACTCGATGACGTCGACCGCCCGCTCTCCGCGTGAGTCAATAACCAGGACGGTCGAGCCTTTAGGAAGCGGCTTGTCCGACCAGGCCAGAAAGGCCTCGGAACCGCCGCGGATCTTGATCAGCACTTCACCGGGCCCGCGGTCGCCGCGTGTGGCCACGCTGAGGCGGCCGACGCAGCCAATCGAGGACTCATCCCTCGCCACCGACAGCCCCCTTTACCGGAAGTGCCGGTCTCCAGCCTAGTCCTGGTCCCGGTGCGCAGATTAATCCAGCGTTAAGCTGGCCGCGTGTCCGTGCCCCGGGTAACTCGGTAAGACATGCTGGACGGGGTGACGCCGTTCCCGGCCGGATTCGCGGCCCGCTACCGGGAGCTGGGCTACTGGGAGGACCGGCCGCTGTTCGACGGGTTCACCGCGGCGCTGGCCGCCTACGCGGACCGGGTGGCGGTGGTGGACGAGACGGGCCCGGTGACCTACCGGCAGCTAAGCGAGCGGTCCGAGCGCCTGGCCCGGGCGCTGCTCGACGTGGGCCTGCGCCCGCTGGACCGCGTCATCGTCCAGCTGCCGAACACCGCGGTGTTCGTCTATCTGTACTTCGCGTTGCAGCAGATAGGGGCCGTTCCGGTGCTTGCCTTGCCCGGGCACCGCAAGCGGGAGATCACCCAGTTCGCCGAGATCTCGGGCGCCACGGCCCTGGCCGGGCCGGCCGCCGCGCGCGGCTTCGACTTCCTGGCCATGGCCGCCGACGTCATGACCGACCGCCCGGACCTGCGGCTCTGCCTGGTGCAGGGCCTTCACGATCCGCCGAACGACCCCCGGTTCCTGCGCCTGGAAGACCTGCTTGCTCGCGAACCGCGGTCCGGCGGCGAGGCCCTGGAGCAGATCAGCATCGACCCGGCCGACCCGGCGCTGTTCCTGCTGTCCGGGGGCACGACCGGGATTCCCAAGCTGATCCCGCGCACGCACAACGACTACCTGTACAACTCGCGTGTCGCAGCAGCGGTCTGCGAGATCGGCGCGGGCGACGTGCTGCTTGACGTGCTGCCGATCGAGCACAACCTGCCGCTCGGCTGCCCCGGCCTGCAGGGCTTCCTGCTGTCCGGCGGGACCGTGGTGCTCGGCACCAGCACCCGGCCGCGGGACGTGTTCGAGCTCATCCAGCGGCACCGGGTCACGCACATCCACCTGGTGCCCGCGCTGCTGATCCGGTGGATCGACGATCCGTCGCTCACCGAATATGACCTGTCCTCGCTGCGGGTCATCCAGAGCGGCGGGCAGCGCCTGCAGCCCGAGGTCCGGCTGCGCGCCGAGCGCGCCCTGCCCGGCTGCTTCATCCAGGAGAACTTCGGCATGGCCGAGGGGCTGATCATGTTCGTCCGGTCGTCCGACCCCCCGGCCGTGCGAAGGGAGACCTGCGGTCGGCCGGCCTCGCCCGCCGACGAGGTCTACCTGGTCGATTCCGAAGGGCAGGTCGTCCCGGACGGCTCGCCGGGCGAGCTGATCGTCCGCGGCCCGTACACGCTGCGCGGCTATTTCCGGTCGCCGGAGCACAACGCCCGGGCGTTCACTGCGGACGGGTTCTACCGGTCCGGTGACCTGCTGCGGAAGCTGCCGTCCGGGAACTACGTGGTCGAGGGCCGGGTCAAGGACCTGATCAACCGGGGCGGGGAGAAGATCAGCGCCGAGGAGGTGGAGAACCTCATTCTGGCCCATCCTGCGGTGCTTAACGTGGCGTGCGTGCCCTACCCGGATCCGGTGCTCGGTGAGCGGATGTGCGCCTGCGTGGTGCTGCGGCCCGTTTCTTCGCTTTCCCTGGAGTCGCTGGTGGAGTTCTTGGCCGGCTTCGACATCGCCCGGTTCAAGCTGCCGGAGCGCCTCGAGGTGTTCGACGCGCTGCCGCTGTCCGGTTTCGGCAAGGTGTCCAAGAAGGACCTGGCCGCTAGGCTTGCTGGCTCATGAGGCGTGTCGATCTGCACTGCTACCCGGGGACCGACGTGTGGGTCGCGTCGCAGGGGCCGTACGCCGCGGCGCTCGGCGAGTACTGGGGCAAGGCGTGGGTGGGCCAGGCCGAGGACCAAGTGGTGGCCAACGTGACCGCGGCCGGGGTGGAGGCGGTCCTGGTCGCGTTCGACATCGAGTCGCTGACCGGCGCGCCGCCGTGCGGGAACGACTACGTGGCGGCGCTGCGCGACCGGCATCCGGGCACGTTCATCCAGGCCTGGGGGGCGGTGGACCCGCTGAAGGGTCCGGCGGCCGNNCACCCGATCATGGGGCACTTCGCGGTGGACGATCCGGCGCTGAGCCCGCTGTTCGAGACGATCGCCGGGCTGGGGGTGCCGGTCATGGTCGACGTCGGGACGACCGGGATGGGCGCCGGGCTGCCCGGCGGGCTCGGGGCCCGGCTGGAGCACGCCCGGCCGCTGGCCATCGACAACCTGGCCGCCCGCTTCCCGGCGCTGACCATCATCGCGGCCCATCCCGGCTGGCCCTGGACCGACGAGATGACCGCGGTGGCGCTGCACAAGGGCAACGTGTTCTGGGAGCTGTCCGGCTGGGCGCCCAAGTACTTCCCGGCCTCTCTGCGCACCGACATCCGGGGCCGGCTGCGCGAGAAGATCATGTTCGGCAGCGACCACCCGAGCCTGCCTTATGACCGCATCCTGCGGGAATGGGACGAACTGGGCTACGATCAGAGCGTCATGGACCTCGTCTTCCATGCCAACGCGGAACGCGTCCTCGGACTGTTAGCACCCGCGATGGCGACCATCGATGACGTACGGCGCATCGCGCTGTCGCTGCCGCGTACCACCGAGCACCTGATCGGCGACAACACCAAGTTCCGGGTGGGCCGGCTGGTGTACGCCTCGGTCTCGGGGGACGAGGAGCGGCTCGGGTTCGGCTTCCCCAAGGAAGAGCGCGCCGCGCTGGTGGCCAGCGAGCCGGCCAAGTTCATGATGCCGCTGCGCGGCGACGAGCGGTATCAGTGGGTCCGGGCCCGGCTCGCGGCCCTCGATACCAAGGAACTGCGCGAGCTGCTCACCGACGCCTGGTGCATGGTGGTGCCCAAGACGATCGCGGCCCGCTACCTGGAGAGCCAGGGCCTACGATAGGCCGATGCCGTTGCGCGCGATCGACTTCCATGTCCACCTGCCCACCCCGGACTGGCTGGACGGCAGCATGGCGGGCTACGTGGAGGCGGCCGAGGCGTACTTCCGCTCGCCCGCCCAGCGTCAGTCGCTGGACGAACTCGCCGAGCGGTACCGCGGCCTGGAGCTTCGCGCTGTCCTGCTCGCCTGGGACGCCGAGACGGCCACCGGGCGGCCCCGGGTGCCGAACGAAACCGTGGCCGCCGCGTGCCGCGACTACCCGGACGTGTTCACCGGGCTGGGGTCGGTCGACCCGCACAAGGACTCGGCCGTCGCTGAGGTGGCTTCCATCGCGGCCCTGGGGCTGCGCGGGGTCAAGTTCCACCCGTCCCTGCAGGCCTTCGCGCCCGACGATCCGCGATACTGGCCGATCTTCGCGGCCTGCCAGGAGCACGGCCTGCTGGCCCTGTTCCACACCGGGACCAGCGGGATCGGCGCGCGCCAGCCCGGCGGCCAGGGCATCCGTATCGACTACGCGCACCCGCTCAAGCTGGACCCGGTCGCCGCGGCGCACCCGGACCTGACCGTGGTGGCGGCGCACTTCGGCTGGCCCTGGCACATGGACCTGATCGCCATCGCGCTGCACAAGACCAACGTCTACATCGACATCTCCGGCTGGTCGCCGCGCCGGATCCCGCCCGAGGTCATCCGGGAGCTGCGCGGCCGGCTGGCCGGGCAGTTCCTGTGGGGCAGCGATTACCCCTTCCTCACCCCGGAGCGCGGCCTGGCCGAGTTCGCCGAGCTCGGCCTGTCCGAAGACGTGACGCGCATCGTGCTGCACGACAACGCCGCGCGCATCCTGCGGCTCTAGCCTGGCTCTAGCCTCAGTTCAGGTCGACCACGACCGGCGCGTGGTCGGACGGGGCGTGGCCCTTGCGCGCGTCCCGGTCCACGTACGCGCCGGCCACCCGGTCGGCCACGGCCTCGCTGGCGTAGACCAGGTCGATGCGCATGCCCATGTCCTTGGGAAAGGCCCCGGCCCGGTAGTCCCAGTAGGTGAACGGGTGCGGCCCCTTCATCGGCTTGGGCACGATGTCGCGCAGCCCGAGGGCGCGCAGGTCGGCCAGCGCCTGCCGCTCCGGCGGGGTGACGTGCGTCGACCCGACGAACACCGCCGGATCCCACACGTCGGCGTCGGTCGGCGCCACGTTGAAGTCGCCTGCCGCGACCAGCTGGTCTAGTTGGCTCAGCTCGTCCTTCAGGACGGCGCGCAGGGCGGCGTACCAGGCCAGCTTGTACTGGTAGTGCGCCGATTCCGGGGTGCGCCCGTTGGGTGCGTACAGCGACCAGACCCGGATCCCGCCGCAGGTGGCCGCCACCGCACGGGCTTCCGGCTTGCGCAGGCCCGGCTCGTCGAGCAGGGTCGGCTCGGCCTCCTCGCCCTCGTAACTGGGCTCGCCGGCAAAACCCAGGCTGACGTCGTCCAGGCCGACGCTGGACAGTAGCGCCACGCCGTTCCACCGGCCCTCGCCGTGCGCCGCCACCTCGTAGCCCAGCTCCTCGACCTCGGCCGCGGGGAACAGGGCCGTGGTGGTCTTGATCTCCTGCAGGCACACGATGTCCGGCTTAGCCTCGTCCAGCCACTCGAGCAGCCGAGGCAGCCGCGCCTTGACCGAGTTCACGTTCCACGTCGCCAACCGCACCCCGATAGCCTGCCACCGTCCGCCCCACGATGCCACCGGGTGGCCGAGATGCGGCTCCAGGTCCGCGTGCCAACACCTCGCTGGCCCCGTCAGCCCCAGCCACCTCACCAGTAGAAGCGCCCGATCAATTAGCCGGGAGCGTTCGGGCTTCCGGGAGCGTTTTGTGCACCCGGGTGCACAAACCGCTCCCGCAAGCCCATATCCTCCCGGATCTTCATGGGCTCGGCGTCACGGGAGTGGAGTTACGCACCACGAGCACCAGCATGCGATCGGCAAGGGTTCCGGGCACCGGGCGGCGGATCCAGTGACTCGCGCTACGCCTCCGAGTCGTAGCGGAAGCCGTCGAGGAAGCGGCGGAAGAGGCCGCCCTCGTGGGCTAGCGGCGGGGCGTCCGGCGGGGCCTCGGTGCGTTCCCGGCCGACGGGCTGCTCGTAGTCGGCTCGGGCGATAGCGTCCACGATCTGGGCCTCGTCGAAGTCCTCCGACCCGGGGATCTGGGGCACGAAGCCCACCAGGTCGCCGTCCAGCAGGACCTCGGCCTCCAGACCGGTCGTGCCCTCGGCCCCCCAGACGGCCTCACGCCCCTGTCCGGCGGGCACCTGCACCGAGTAGGCGTCGATACCGGACTTCCTCAGGTGCGCCGCAATTCCGCGGTCGCGCAGCGCGTCGGTCACCCGACGAGCACGGTTCTCGTCCATGACGGCCAGGGTACCGGCCGTTTCGTGGCGCGGCTGCCGCCGGATCGTGGCGGGGCTGGTGCCGGATCGTAGCGGGGCTGGTGCCGGATCGCGGGAGGGCTGGTGCCGGATCGCGGCCGGGCTGCGGGCGGATCGCGGCCGAACCGGTACGGATGCCTCTCGTGGCAATTGCTCGTGCTGAGCTAAATTTCTGGGTATAGGGCGTTTACGGTGACGAAGCGGGCGGACGCATCATGTCGCTGACCACAGCCGGGTTCTGGTCCACTCAGAACACCGCCAGCATGACCAACAACAACTTCGGCTTCTACTCCGCTGACGGCCGCTACTACAACGTGAACTTCCCGACCGGCAACAACGCCAGCCCGCAGGTCGACCAGCTGCTGGGCGTCAACGACCACGACGTGGCGGTCGGTTTCTACACCAACGCGCAGGGCAACAACCGCGGCTACACCTACAACATCCTGACTCACGCGTTCACCCGGATCCTGGTGCCGGGCGCCCCGGTCGGCGAGGCTGGCCCGAGCCTGACCGCTACCGCGATCAACAATGACGGCGACGTGGCCGGGTTCTACGCCAAGAGCTCCTCGCTGACCGACGCGTTCCTGCGGCTGCACAGCGGCCGGTTCGTCACGCTGGCCGTGCCGGGGGCGTCGATGACCCAGGCGTTCGGCGTCAACGACCACGATGAGGTGGTGGGGGCGTACACCGTCGGCAGCGGCAGCAGCGCGGTCACGCACGGCTTCACCTGGCGGCCCGGCTACGGGTTCCGCACCGTGGACGACCCGCACGGTAAGGGCACGACCACCATCAACGGCGTGAACAACGCCGGCGACCTGGTCGGGTTCTACACCGACTCGGCCGGCAACACCGACGGGATGCTCGCGCTGCCCTAGGGTGAGCTGCCCGAAGCCGGGGGGTCCGTCCGGGCCCCCCGGCTTCGCGTCTGTCCGGGAGGACGCACCAGGGCCGTTCGGTATGAAAGAATTTTGTTGTGACCGATGCGGAAGGCAGTGCCTTCGAGCTGGGTACCGACGGGCCCAAGGTCATCCTGGTGGGGATCGACGATTCGGTCACCTCGCTGCGGGCCGGGGCGTACGCGGTCGGGCTGGCCCGGCGGCAGGGCGCCCGCCTGGTGTGCGTGTACGTGGAGCAGACGTCGGCGTTGTACGGCGCCGGGGTCGGCGCGGGGGCGGGCGCCGTCGCCGAGCAGGAGCGGGCGTACCACGAGACCGCGGCGAACCTGCGGCGGCGGGTCGAAGAAGGGACCGCCGACCGGGGCGTGCCGGTTACGTTCATCACCGCGGCGGGGGACCCGTACCACGAGCTGCGGCGGATAGCGGACGAGGTCCGCGCGGACGCGGTGGTGGTCGGCGCGTCCACCAAGGCGGGGCACCGGCTGGTGGGGTCGCTGGCGGTGCGACTGGTCAAGGCCGGGCGGTGGCCGGTCACCGTTGTTCCCTGAGGTTAGGAGTGCACTGTGGGTGTCGCGGTGGTCACCGGGGCCGGGTCCGGGCTGGGGCGGAGTATCGCGCTGGCTTTGCTAACCGGGGGCTGGCAGGTCGCGCTGGCCGGGCGGCGGGCCGACGCGCTGGACCAGACGGCGCGGGCCTGGACCGGGGCGGCGGACGCGGTGCTGGCCGTTCCGGCGGACGTGACCTCGGCGCCGTCGGTGGCCGCTTTGTTTCATCGGATCCGCGACCGCTGGGGGCGGCTGGACCTGCTGGTGAATAACGCGGGGGTGTTCGGTCCGGCGGGGCAGCCGGACGAGATCGACCTGGCCGGCTGGCAGGCGGTGGTCGACACCAACCTGACCGGTTCCTTCCTGTGCGCGCAGCACGCGGTGCGGATGATGAAGGCCCAGACCCCGCAGGGCGGCCGGATCATCAACAACGGCTCGATCTCGGCGCACACGCCGCGGCCCGGCAGCATCTGCTACACCGCCACCAAGCACGCGATCACCGGGCTCACCAAGTCCCTGTCGCTGGACGGGCGGGCGTTCGACATCGCGTGCGGGCAGATCGACATCGGCAACGCGGCCACCGAGATGACCCAGGCGATGTCGCGCGGCGTGCCGCAGGCCGACGGGTCGATCGCGGCCGAGCCGGTCTTCGACGCCCGGCACGTGGCCGACGCCGTGCTGTACATGGCCTCCCTGCCGCTGGACGCGAACGTCCAGTTCATGACGATAATGGCGACCGCGATGCCATATATCGGGCGGGGCTAGCGTGGCATCTCGCGCTAAGGCATGCTGGCGGGAGGCCCGTTACGGCTGCGGGACACGCGCTGGGAGGACGCCATGACGAGTTTGAGTTCGTTGCTGGAACGGGCCGCGGCCGAGTATCCCGGCCACGCCGCGGTCCGCATGGACGACCTGGTGCTGAGCTACGCGCAGCTGCGCGAGGCGGCCGGGCGGATGAGCGCGTTTTTGACCGCCAATGGCGTCGA
Organism: Actinomycetota bacterium; assembly: GCA_003136255.1. GTDB lineage: Bacteria > Actinomycetota > Actinomycetes > Streptosporangiales > Streptosporangiaceae > Palsa-504. Next base: position 13,176 of record PLDT01000467.1, read on the forward strand.
GCCCGGCGACCGGGTCGGGCTCATGCTGCCCAACGTCCCGGCGTTCCCGATCGCCTTCTACGGCGCGCTGGCCGCCGGCGCCGTGGTGGTGCCGATGAACCCGCTGCTCAAGAGCCGCGAGGTCGGCTACTACCTGAGTGACTCCGGCGCCAAGGTGGTGGTCGCGTGGCACGCGGTGGCCGGGGAGGCGGCCAAGGGCGCCGCCGACGCGGGCGCCCAGATGATCGTCGCCGAGACGCCGGACCTGAGCGGTCTGCTCGCCGACATCAGCCCCGCGCCGTCCGTGTCCGACCGGGGTGAGGACGACGACGCGGTCATCCTTTACACCTCGGGGACCACCGGGCGGCCCAAGGGCGCCGAGCTCACCCACGCCGGGATGGTCGGCAACGCGGAGACTTCCGCGCGCACCCTGTTCGAGGTCGGTCCGGGCGACGTGATCATGGGCTGCCTGCCGCTGTTCCACGTGTTCGGGCTGACCTGCGGGCTGAACGTGTCGGTCGCCTCGGCGGCGACCCTGACATTGATACCGCGGTTCGATCCGGCCAAGGTGCTGGACATCATCCAGCGCGACCGGGTGACGATCTTCGAGGGCGTACCGACGATGTACGCGGCGATGCTGCACCTCCCGGAGGCGGACCCGGCCCAGGCCGCGACCCTGCGATTGTGCGGCTCCGGCGGCGCCGCGCTGCCGGTGGAGATCCTGCGCGGCTTCGAGGCGAAGTTCGGCTGCGTGATCTTGGAGGGTTACGGGCTGTCGGAGACCTCCCCGGTGGCGTCGTTCAACCACCCGAACTCCGAACGCAAGGCGGGCTCGATCGGCACTCCGATCGAGGGCGTGCAGATGCGGCTGATCGACGACAGCTGGAACACCGTGGCCGACGGGGAGATCGGCGAGATCGCCATCCGCGGCCCCAACGTGATGAAGGGCTACTGGAACAAGCCCGAGGCGACCGCCGAGGTCATGACCGCGGATGGCTGGTTCCGCACCGGGGACATGGCCCGGGTCGATGCCGACGGTTACTACTACATCGTGGACCGCAAGAAGGACCTGATCATCCGGGGCGGTTACAACGTGTACCCGCGGGAGATCGAGGAGGTCCTGCACGAGCACCCGGCGGTCGCCGAGGTGGCGGTGATCGGGATCCCCGATGCTGCGTTGGGCGAGGAGGTCGGCGCCGCGGTGGCGCTCAAGCCGGGTGCCAGCGCGACGCCGGAGGAACTGCGTTCGTGGGTTCGGGACCGGGTGGCGGCGTACAAGTACCCGCGGCACGTCTGGCTGGTGGACGCGCTGCCCAAGGGCCCGACCGGTAAGATCCTGCGCCGCGAGGTAAAACCGCCGCCAGAGGAGGCCGGGTGACCGGTACGCAGGAAAGCGCCTGGGCGGAGGACGCGGTCGACGCGGCGGGCGGGCTCGACCTGCTGCTGACCGACGCGGCGTTCGGCGT
>PLDT01000036.1:0-5214 GCA_003136255.1 Actinomycetota bacterium
TCGGTATCGCGGCTCGCGCCGACGCACAATACCGGCCGTGGATGTGGAAGCCGTCAGACGCACCTCTTGACCCGCAGGTCCAGTCCGCGTGGTTCGCTGCGGCATGCCAGGCCGTACGGGTGGCCCAGCTCGGCGGGATTTATTTCTGGAGCATCAACGTCGGGCAGTCGCTTGACACGCCGCCAACCTCGCGGACAGCTAATTCGTTTGCATTCTCGCCTGGTGCAACTGCGATCAAGGCGTGCTTTGCGGAACTCGAGGCCGCCTAATGGCCACCGATACGCTCATACTGCAGAGAACGCGACATCGCCGAGATCTCAGCACGCGACCGTACACAGACATCAGTCAGAGAGTGCTCGCGGCTGCCCCACTGCTGATCATCCTCGCCGCACAAGCGTTCCTCACCGTCCGGTTGTCGACTGGGGCATACGCCTCAGGAGATGAAGGGCGGTACATTTACGCTGGCCATCAACTCATCTACGAATTGTGGCACGGCGGCGGCAGCCCTTATTATGAGACTTCCTTCTCAGGCGCGCCGGTGATTTTTCCGGTTCTTGCAGCCATGGCTGATCACGTTGGCGGCCTGATGGCTGTGCGGACGCTTAGCCTGATATTCATGCTGGTCGCCACGGTCATGCTGTTCCTAGGCGCCCGACGGCTGTTTGGGTACTTGCCTGCTGTCGTAGCTGCCGCCATCTTTGCCGGAGTTGGACTTACTCAGGATATAGGCGCTCTGGGTACGTACGATGCTATGTCCACCATGTTTATGACCGTCGCTGCTTACTGCGCCGTGCGTACCGGCGCCGCAGAAAAGCATCCGGTCGCATGGCTGTCTTCCATCCCTCTAGCATTGTTTCTTGCTAATGCCAGTAAATATGTCACTGTGCTGTTCGATCCGGTCGTCGTCGCCCTGGCAGCCCTTCAGGTAAGCACCCTCGGATGGAGGCGAGTACGTGAACGCGTAATAGCACTGGGCCTGGCAACCTCGCTCATCCTGGCAGTGGTTCTCTTCCTGGCCGGCGGCGCATACTTGAAAGGTGTCTTGTTCTCCACTTTTGCCCGTTCGGGGGGCACATCGGCGGTATTTGTAGGTACCTCACTGTCTACGAGGGTGATCGTCTCGGAATCCTGGTCATGGATCGGGGTGACGGTCGCAGGCAGTGCAATTGGCGTTGTGCTGGCCGTAGCGAAACGCGCTCGGAGAGAATTTATGCATGCAGCGCTGTTCCTGTTCGCCGGCTGCCTCGTTACGCTCGGGAATATCCGTCTCCATACCGACGAATCCATGTATAAGCATGATGACCTAGCTGCCTGGTTCGCATGTATGGGTACAGGTGCGGCAATCGCGATCCTCCTCCGTGATAGCAACCGATTCGTCAAGGGGGCCGTTGCCGTGGCGGGCATTGCTGCGGCTGTGCTATCGGGCGTACATTACAGTAAGACCGCCGTCAGCACATACCAAGCGGGCGACAACAAGATAAAGCTGGTCGGTGCGGCTGCGCTGAAGCCGTATCTCGAGCTCCCGGATGGCAAGTACCTGATCGGCGGTCTGACGAGCGACCAGACCGTCTACCTGGACCACCTAGCAATACCCTGGTTCCGGCTAAACGACGACACGTATATCAAGTACCCTATTCCCGGTCGGGGTGGAGACTCACACGGCCAGACTCCGGGACTGACCTGCGGTGGCGCGAGCTCGCCACCGCCGACCGCCTCAGGCTGCATGTATCTACAGGGTGCCGTCGGCTATGTAGCAGCCATCCGTGCGCATTACTTCGCGCTTATCTCAATGCTCGGCAACCACGGCGCAGAATTCTCGAATGACCAGGCTATCCTCGATACGGTTAAGTCCACTCCCGGCTACGTCCTGCTTACAACTGCTGGCGGGGCGCCGACTTTCATCTACGCCCCGGACTACCCCGCCTGGGTTCGCGCGCACCAGGAACAGGCCCGTGACGAACGGGCTCAGGCAAAGCGAGCAGACCGGCGACATCGGCGGCACGTGGACAAGGGGCACGGTTAACGTGACTTGGGCCGCGGCGAGAGTACTACGGGCTCGACCTGCCCGCCTGCGTTTGAGCAGTAGCCGGACACGATGCGTGGTCGCCTATGCGGAACGTCTCCATGACGAACGGAGCGTCTGCACCCGCCCTCCCAGCTCGTACGCCGCCGCGGTGTTGTTCACGTAAGGGCTCACTCGCTCGGAAGCCATGTCGGCGTATGGCTTGAAGCCCGAGTGCCAACCACAGATCGATCCGCCAACGACTTCGCCGACGGGTCCCCGAAGCCCGCCGCCGCCACCCCGCACCTGCTGTACCGCTTCGGCCGCCGGATCGGTGACCAGGATGTGGTCCGGCGCGCCCGGGCGCTGCACGGCGAACGGCCGGCGGCGGACCTGCTCGCCAGGGCCAACGGCTCGATCGCCGGCTGTTCCTGGCCGCCAAGGCCGGCCACAACGCGGAACGCCACAACCACAATGACATTGGCTCCTTCATCGTGGCCCTGGACAGGCGCCCGCTGCTGATCGACGTGGGCGTCGGCGTGTACACCCGGCAGACCTTCGGGCCGCAGCGGTACGAGATCTGGACCATGCAGAGCTCCTGGCACAACGTCCCCGAAGTCGACAGCATCCAGCAAGCCGCGGGCCGTGACCACGCGGCCCGCCGGGTCCAGGGGCTGCTCGCAAATCCATTCCAGCGCGATATGGTTTGCGCTAGGTTAGTTGCTGAATTTTCGGCACAGCAATTTCCATACATAGATGGAAATCAGTTTCATTGTCAAGAGATGACCCTGTTGGCGTCGCGAACGTGATGGCTGCAATTACGCGTCCACAGCGAACTATTGCTTTGTATTCTGAGAAATCGGCAATATTGTATGGGTCCGTCTTCTCCCATGCGCTTGTCTCCGCGCATAGGTCCGACACCCCACTAGAGATATTGGAAGGCGGATATTTTGTCATTAGAAAAGTGCACGTGATTACTTTAGCAGTCTCGCCGAAGGCAGTTTGCGCGTCACTGGAAGACGCATAAACCTGGATCACTTCTAGAAGAAAGAGGCCGGTTGCGCTACTGCTTTTATCTATAAAGAGTTTTTGAGTTTCGATCGAATGATTGACCGTCAAAGGCTTCATGGTCGTGCAAGTTTCCCCAGAGCCTGGAAACTCTATGTTACTGGACTTGATGTTCGGGTCCACGATCGCCAGGTCTGAGGAGGCGAGGAGGGAACTCTCTGCCTGACCAACCGTTATAACCTGCGAATGACCATTAGTAATACGATTTATAGCGAGCGCGACGCTACCTCCTATAGTAATCAGAGTAGCAATGATGGTGAGAATTCCGGAGGTCGTAGTTACCCGATCCGCGAACGGGCGCGATTTCTTTTTCGGGTTATCACTCTTGGAATCGCCAGGCTTGCCGGACGCCGGGCGTGACGAAGGAGCATCACCATTGACCTGCACTGTCCCTCCCAGGCGAAGGGGCAACTCGCCCCAATCTGGGCAAAAGACTAACCTACTACCCGACTCTTATCAACGAGGTTGGGAGGTTCGCGACTGCAGGGCTGTGAAATGCGGGTTTGCTGTTCGAAGCAAGCGGATTTACGCACTAAACCGGGCCTTCGAAGTTAACCGGGATGTCGTCGCTGCTAGATAACTTTGAGTGACCTCAGGATGGTGCTGAACGTGCCGGGCACCTGATCCGGGTGATCTGACCTGCGTGCGGCGTGCCGCCGTGATGCGGGAGCCCGCGGCTTTTACGATCTTGGGCCTTACCACAGGATCCGAGATCATCAGAAAGCCGCGGGCATCGTGTTCCAGGATACGGCGTCTGTGCTGTTCGGCGTGGAGGGCTTGCAGGTCACTGATGCGCAGGCGCTGCCGGATGGCACGCTGGAGGTATGGGCGGTCACCGGTGATCCGGCCGCGGCGGCGTGCCCGGACTGCGGGACGGTCTCGGGGCGCCGGCATGACACCGTGCTGACCCGGCCGCGGGATGTCCGCCGGGGCCCCGGCCCGGTGGCGGTGTGCTGGGTCAAACACCGGTGGAAGTGCGATGAGCCGGGCTGCGATCGCAAGACGTTCACCGAGCGGGTGCCGCAGGTGCCGCTGCGGTGCCGGCTCACGGCGCGGCTGCGGGAGCAGGCCGGAACCGAGGTCACCGAGCGGGGCATCACGCCATCGGAGGCGGCCCGGCACGCCGCGATCTCCTGGCCGGTGGCGCATGCGGCGTTTGCTGCCGCCGCGGACCCGGTACTGGAGCAGGCGCCCGCGCCGGTGGCGGATCTGGGCATCGATGAGCACCGCCGCGGCCGGCCCCGGTGGCGCACCGATGAGGACACCGGGGAGTATGAGCTGCTTGCCGACCGGTGGCACACCTGCTTCTTTGACCTGTCCGGGGAGCAGGGACTGCTGGGGCAGGTGCAGGGCCGCACCGCCGATGACGCCGCGTACTGGCTGGCCCAGGCCACCCCCGCCTGGCGGGACGCGGTCCGGGTCGTGGCGATCGACATGTGCTCCATCTACGCCTCGGCGGTGCGCCGGATGCTGCCCGGCGCGCGGATCGCGGTGGACTTGTTCCACGTCGTGCACCTGGCGGTCAAGATGACCGGAGACGTGCGCCGCCGCGTGGTCCGCGGCAAGTACGGGCGCCGCGGCCGGTCCGGCGACCCCGAGTACGGCATCAAGAACCTGCTGGTCCGCAACCTGGAGCAGCTGTCACCCGCCCAGTTCGCCAAGGTCGCCGGCGTCCTGCAGGCCGACCCGGGCGGGCAGGAGATCGCCGCCGCCTGGATCGGGAAGGAGAAACTCCGCCACGCCCTGAACCTGCGCGCCCGCGTCACGGGCTCGGTCCCGTGCGAGCGCAACCTCCGCGACCGGCTCTTCGCCTTCTACGACTGGTGCGCCTGCAACGACGACATCCCCGAGCTGCTCAGCCTCGCGCGGACCATCTCCCGCTGGGAGGACGAGATCATCTGCGCCGTCCTGACCGGGATCACGAACGCCACCTCCGAAAGCCTGAACCGGCTCGCCAAACTGGAGGCCCGCCTGGCATACGGATTCCGCAACCCGGCAAACCAGCGCAGGCGCGTCCGCATTGCCTGCACCCGGGGCACAAAACGCCCGTCACGCACCGCAACCGCCAGAAGAACACGCCAGGTAACCGGCCAGAAACCCCATCCCGGTTAAGTTCGAAGAGCCCCTTAAGGGGGATATTGCCG
>PLDT01000271.1:0-4902 GCA_003136255.1 Actinomycetota bacterium
TCGGCTGCCGCTGCTTCCCTCCTTCTGACCGGCGCTACGTTCGGGCTGCTCACCGCGTCGATGAGCAGCGGAAGCAACTCGTTCGCCGCGGGTACCGTGACGCTCACCGACAGCGACGTCGCGAACTGCCCGATAAGCAATCTTCTTCCGAACGGCACCGCCACCGCCTGCACGGTCACGGCCAGGTACGCAGGGTCGGCCGCTGCGTACCTGGCCGTCAACGTGCTCATCGAGACGCAGGCGGGCGGCGGCGGGACAAGGCTCTACAACCCGGGTGACTCCGCCAACGACCTCCAGGTCACGATCACGTCATCGAACCCCACGGTTACCTACGGCGTGCCCACGACCGCCACGACGTGCCCTGGCGGTGCCCCATCGGGTTCGGCCTGTTATGAGCTTGACAACGAGCTGGTGAGCACGAGCGCCGTGACCAGCGCGGCGGTCGGCTTCAGCGTCTCGGTGAAACTGCCGTCCGGCTCTGCCACCGGCTACCAGGGCGGCGCCGCGCAGGTCATCGTGACCACGCACGCCGCCCAGTCGGCCAGCAACACCCTGTCCTGCACGGCGACGCCAGCCGCCGGGTCGGCGTGCACGCCAAGCGGCTCGTTCAAGTGGAGCTGAGTTGAGGACAGTTCACCGCAAGGCCCGCTGGGCCGGCCTCGTCGTCGGCGTGGCGCTCGCGCTGGTGCCCAGTGCCGCGCTGGCCGTGTTCTCGGCCGCCCCGGCGGTGACCGCCGGGGTGACCGCCGCCACGATCTCGGCTCCGGGCGGCTTCACCGCGACGGCAGCCTCCACCACGACGGTGAACCTGTCGTGGACGGCACCACCCGTGCTGACCGGCTACACGCTCTCCCAGTCCGCTGGCACTCTGGCCGGCTGCTCCGCCACTCCCTCGGGCACCTCCTGCACCGCCACCGGCCTCACGTCGCATACCGCCTACACCTGGACGCTGAAGGCCGCCTACAACAACTGGCTGAGCTCATCGGTCCAGGCCAGCGCGACGACGATGGCCACTGTCGGATTCACCCTGCTCGGGAAAGCGACGGACGGCACAGCGGGAACCTCGTCCTCGACGGCGACCGGGGTGACCACCACCAGCGGCGCTGACCTGCTGATCCTCATCTACCGCCAGGGTTCCAGCGCCGTGGGCATCACCTCGGTATCCGGCTCCGCCATCAGCGGCACTGCCACCGCCATCACCAGCCAGGCGCCCGCCGGCAGCAATTCCGAGGTAGCGGCCTATCATGCCGCCGGAACCGGGACCTCGAACGGCACCGTCACGGTCAGCTTCAGCGCCTCGAACAACGTGAGCACCACCATCGACGTGGTGCAGCTGTCCGGCGAAAATACCGCCAGCCCCATCGCCCAGTCCGCGGTCAGCGCGTCGTCCGCGTCCGGTACCACGGTCACGGGCGGGGCGCTATCCGGAGCCAGCGCCAGCGACGGGGAGCTGTTCTTCGCCGTGCTGACGACCGCGACGTCGATGAGCACCCCCACCGGTTACACCGTCCTCGACGTGCCCGCCAGCACGGTGCACGGGGTCTGGGACAGCTCCTCCGCATCCACAGCCGGGATCACGACGAGTCTCGGCGTGAGCAGTTACTGGGGGACGATCGAGATCGAGATCAGCCACGGCTGACGAGAAGCCGCGACAGGTGATCCCTACCTGGTGGATGGTGGCCGGGCCGCGTGCCTGGCGCTCGCCTGTGAGCCGCTTGTAGCTAATGGGCCGCCACGCAAGACAACCACCGGGCCGTGCGCACCGGCCAGGCCACCACCGGCCGGGTCATCATCGCCGCGGCCACCATCATGATCCTGGTGTTCGGCGCGTTCATCCTGTCCGGCCAGCAAGTCGTCGGCGAGATCGGCCTCGGCATGGCCGCCGCGGTCCTGCTCGACGCCTTCCTCCTGCGCACCCTCCTCGTCCCCGCCCTGATGCACCTGTCCGGGCGCGCGAACTGGTGGCTGCCCAGCTGGCTCGACCGCGTGCTCCCGCACCTGTCCATCGAACCAGCCACCCCGCCAGCCGCGCAGACGGCAGCGCTACCGGATCCCACCACGGCAGCACGCTCATGACGTCAGTCAGCACCGACCAAGGGCGGCGTGCAGCAGCATGCCGCCGCGACCTAACCCCGGCCGTTCAGCAAAATCAAGTTCTTTTACCCGAACGGCCGTGGTGGCACGTTCCAGGGAACCTGTGACACCGCGACCCGGCCCGGCGACTGGCCCATCCGGGCCGGTTCAGCTAGATCGGCTCGCCGAGGTCCCGCGACATCCAGCCGGGTGTGTCGAAGCGCACGGGCGGGGTGCCGACCAGTTCTGTCAGGCGCGTCTCAAGGTTCTCGAGCTCGGCGGGACCGATCTGCCGTTCCCATTGATCGCGCAGGTCATCGAAGATCGCTTCACCTGTGCGCAGTACCTCGAAGCCGAGCGGGGTGACCTGAAGGAGCATGCGGCGGGCGTGGCGGGGGTCTGTGCCGCGTGTCACGTATCCGCGTTCCTGCAGGACCGCGATGGTTTTCGCCGCTGCCTGCTTGGAGACTGACAATCGGCGGCCCAGTTCTGAGGCGTTGCCGGCGCCTGCGGCGATCGCCCGCATCGTGAAGTCATGGACGGGACGCACATCCTCGTAGCCGCGGCGGGCTAGCTCGGCTGTCGCGCCGTCCACCAGTGAGCGGAAGCCTCCGAGCAGGAGCAGCGCGAGATCGGCGCCAGAGCGGGACATGGCAGCAGGTTACGGCAGCGACTGGACAATGACAACCAGGTTGGCTAGAGTCAGTGACATCCAGGTTGTCTAAGCAGGGAGAAAAATGGACGTTACGCCAGAGGGTCCCGCGCTGCCGGGGATCACGCATCACTATGCGCAGGTCAACGGGACCACGCTGCACTACGCCGCAGCGGGGACCAGCGGATCGCCGGTCCTGCTGGTCCACGGGTTTCCCGAGACCTGGTGGGCNNCCGGGCAGGACATCAGCGGGGCGACGGTCTTCCGCCTCGCGGCCGCCCATCCGCAGGACGTGCTCAGCCTGACCGCTATCGAGATGGGCCTGGCCGGGTTCGGCCTGGAGATGCTGGCCGACGTCACCCGCGGGGGCAGCTGGCATATCGGCGTTCTCGCCGCGCCCGGCATCCCCGAGATGCTGCTCGCCGGCCGCGAGCGCGAGTTCCTCGGACAATTCGCGTTCCCGGCCATGAGCGCGACCCCCGGAGCGATCACCGACGCCGACATCGAGGAGTTCGCCCGCACCTACTCGCGCCCCGGCGGCTGGCGCGGAGCAGCCGGCCTCTACCGGTCGATGCTGCGGGAGGGCCCCGACATCAGGGCTCTCGCGGAGTCTCCCGGGCTGACCGTGCCCGTGCTCGCGGTCGGCGCAGGCGGAGGCCCCTTCACGGCCCGCACCATGTCCCAGGCCGCGCCGGGCAACGTCAGCTCAGTCTCACTCGACGGCGTCGGCCACTACACCGCCATGGAAGCCCCCGATGAACTGGCGAAGGCCCTTCTCGGCTTCACCGCCAGCGTCGACGCCGCCTGACGGTTCCAGTCCCTCGGCTCGCACCGACGCCAGCGCCGCCGCGTCCGCGTCCGTCATCCCCTGGTGCGGCTGGCCTGGTCATATGCACGATCCGCCGACTTCGAGGCAGCCGCCGGCCTGGCCGGCTGCGAGCCTGGTCAGCAGGGCGCGCAGCAGGCGCTGCTCGTCTTTGCTGAAGGCGCTGAGCAACTCGGCTTCGGCGCGGTCGCGCGCGCGGGTTACCGCCGCCTGGATCCGCCGCCCGGCGTCGGTCAGCTCTGGGATGCGCGCCCGCCGGTCGTGCGGATCAAGGCTGCGGATGATGAGCCCGCCGGCTTCGAGCCGGTCCAGGAGCGAGGTCAGGGTGGTCTTGTCCAGCCCGAGGTCGTAGGCCAGCGCTAGCTGGGTCCGGCCTGGCTCCGTGGTCAAGGCGGCGAGCACGATCCAGTCGCGCACGCCGGCCAGCCCGCAGGTCCGGGCCACCTGGTCCAGCGCGGCCCGCATCCGCTGGGCGGCGCGGTGCAGCAGCCAGGTCAGGTCGGCCGGAGGGGCGTCGGTGCCTGAGCCGGTGACCGTCTGCGCGCTCATGCCCTCAGGGTACCCCGGATCACGGCACGTTCTCGCTTCGGATATTCTTATCTCGGATTATCTTGGATAAGAATAAATCCGCCCGAATCGGGCCTACTCCATCCGCAAAGGACCCCACGTGACCCTCTTCCGTCTCGACGCCAGCATCAACCCCGCTCAATCAGCCAGCCGCGCGATGGCTGACCTGGTGGAGGCGGAGTGGCGCCAGGCCCATCCCGGCGACGCGGTGATCCGCCGGCAGGTGGGCACAGATCCGCTGCCCGCCGATGCCTGGGCGAACGCCGTGACGGGCGCGAGGACTCCCGAAGCGGACCGCAGCGAAGGTCAGCGCGCCGGGGTAGCGCTGGCCGCCCGGCTAGCCGGCGAGCTGGCCGGGGCGGACGCGGTGCTGCTCGCGGTGCCGCTGTACAACTTCGGCGTCTCCCAGCACATCAAGACCTGGATCGACCTGGTCATCGCCGCCCCGCGCGACAGCAGCGGGGCCGAGCCGCTGCTTGCGGGAAAGCCGACCGTCCTGGTCACCGTGCGCGGCGGGGCTTACGGGGCCGGGACGCCACGGGACGGCTGGGACCACTCCACCGGCTACCTGCGGCGCATCCTCGCCGACGTGTGGGGGGCCGAGCTGACCGTCGTCGAGCGCGAGTTCACGCTGGTCGGCGTCAACCCGGCCCTGGATCAGTTCACCGAACTGGCCGCGCAGCTGAAAGACGCGGCGCACGCGGCCGCCCGCGAGGCCGGCCGTGCCCTGACCGCGGCCGTGGCCGCGTGACCCACGCCGGTCAGCCAGGCCACCCGCCAGCAG
>PLDT01000045.1:0-563 GCA_003136255.1 Actinomycetota bacterium
CCGGGCGGCGCCGCGGTGGACCCGGGCGGCGCCGTGCCGGCGCCGAAGGCGAAGTCGCGATCGGTCTGCGCGGGGCCGAACACTTCGACCCGCAGGCCGCGGGCCGCGCAGCCCGCCGCGAGCATCTTGACGTGCCGCGCGGTCCCGCCGGTGCTGGTGCCGAGCACGAACGCGAGCTTCACGTGCGGACCACGCGGCGCACGATCGCACGAAGGTCGCCCCCGTCGGTCAGCGTCACGACGGCCAGGAAGGCCGCGAGCACGGCCCCGCTGGCCAGCAGGGTAACGGCCACGTTGGGCAGAAAGCCGCTCACCGGGACACCGATCGCCACGCCCAACCCGGCGGCCGTCCCGGCTAGCGCGCCGGCCAGCCCGGCCACCGCGGCCCGGGCGCAGCCGCGCAGCGCCTGGCGCCCGCAGAACCGGCGGACCAGTGCGAGCAGGGTCATCCCGGAGCCGGTGAGTCCGACGGTGGTACCCACACCAAGCCAGGGCACGACCTGGGACGACGGCACGAACGGCACGATCAGCAGATCGGCGACGATCACCAGCAGCCAGCCGCCG
>PLDT01000045.1:581-14899 GCA_003136255.1 Actinomycetota bacterium
TCACCGCGCGGGTGGAGGTGGCCGTAGTGATGTCGAAGGTGTCAGCGCGCGCGGACAGTTCGGGGAAGGCGCTGGTCGCGATCGGCACGGCCAGCACGGCGTAGGGGACGAAGAAGACCGCCCACGCGAAGCTGTAGAGCACCAGCGAGCCGCGGCCGCCCCGCGAGTTGGCCAGGACGATCACCACCGCCACTGAGGCGTCCTGGGCGATGAGCGTGGCGACGCCGGCCACGGCCAGGGACCGGACCCGCGCGCCGACCCCGGCCGGGAACCGCAGCACCGGCCGGAGCTGGAGGCGGAGCCGGGTGACCGGGATGAGCGGGGTCGCGACCAGCGCCGCGACTCCGGCCGTCGTCCCGGCGGCCAGCACGATCCAGGCGATGGTGGACACCGGGTGGACCAGGTCCACCGATCCGTCCGCTACCGCGTCGAACCAGAAGTACGCGCCGATGACGACCAGGCTGGACAGCACGGGAGCCAGGGCCGGCGCAGCGAACCTCCGGTGGGCCTGCAAGATGCCGTACAGCACCACGGCCAGTCCGTAGAGCAGGATCTGCGGCGCGAACACGATGAGCATCCGCGTGCCCAGGGCGACCATGGCCGACCGGGGGCAGCCGGGCGTCGCGCCGAGCAGCGCCGAGACCAGCGGNNACGGCGGTGAGCGCTCCGCCCGCCACGATGTCGTAGATGATGTTCGGCACCATGTTCGCGGTGGTGTAGGCGGTACCGAGACACTGCGCCTGGACGGTGTGCGCGAACACCACCTGCCGACCGAAACCAATCACCCGGGCCAGCATGGTAATCGAGCCGATCAGCACCGCCGCGCGGCCTATTCCCCCGACCCGCCGCCGAGCACTCCCCCGCTCGGCCACCGGGACGGTCACTCCTCTGGCGGGGCTAGGTCGGTATTTTCAGCCGAACGGAGCACGGTGGCAGCGCCATTGACCTTCGCCATATCGCAGCGCTGGGCGGGGATCAGCACCTTGGGCATCAGCTGCGGTGGCCGCCGGCCCAGCATGTCCAGCCAGCGCAGGGCGGACGTACGCTCGATCACCTTGGTAAAGCTGACCTTCTCGCTGACCGCGGTCAGGCCGGTGATCCCAGCCAGCAGTGCGATCCGGGCCGGCCGCGGCAGGCCCGCCGCCGCGGCGCCCAGCATGGCGCCCAGCGAGTTCGCCCCGCAGTCGCCGAGCATGGCCCGCTCGCCCAGGTCCTGGGGCAGCAGGATCAGCGCTGCCGCCAGCGGTGCCGCGACGCCGGCCCCCCGGCCGCTCACGGAGCCGCCCGCGGCGATCAGCGCGCCCGAGGCGACTGCGACCTTGATCGCCCGCCCTGGCCGCAGGTCGAACAGGTTGAGCAGGTTCGCCCCGCCGGCCACCAGCCCGGCGTCGATGACGACATCGACGGGCGCGCCCCCGGCCAGCACGGCGCTGACGATTCCGGTGACACCGATGCCGCCCAGCTTGACCGCGCCGGTGGTAACCTCGCCGTGCCGCAGCGCCCCTAGATGGCCGCGGAACCCGCGTCGGTCGCCGGATCCCGCCAGGTCGTCGTAGCCGCCGAACGCCGCCGCTCCCGCCCCGGCCAAGGCCATGGCCGCACCGGGCCGGGGTGACCCGAAGGCGGCCTGAGCCAGCGCGCCGACGACCGCGCCGACCGCGACCGCCGGTCCCTCGAGCAGGGTGACCGGCTCGCCGCGGTGGTTGGTCCGCGACCAGGTCTTGGTCCCGCCCGGCGGCCGCTGGTTCAGGACCGTGTACGCAACCCTGGTCGCGGCCGCCGCAGTCGCAGCCGCGGTACCGGCCCGGATCAGTCCCCCGGCCCGACTCACTTCTTCGTCTTCTTGCTCGGCGGGCTGGCCGTCGCGGACGGCGACGCGCTCGAACTGGACGTGGGCGCGGGGCTCGGCGCGATGGCGCCGGCGCCGTTGGCAAACCCGTAGCTGCCCGGATTGCCGCCGTTCAGCTGCGTCGCCAGCGCCTGGATCACCACGCTCTGCCCGGCCACGTAGTCGGCGTCGTCGACGGTGGACACCTTGCTGGCCGCGCTGCTCGCACGCAGCACAGCGATCGGGCTGCCGGGCCCCGAACCCGTCGAGACGCCGGCCACCACGGTGGCCGAGCTCTCCGCGGCTAGTTCCTCGGCCACGGGCACCAGGATCTGGTCAAGCGGGTCCCCGCTGCCGTCCGACGGAGCGGTCTGCGGGGTCACGACTACGGCCAGCGTGGCCGGCGCCGAGGGCTGTCCGCTGATGGTCAGGAACCCCTCGTTGGCGTACGCCCCGAGCATGGTCTGCGCGTTGGTGTCCTGCTGGGCGCCCGCCGACGGGCTAGTGCTCGGCTGGCCGCTGGCCTGGCCGGCCGACGGTCCCGCCGTCCGGGTGAGGATCTCGCTCGCGATCACCTGTGCGGCCTGCTGCTGATAGGGCGTGCCGGTGTTCAGCACGATGTTGTCGGCCTGCGACATGGCCTGGTTGATCTGGTTCAGGCCGTCCAGCGTGGTGTCGCTGTTGTCGAAGAACTTGGGCTGCAGCGCGATCTGCCCGGTGACCGTGGCGCCCGCGTCCTGCGTCGCGGCGTTGCTAATCGCGGTGACCACCGAGGCCGGCGCGCCGGGCTCGGTGATGATCAGCAGCCGCTGGCCCGCCAGCAGGTCGTGCAGCACCACCGGCTCGACCGCCTGAGCGTAGTTCTCGCCGAGGTCGGCCTGCTGCTGGGCCGCGTCACGCTGGCTGCTCGCCTGGTTGTACTCGTTCTGCAGCTTGGCGGTGGTCTGGTTGAGCAGGTTGTACGTGGGACCCTGCAGCTCGGTGGAACCGAGCACGATCCCGATGGCCAGGGCGAGGAAGACCGCCACGATGGACACCAGGTGGTAGCGAAAGTCGATCACTATAGTTTTCCGGTCAGCCAGTAGGTAAAGGAGTGCCAGGTCGCTTCGAAGTACCTGGCCAGGACGGGTTCGGCCGGCGAGAACAGCACGGCCACGAGCACGGTCACGGCCGCGGCCAAGACCAGCACCAGCAGCGACCAGCCGGAAATCCGGCTCTGGTACAGCTGGTGAACGCCTCGGGCGTTGACCAGCTTCCCAGCGACCCGCAGGTGCGTGATGAAGGTACTCGACATGCCCGGCCGGCCCTTGTCGAGAAACTCCTCCAGGGTGTGGTGGGTGCCCACCACGGCGATCAGGCTCGCGCCCTTGGCGTCGGCCACGAGCAGCGCGACGTCCTCGCTCGTCCCCGGCGCTGGGCACGTGATCGCGTCCAGGCCGAGCTCGTGCACCCGGGCCAGCCCCGGCGCGCGGCCGTCCGGGTAGGCGTGCACGATGAGTTCCGCGCCGGAACACAAGGCCTCGTCGGAGACCGAGTCCATGTCCCCCAAGATGGCGTCGGGCAGGTAACCAGCCTCGATCAGGGCGTCGGCGCCGCCGTCTACCGCCATCATGACCGGCTTGTACTCGCGGATATAGGGCCGCAGGGCGGCCAGGTCCTCACGGTAGTGATAGCCGCGCACCACGACCAGGACGTGCCGGCCGGCCATGTCCGTCTGCATCTGGGGAGCCTGGATGCCGTCGGTAAGCAGGGCGTGCTCGCGCCTGAGGAACTCCAGCGTGTTCGCGGCGAACGACTCGATCTGCACTGCGACCAGGGACCGGGCCTCGGTCAGGGCCGCCTCGATCGAGTCCCGGGTCAGCGGCGTCCCCTTGGCCACCACCTGGTCACCGAGATACAGCGTCTCCTCGTGCAGCCGGACCACCGCGCCGTCGGTGACCCGAACCATCACGTCCGGGCCGACCCCGTCGATGACCGGGATACCGGCATCGAGCAGCAGCTGCGGACCGAGGTTCGGGTACCGGCCGGTAATGCTCATCGAGACGTTGACCACCGCCGAGATCTTCCGCCTGATCAGCTCTTCGGCACTCACCCGGTCCAGATCGGAATGGTCGATGATGGCGATCTCGCCCCGGTTGAGCCGCTTGGTGATGATCTTCGTGGCGCGGTCCACACGCGCCACGGCGACGATGCCGGGTGGCTCCCCAGCACGACCCCGGAACACCGGCGGAATCACGGACGGCAACTTCATCGGAGTCCATCCTGCCAGAGCCGACCGCGCGAACGGCTCCGTTGGCGTTCACGGCGTGTCATGAATCCTGCGACTGATCGTGACCGCCGATCACGCAAGGTGCGTTGCACGGTACCACCCGAACCTGAAGACCAGCGGTCAGAAGCGTGGCCGGGTTTTGTCAGACCCATCGGGTAGGGTTGAAACCGTGATCAAGGGGGCGCGATTCACGGAAGCGGACGCCGAGGCGCACGTTCACGGGATCGCCTTTAAGACAGGCCCGCCGCAGCGGGTGGGCGTCGAACTCGAATGGCTGGCCCGCGATCCTCGCGATCCAGCGCGGCCGGTCCGGGCGGAACAGGTAGCCGCCGCCCTAGCCCCCTTCGGGGCCGATACCCCGGCCAGCAAGCAAGGCTACTCGGAACACGAACAACGTATCGTTCGGTATCAAATTCCTGCTCTTCCCTCGGGTGCCACCTTGACGGTGGAGCCGGGCGGGCAGCTTGAGCTGAGCTCGGCGCCCGCGGTCACCCTTGGTGAACTGGTTGAGGTGACCGGGCGGGATCTGACCGCCCTGCGTGACGCAGCCGCAGCGGCCGGCCTCGAACTCTGCGGCTATGGCCTTGATCCACTGCGCCCGCCCCGGCGTGTGGTCGACCTGCCGCGGTACGCGGCGATGGAGAAATTCTTCGACTCCGACGGCCCGTGGGGCCGTCAGATGATGTGCGGCACCGCGTCGGTTCAGGTCTGCCTGGACGCGGGCAACGACGGCACCGGTGAATCGGGGTACCGGTCGCGCTGGCGTCTGCTGCACGCGATCGGACCGGTGCTGGTGGCGGCGTTCGCCAACTCGTCGCTGCGCCAGGGTCGGCCCACCGGCTGGCGCTCGGCCCGTCAGCAGGTGTGGGCCAACATGGATCCGGGCCGGACCCGGGCGCCGGCCGCGGACGGGGACCCGCGCGACGCGTGGGCGGCCTACGCCCTGGACGCCAGGCTGATGTGCGTCTGCGAGCCCGACTCCACCGACTGGACCGCGCCGCCCGGGCTGACCTTCCGCGACTGGGTGCGCGACGGCGGGTCGGGACCGCTTCGGCCGCCTACCTCCGAGGATCTGGACTACCACCTGTCCACCCTGTTCCCGCCGGTCCGCCCGCGTGGGCACATGGAGTTGCGCATGATCGACGCGCAGCCGGGCGACGGCTGGATCGTGCCGGCGGCCGTGGTCAAGGCACTGGCCGATGACGAGCGCGCGGCGGATGCCGCGCTGGCCGCCGTCGAGCCGGTGTGGGAGGGGCCGGGCCCGCGATCCGGTGCCGACGGCCCGTGGCTGCGGGCGGCCCGATCCGGTCCGGCCGACCCGTGTATCAGCCGGGCCAGCAAGAAGTGCTTCGAGGCCGCCGGCGCGGCGCTGGGCCGGGCGGGCGCACCTGCCCCGATCCGGCAGGCGGTGGCCGACTTCACCGAGCGATACGTACTGCAAGACAGATGTCCCGCCGACGACCAAATGGAGGTAATTACATGACGCAGACGGGGCACGCGCTACGGGAGACGATCGCCAGGGAACTGACTGGCGCGCGGCAGCGGACGGCGCTGCTCACCGACAGCGTGGATGAGGACGACCTGGTCAGACAGCACTCGCCGCTGATGTCCCCGCTGGTCTGGGACCTGGCCCACATCGCCAACCAGGAAGAACTCTGGCTGCTGCGTGAGGTTGGCGGGCGCGAGCCCCTGCACCCGGAGATCGACCCGCTCTACGACGCGTTCGAGCATCCCCGCTGCGAACGCCCGACGCTGCCGCTGCTGGCGCCCGCCGAGGCGCGCGCCTACGGCCACGAGGTGCGGGGCCGGGTGCTCGACCTGCTCGAGCGAACCCGGTTCAGTGGTCCTGAAGACGGGGGTACCCGGCTGCTCGGTGACGGGTTCGCGTTCGGCATGATCGCCCAGCACGAGGTGCAGCACGACGAGACGATGCTGATCACCCACCAGATCCGGGCGGGGGCCCCGGTGCTCGCCGCCGCCGCACCCGGCCCGGTCCCCGCGGACGCGCTGCGGCTGCCGTCCGAGGTCCTGGTGCCGGGCGGCCCGTTCACCATGGGCACCTCCACCGAGCCGTGGGCGCTGGACAACGAGCGGCCCGCGCACGCGGTGGACGTGGCCTCGTTTTTCCTCGACACCACGCCGGTGACCTGCGGCGCGTACACCGAGTTCATCGCGGACGGCGGATACGACGACCCCCGCTGGTGGACCGCGGCGGGCTGGGAGCACCGGCAGCGGGCCGGGCTATTCGCGCCGCTGTACTGGAGCCGGGATGGCGAGCAGTGGGTCCGCAGGGTCTTCGGCCAAGTCGAACCTGTCCGGCCGGACGAGCCGGTACTGCACGTGTGCTGGTACGAGGCCGACGCGTACGCCCGCTGGGCGGGGCGCAGGCTGCCGACCGAGGCCGAGTGGGAGAAGGCGGCCCGGTTCGACCCGGTGAGCGGCCTGTCCCGGCGGTTCCCGTGGGGCAACGCGGAGCCGGAGGCGGCGCACGCCAACCTCGGCCAGCAGTTCCTGCGACCCGCTCCCGCGGGCTCGTACCCGGCGGGAGCGGCGCCGTGCGGGGCCCGGCAACTGGTCGGGGACGTCTGGGAGTGGACGAGTTCGGACTTCGGTCCGTATCCGGGGTTCAGCGCCTGGCCCTACCGGGAGTACTCGGAGGTGTTCTTCGGCCCGGAGTACAAGGTGCTCCGGGGCGGGTCGTTCGCGGTCAGCACGGTGGCCTGCCGAAGCACGTTCCGCAACTGGGACTACCCGATCCGGCGGCAGATCTTCTCCGGCTTCCGCACCGCGCGGTCCGGAGTGCCGGAGACCGCCTGATGTGCAGGCACCTGGCCTACCTCGGACCGTCGGCCACGCTGCGTTCGGTCATCATCGACCCACCGCATGGGCTGTACCGGCAAGCCTGGGCGCCGCGACGGCAGCGGCACGGAACGGTGAACGCGGACGGGTTCGGGATCGGCTGGTACCCGCCCGGCGACCCCGATCCGGCCAGGTACCGGCGGGCCGAGCCCATCTGGGGCGACGAGTCCTTCGCCGACGTGGCCCGGGTGACCCGGTCGGGCGCGCTGCTCGGCTCGGTGCGCTGCGCCACGGTGGGCACCGCTCTGGGGGCCGCCTCGGTGGCTCCGTTCGCGTCGGGCCGCTGGCTGTTCAGCCATAACGGGGTGGTCGACGGGTGGCCGCAGTCCGCGGCCGGGCTGGCCGCGACGCTGCCGGCCGGCACGCTGCTGGGCCTGGAGGCCCGGGTCGACTCGGCGCTGCTGTGGGCGCTGGTGCGGCACCGNNTTGTGGTACCGGCTGTCGGGGCCGACGGTGGTCGTCGCCTCGGAACCCGGCGACGACGAACCCGGCTGGACCGAGGTCCCCGGTGACTCCGTCGTGACCGCGACGGCCAGACGGGTCGATGTGACCCCGCTGTCCGCCCCAGGCCTGCAAGTCCCCTCGAACGGAAGGATCGCGATCTCTTGACCTCACTAGACCGCCGGCTGCCGCCTGGCTTCCTCGCCGAATCGCTACGCGCCGACGCGCGCCGCGGACTCTCGTCGGACCCGAAATCGCTGCCGCCCAAGTGGTTCTACGACGCGCAAGGCAGCGCGCTGTTCGACAAGATCACCGAGCTGCGGGAGTACTACCCGACCCGCGCCGAACGCGAGATCCTGCATGGCAGCGCGGCCGAGATCGCCGCGCAGACGCGGGCCCGGACACTGGTCGAGCTCGGCTCGGGGTCCTCGGACAAGACCCGGCTGCTGCTGGACGCGCTGCGCGCGGCGGGCACGCTGCGCTGCTACGTACCGGTGGACGTCAGCGAGTCGGCCCTGGTCGCGGCGGGGGCCGCACTGTCCGCCGAGTACCCCGGCCTGGACGTGCGCGCGGTGGTCTCCGACTTCGAGGAGCATCTGGGGTTCCCCGCCGACGACGACGCGCCCGCCCCCCGGCTGGTGGCCTTCCTAGGCAGCACGATCGGGAACCTGCTGCCTGCCCAGCGGGCCGCGTTCCTGGCTCGGATCCGGGCTGGGCTGCGCCCGGGCGACTTCTTCCTACTCGGTACCGACCTGGTCAAGGATCCGGAGGTGCTGGTCGCCGCGTACGACGACGACTCCGGCGTTACCGCCGAGTTCAACAAGAACGTCCTTGCGGTGCTGAACAGCGAGCTCGGCGCCGACTTCGACCCAGACGAGTTCGAGCACGTGGCGGTATGGGATGCCGAGGCGGAGTGGATCGAGATGCGGTTGCGCTCACTGGCCGACCAGACCGTGCACCTGCCCGCCATCGGGCTCACCGTTAGTTTCGCCGCCGGGGAGGAGATGCGGACCGAGGTGTCGGCCAAGTTCCGCCGCGCCGGAGTAGAGACCGAACTGGCCGCGGCCGGCCTGGCCATCCGCTCGTGGTGGACGGATTCCGCGGCGCAGTTCGGGCTCTCACTGTCCGCTCCCGCCTGAGCGTCCGGCCGGGCCTGGCCTAAGCCCGGTCGGACGCGAAGAAGTGGGTCTGGGGCCGCTCCAGGCGCTGCCCGTCCAGGATGACGTCGACCTTCTCGTTGTAGAAGGCGATCATCCCGGCGATGGGCAGCAGCTGGCGGGTCGGGAAGTCATAGCTCCAGGCCAGGTCGGGATGGACGGTACCGCCCGCCCGGACGGACCAGTAGCCGCTGGTCGTGCCCTTGTACGGACACGCGGTCACGGTATCGGTGGGGATCAGGTGCGCGAAGTCGACGTCGGTGCGGCTCAGGTAGTAGCGAGTGGGCAGGCCGGTCTCGAAGACCATCACCGGCGAGCACGCGTCGGCGAGCACGACTCCGTCCAACTCCACGCGGACCGACCGGTTGGAGCGCAGCGCGTCGGCCCGGGTGTAGGGACTGCGCGGATGGACGAACACCTGCTCGTCCTCCTCGAACCACGAATCCATCGCGGCCCAGTCGAAGCGCACGGTGCCGCTCAGCCCGGCGATGGGCGATTCGGCGAGGACCCGGGCGGCCCGCGGCCGGTGCAGGTCTCCGACGCGGAGCCCGTGCAGCGCCACGACGCCGCGGCCGGTCTGCTGATTGTGCCCTTCGGGGTCCAGCAGATCCTGGCGCACGTCGGCCAGCGGGATGTAGTACTGCGGGTAGTTCGGCCATTCCCAGACGTACAGCGCCCGGGTGGTGTCCAGCACCTGCTCGCCGCCGAGGAAGGCCCGGATGCGCCGCGGCACCGGCTCGACGTGGTTCACCGTGGTGATCGCGGCCGGATAGTCGGTCATGGCTCGGTCCCCTTCGTCGGCGAGTGTTCAGCGGATAATGATCGTGCCATGTCGAGGATCGGTCGGCGGCTCCGACCCGGTGGTAAGAGCGCGCCGACGGGGTGCGCGAGGGCGAAGGGGACGACGATGAAGTACTTGCTGATGATCTACGGCAACCAGGAGAAGTGGGCCTCGCTTCCGGAGGAATGGCCGGAGGCCATCGCCAAGCAGGACGCGTTCAACCGTAAGTACCAGGCGACCGGCGAGCTGATCGGCGCCTACGGGCTGGCCGACGCGGCAGAGGCCAAGCTGGTGCGCCGGGAGAACGGGCTGCCGGCCGTGACCGACGGGCCCTACCTGGAGACCAAGGAGTACATGGCGAGCTTCTACCTGCTCGACTGCGACACCGAGGAGCGGGCGCTGCAGATCGCGGCGGACATGCCGTGGGCGGACGTGGAACCGGTGGAGTTCTGGCCGGTCCCGCATGAGGCCAAGCCGAACGTGTGACCGGGGACCGGGGCGTCGAGGATCTGCTGCGGGAACTGGCGCCGCAGGTCCTCGGCGCGCTGGTGCGCCGGTACGGGCAGTTTCACCTGTGCGAGGACGCCAGCCAGGAGGCGCTGCTCGCGGCGGCCGTGCAGTGGCCGGCCGACGGGATACCGGAGAACCCGCGCGGCTGGCTGATCACGGTCGGCTCGCGCCGCCTGATGGACCAGGTACGCAGCGAGCAGTCGCGGCGGACCCGGGAGGAACTGATCGCGGTGGCCACCCCGCAGTCCGAACTGCTCGGCCGCCCGGCCGACGCCGAGCCCATGGACCGCGACGACTCGCTGGCCCTGCTGTTCGGTTGCTGCCACCCGGAGCTGTCCGCGCCCAGCCAGATCGCGCTGACTCTGCGGGCGGTCGGCGGGCTCAGCACGATGCAGATCGCCGCGGCGTTCGGCGTGCCGGAAGCGACGATGGCGCAACGGATCAGCCGGGCCAAGCAGACGATCAAGTCGAATGGCTTCGACTTCAGCCTGCCGGCCGGGGCGGAGCGAACCGAACGGCTCCACGCGGTGCTGCACGTGCTGTACCTGGTCTTCAACGAGGGCTATACCGCCAGCGACGGGGAGGAGCTGACCCTGCCCGCACTGTCGCGGGAGGCCATCAGGCTCACTCGCTGGCTGCGTCGGCTGATTCCGGAGAACAGCGAGGTGGCGGGCCTGCTGGCGCTGATGCTGCTGACCGACGCGCGGCGGGCGGCCCGGACGCTGCCGGACGGCTCGCTGGTGCCGCTGGCCGAGCAGGACCGGCAGCAGTGGGACCGGGAGCAGATCGCCGAGGGCACCGCGCTGGTCAGCGAGGTACTGCCGCACGGCGAGCCCGGTCCTTACCAGCTGCAGGCGGCCATCGCGGCGGTCCATGACGAGGCCGCGACCATGGCCGACACCGACTGGCCGCAGATCCTCTCGCTGTACGACCTGCTGGAGCGGTTCGCGCCCAACCCGTTCACCACGCTCAACCGCGCCGTGGCGGTCGGCATGGTGCACGGACCGGAGGCGGGGCTGCGGGTGCTGGCCGAGCTGGCCGCGGACAAGCGGATGGCGCGGCACCATCGCCTGCTGGCCGCCCGGGCGCACCTACGGGAACGGGCCGGCGACCGGTCCGCGGCCACCGCGGACTACCTGGAGGCGGCGCGGCGCGCGACCAGCCTGCCCGAACGCCGCTACCTGGCCGTCCAGGCCGCGCGGCTACAGGCCGCCGCCCGGCATGCCGCCGCCCAGCAGGCCGGGTAACGCCGGGCCGGACCAAAGGTCGGCCGTGTGCTGGCATGATCGTGGACATGACCGTGGTGAGGATTAACGCGATTACCGTGCCCGCCGACAGTGGCGACGAGCTCGCCCGGAGGTTCGCCGCGCGGGCCGGCGCGGTGGACAACCAGGACGGATTCGAGGGGTTCGAGCTGCTCAAGCCGACCGACGAGCGCACCACCTGGCTGGTGGTGACCCGATGGCGAGACGAAGAAGCGTTCCAGGCCTGGATGCAGTCCCCGGCGTTCGGGCACGGGCACCGTTCGGCGGCCGAGCGGGCAGGCGGTCCGGCGGGGTCTCCGGTCGGCATCAGCAGCGAGCTGTGGTCTTACGAGGTCGCTGGCGGATCCTCGGGCTGATGGAGCTGTGGGCGGACAGGTCGTTCCTGCGCGACGTCCAGTACCGGACGGACGCCAACCTGACCGCGCGGCAGTCCATCTACGCCTACCAGCAGCCGCCGGTGGACCTGATCGGGCGCGTGCTGGACCTAGCCCTCCCGGCCGGCCGCGGTGCGGAGGTGGTCGCCGACATAGGCTGCGGCAACGGCCTCTACCTGGCCGAGCTGGCGCGCCGTGGGTATGCCGTGCACCTCATTGGCGCGGACCTGTCGCCGGGCATGCTGCGCGCGGCGCGGCAGCGGGTGCGGGACGCCGGTCAGGGCGCTCCCGCCCTGCTCGGGGCCGATGCGAGCGCCCTGCCGCTCCGCGACGGGTGCGCTGACCTGACCTTGGCCATGCACATGCTGTATCACGTGCCCCGCCCGGAGCTCGCGGTTCGCGAGCTGCGCCGGATCACCCGGTCCGGCGGCCGACTGGTGGTCGGCCTCAATGGCCACGATCACCACCAGGAACTGCGCCAGCTCATCACGGCGGCACTGGCCAGCCTCGGCCACGACCCGGTGCCGATGGTCAGCGACCGGTTCGACCTGGACCGGGGCGAGATCCTGCTGCGGCGCGTGTTCACGTCCGTGACCAGGTACGACTTCCAGACCACGCTCATGCTGCCGGACGCGGAACCGGTCGCGGCTTACGTCCGGAGCATGTCCGTGGCCAGCCAGTTCGCCGACCCGGACCGGCTGGTGCAGGCGGTGACGAGCAGGCTCCCGGCTGGTTCCGGCGCCCCGTTCCAGGACACCAGCCACAGCGGCTGCCTGATCTGCGCCTGAGGCACCCGGGATTCGCGGGCTGGGCGTCTCGGTTGCCTAGTGGAGTTTCCGGGCAAACCCAGTGCTGCATGCCAGGTCCGGAAGTGCCCGCCTCGGCCGTCGGCTGATTATTGAGGCCGCGGACAGCGGTCGCTCCGCCGGCCCGGCGTCAAGATCCGGGAGTGCTCGGGCTTGCGGGAGCGGTTTGTGCACCATAGACCGCCCGGGCCTCCCGTAAGCCCGAACCCTCCCGCGTAAACGGTCACGGGGTGAGACGGCTGAGTCAGGAGCGGCTCACTGGTACCACGGTGGTCGCGTGGCGGCTCGCCTGGTGCGGTGGATCCGGAGTCCGCAGCGTATCCGGTGCGCCCCGGGGCCGTTGAGCCCAAGGCCTTGGACTCACCACGGAAGCCGGATGCTCCGCTTTTTATGGGGCGCCTGGGGGTGGCGAGGAGGGATGGCCGGGGCGTGGCGGCAGCCGGACGGGGCTGAGGGGACGGCGGGCCTCGAGGCGGCAGTTACCCGCAGCGCGAACTGGCACACCCGACTCGCAGCCCCGGGCAGTCGCGTCACGGGCTCTCTTGCTGGTACGGTGCGCCATCGACCAGGTCAGGCACCCGGGCAAACTAGCCGGGCACCGCGCCGAGCTGGTTCAGGAGGGCGGTCTTGATCCCCGGTCGCGACCCGAACACCAGCAGGAACAGCGCCTCGCGCGCGAGCCGCTGCGGGTGCTGGTCGACGGTGATCGAGTTGGCTCCGTTCCGGACGGTCAGCGCCGCGGCCGCGCGCAGGGCCAGCTCCGAGGCGGCCGCGCGGGCCAGCGTCATCGGCCCGGGGTCGGCCCCGAGCGCTGCATCCAGGCGTTCCCGGCAGGCGGTCACCTCCTCGTCGAGCGGGCTGGGGCCGAGCAGCCGAGTGCACCGGCGGGCCACGCCCAGCGCCAGCGATCCGTTGAGCCGAAGCCCGGTTGGCTGCACGCTGACGGCCGGGTCGAACGGCGCCTGGTCGACGAAACGTTCCGGCGGGATCAGCACGCCCTCGAAGCTGAGCCGGACCGTGACGGCGGCGTCGACGGCGGCGAGCCGCTGACGGGTCACGGCCAGCCCGGGCTGGGCGGCGGCGTCCATGACCAGGGTCACCACGGTGTCGTCCGGGCCGCGTGCCACCACCTGGACCAGGTCGATCAGTCCCCAGCCGGTTACCCAGGGGGCCGTTCCGTCCAGCCGCCAACCGCCCGCGACGGGCTCGGCGCGTAGCAGCGGCGGTCCCGGGATGAGCCCGATGAGCGCGATGCCGGCGCGGGTCCGGCCCTGGCACGCGGAGGCGAGCCACCGGTCGCGGAGCACGGCGGGCGCGCCGTCCGCGGCCAGCGTCGTGACCAGCCGGAAATGCTGGATCAAGACGAACGCCGCGGCCAGGCAGCCGCTGGCCAGTTCCTCGACCACATTGCTGAGCTGGCGCAGGTCCAGCCCAAGTCCGCCCGCGTCGGCGGGCGCGGGCGCGCCGTACAGGCCGGCCACCGCGAATGCGTCGAGGTACGCCGCCGGGAGCACGTCCAGACGGTCCACCCGCATCGCGTCCGGGAACAGCATCTCGTCGGCCAGCTCCCGGGCGACCGCGAGGACGTCCTGCGCCGACCGCATCAGCGAAGCGACCAGGTGGCCGCGAGCTTGTCCATTACCGTGTCCAGGCCGACGTCCATGACCTGCCGGGCCGGATCGGCCAGGTACCAGTCCGCGATCTCCTGGGCCCCGCGCTCGAACGGCATCACCGCCCGCCAGCCTGGCACGAGGCGGCGCACCTTGGCGTTGTCGAAGATCATCGAGTGCGCCTTGTCGCCCAGCAGCCCGGCGCCCCACTCCGGCTCGGCCACCGCGATCGCATCCGAGGGCACGTGCACCAGCCGGGCGGTCACGCCGAGCGCGGCGGCCAGGGAGTCCGCGATATAGTTCCAGGTCAGCACGTCGTCGGAGGTGATGTGAATCGCCTCGCCCAAGGTCCGTGCGTGCCCAAGCAACGGCACGAACGCCCGGGCGAAGTCCTCGTGATGGGTCAGGGTCCACAGTG
>PLDT01000282.1:0-8258 GCA_003136255.1 Actinomycetota bacterium
CGACGCCGGGATCGACCCGGGCCAGGTGATCGGCGTGGCCACTGACTTCACCGCGTCCACCTGCATGCCGGTGCTCGCCGACGCCGCGGGGACGCCGCTTTGCCAGCTTCCTGACCTGGCCGGGCGTCCGCACGCGTATCCCAAGCTGTGGAAGCACCACGCCGCCCAGCCGCAGGCGGACCGGATCAACGCCGCGGCGCACGAGCGCCACGAGAAGTGGATCAACCGGTACGGCGGGAAGATCTCGTCGGAGTGGCAGTTCGCCAAGGCCCTCCAGGTCCTCGACGAAGACCCTGAGATCTACCAGCTCGCCGACCGCTGGATCGAGGCCGCGGACTGGATCATCTGGCAGTTGTGCGGGACCGAGACCCGCAACGCCTGCACCGCCGGGTACAAGGGCATCTTCCAGGACGGCCACTACCCGTCCCCGGACTTCCTGGCCGCGCTCGACCCGCGCTTCGCCTCCTTCGCCGCGGACAAGCTGGACCATCCGATCGCCCCGCTGGGCGGCCTGGCCGGCCGGCTGACCCCGGCCGCGGCCGCGCTGACCGGCCTGCCCGAGGGGATCGCGGTCGCCGTCGGCAACGTGGACGCGCACGTCACGCTGCCCGCGGCGGGATCGTGCGCGCCGGGCACCATGGTGGCGATCATGGGCACCTCGACCTGCCATGTTATGAATGGGCAGAGCATGGTCGGCACCGAGCTGGCCGAAGTGCCGGGCATGTGCGGAGCGGTGGACGGCGGGATCATCGCCGGGCTGTGGGGCTACGAGGCGGGGCAGAGCGGCGTCGGTGACATCTTTTCCTGGTTCACCCGGAACGGGGTGCCTGGCGAGTTCGCGGAGGAGGCGCGGCGCCGCGGCGTGTCGCTGCCACAGCTGCTCGACGAGAAGGCCGCGGCCGAGCCGCCGGGGGCGAACGGGCTGATCGCGCTGGACTGGGAGAACGGGAACCGCTCGGTGCTGGTGGACGCCGGCCTGTCCGGCGTCATCGTGGGCCTGACGCTGGCCACCACGGCTCCGGAGATCTACCGCGCGCTGCTGGAGGCCACGGCGTTCGGGACCCGGCTGATCATTGAGACGTTCGACGCCTCGGGCGTGCCCGTGACCGAGCTCGTGGTGGCGGGCGGGCTGATCAAGAGCGCCCCGGTCATGCAGATCTACGCGGACGTCACCCGGCGCCCGCTCAGCGTGATCGGATCCGACCAGGGGCCCGCCCTGGGCTCGGCCATCCACGCCGCGGTGGCCGCGGGCGCCTACCCGGACGTGCCCGCCGCGGCCAGCGCCATGGGCCGGGTCAACCGGGACGTCTACCAGCCCGACGAAGCCCGCGCCGACGTCTACGACGAGCTGTACGCCGAGTACGTGCGGCTGCACGACTACTTCGGGCGCGGCGCGAACGAGGTCATGTACCGGCTGCGGGCCATCCGTGACCGCGCGCTGGAAGGCGGCCCCCGGTGACGCCGGATCCGCTGGGGATCAGGGCGGTGCAGGAGACGGTGTGCGCGCTGCACGCCGAACTGGTCCGCAACGGCCTGGTCGCCTGGACGTCGGGCAACGCGTCGGCCCGCGTTCCAGGAGCCGCCGACCTCATGGTGATCAAGCCGAGCGGCGTCTCCTACGACGACCTGACCCCGGAGTCGATGGTGGTCTGCGACCTGGACGGCAAGCCGATCTCGCCGGGCTCGCTGAGCCCGTCGAGCGACGCCGCCACGCACGCCTACATCTACCAGCACATGCCCGAGGTCGGCGGCGTGGTGCACACCCACTCCAGCTACGCGACCGCGTGGGCGGCGCGGGGCGAGGCCATCCCGTGCGTGATCACCGCCATGGCCGACGAGTTCGGCGGCGAGATCCCGGTCGGCCCGTTCGCGCTGATCGGCAGCGACGAGATCGGCCGCGGGGTGGTCGCCACGCTGGCCGGGCACCGCTCCCCCGCCGTGCTGATGCGCAGCCACGGCGTGTTCACCATCGGCGGCACCGCGCGGGACGCGGTCAAGGCCGCCGTGATGTGCGAGGACGCGGCGCGGACGGTGCACCTGGCCCGCGCCTACGGCGAGCCGGCGCCCCTGCCCGCGGACCAGGTGGACGCGCTGTACGCCCGCTACCAGAACCACTACGGCCAGCGTTGACCGCAAATTAAGGAGAAGACATGACTGCTTGGGTTGGGCGCAAGCCACGCATCGGGATCCTCGGGATCATGCAGGATCTGTACGACGACATGATCCCCGGCATCGCGCAGCGGCAGGAAGGCTATGCCGCTGAGCTCGCCGCGCACCTGTCTGACGTCGCGGAGTTCACCCCGAGCAAGGCGATCAAGTACCGCGAGGACGCCGAACGCGCCATGCGCGAGTTCGAGGACGCGGACCTGGACGGCGTGCTCGTGGTGATGCTGACCTACGGCCCGGCCATGCGGGTGGCGCGGCTACTGGCCGAGTCGAGGCTGCCGGTGTGCCTGGCCAACATCCAGCCCGAACCCAACGTGACGCCGGCCTGGGACATGGCGGACATGACCTACAACCAGGGTGTGCACGGCGCGCAGGACACGGCCAACGCGATGGTC
Source organism: Actinomycetota bacterium (assembly GCA_003136255.1). Taxonomy (GTDB): domain Bacteria; phylum Actinomycetota; class Actinomycetes; order Streptosporangiales; family Streptosporangiaceae; genus Palsa-504. The sequence goes on from PLDT01000282.1 coordinate 2,562, forward strand.
CGGGCCGGGAAGCAGTTCGCCGTGCTGACCGACGACTGGAGGAGCGCCACGTTCCGCGAGGACGTGGGCCGCTGGGCGCGGGCCGCGGCCACCGCCACCGCGTGGAAGCGGCTCAAGGTGGCGATCTTCGGCTACGCGATGAACGAGATGGGCGACATCCGGGTGGATGAGTCGGCGCTGGTCCGGACGCTCGGCCCGGCCATCATCGCGGTCGCGCAGGGCGACCTGTACCGGGGCATGCAGGAGGCGAGCGACGAGGCGGTGGCCACGGTCATCGACTTCGAGGACCAGAACTTCCAGATCGACCCGCGGCTGTCGGCGACCGAGCGCACCGACCACGCCCGCATGCAGGTGGCGATCGAGAACATACTGAACGACCGTGGTTTCGGCGCCTACACCGCCCACTTCGACGCGATCGGGGAAGACGGCCGGTTCAGCCGGCTGCCCCTGGCCGCGGCCTCGTCCCTGATGGCCAAGGGCTTCGGGTACGCCGCCGAGGGTGACGTGCTCACCGCCTGCCTGGTCTACGCCGGGCACATCCTGATCGGCGACGCGCACTTCACCGAGATGTACGCGATGGACTTCCCGTCGGACTCGGTGCTGATGAGCCACATGGGCGAGGGCAACTGGAAGATCGCGCGGTCCGACCGGCCGGTCAAGCTGATCAAGCGGCCGCTGGGCATCGGGCGGCTGGCCGACCCGCCGACGTTCCTGTTCCAGTACCAGCCCGGCCCGGCCACGCTGGCCACGCTGGTCTCGCTGGAGGGCGAGCGGTTCCGGCTGGTGGTCGCGGAAGGCCAGAACCTGGACAGCCAGGAGCTGCCGGCCCTGGAGATGCCGTACGGGCAGTTCCGGCCCGCGTCCGGGCTGCGCAAGTGCCTCAACGGGTGGCTGACGGCCGGCGGGCCGCACCACGAGGTGATGAACCTGGGCCACCACGCCGCCGACTGGAAGGCCTTCTGCCAGCTGACCGGCATCGAGTTCGTCCAGGTCTAGTGATCGTGGCCCGGGGGGTGCAGCGAGAGGGGTGACCGGGCGGGGGTACNNCACCCCAACCCGACCAAGGAGGAGCACCAGTGACCCGGATACCGGGCACGCCATCGGCTGATGCGCGGGTTTCAGAGTTTCACTTGGCGAGGCAGGTCAGGTTGTTGCCCGGCTCCTGGCCGGGATCGGCCGGGGCGCGGAAGACCCACGGGCGCTCGATTGGGGCGGCCACCCAGTGCGTAAAGGACAAGAACCGCTCCTTCACGTAGAAGACGTTAATCTCGGCGAACCCGCCCGGGTTATAGCACGTGCCGCTCAGGCGGACCGGGATCCCGACCAGGATGTACTGACCGGGCGCGAGCGAAAGGCCGGCGACGGGACGCCCGCGAGCGGGCCAGTTCCCTATCGCGTTGATCCACATGACCGGGCCGGCCGGGGTCAGCGGCCACGGGATCAGGCCCTGGGGGCTGGATTCCTGATCCTGGGGTCCGACGATTGACACGGATTCGATGGTCACGGCCCGAGGCCCGGGGTTATTGAGGGCCTCCACGATGGTGAACGTCCCGAGCTGAGGCGGCGCGTAGAGCTCACCGGGATCGCCGCCGAAGGTGTTGACCGAGGTGATGCCGGTGCCCGTCGGCAAGCCCGGGAAGTGGATACCGTCTTCGCCGCCTGCCTGGATCGGCTGATAGGTCCCGGCCAGGACGCCGAGCACCACCACCACGGCGGTCAGCAGCGCGGCCAGGACCACCAGGATCCAGCGCCGTCCCCGGCCGCGGCGCTTCGCCGTGACCTGGCCGTCGCCCGCCGGGGGCCCGCTGACCGGCTGGGTCTCGTGCGGTTCGGTGATCGCCATCGGCTGCCTCCGCGGTGGCTGTGACACGAAGATACAGCACGCCCGCAGCGACCCATCGGGTCCTTGTCCTTGGTGCGGTTGCGGCCGGAACGGTTAGAGCGGAGGATCGTCTTGACATTTCGTAAGACGTCCGGCGGCGGGACGGCAGGGTGGGGAGTTGACCGAGGACTTCACGATGCAGCTGGCCGCGTTCCGGCCGGGCTCACAACTAGCCGGTTACCGGCTGGAGGCGCAGGTCGGCAGGGGCGGCATGGCGGTCGTGTTCCGGGCCCGCGATGAGCGGCTGGACCGGCCGGTAGCGCTGAAGATCCTCGCGCCCTGGCTGACCGAGGACGAGGCGTTCCGGCGCCGGTTCGTCGCCGAGTCGCGGGCCGCAGCGGCGGTGGATGACCCGTACATCATCCCGGTGTACGAGGCCGGCGAGGCCGGCGGGGCGCTGTTCATCGCGATGCGGTTCGTCCATGGTGGTGACCTGGGGAAGGTGCTGGCGCGGGAGGGTGCGCTGCCTCCGGCTCGGGCCATGGGATTCATCTCCCCGGTGGCCTTTGCGCTGGACGCCGCGCACGCCGCCGGCCTGGTGCACCGGGATGTCAAGCCGGCCAACATCCTGGTGGACGCGCGGCCGGGCTGGCCGGAGCACGTGTACCTGTCGGACTTCGGGATCAGCAAGGGGGCCATGTCGCCATCGGGGCTGACCGCCGCCGGGCGCTGGGTTGGCACCGCGCCTTATGTGTCGCCGGAGCAGATCCGGGGGGGCCCGGTGGACGGACGGGCCGACCAGTACGCGCTGGCGTGCGTGGCGTACCAACTGCTGACCGGGACGGTGCCGTTCGAGCGCGATGAGGAAATCGCGGTGATGTACGCGCACGTGTCCGACCCGCCGCCGTCGCTGAGCTCGAGGCGGCCGGGCCTGCCCGCAGCTGCGGACGAAGCCCTGGCCAAGGCGATGGCCAAGACCACGGAGGAGCGGTACGGGTCGTGCCGGGAATTCGCTCACGCGCTGCGGGAGGCGCTGGGCCTCGCACCCTACCACGATGCCGCACCGGGCGGGCTGGACGGCCACCGGGAAACGGATGAGGAGCACGGCTCGCCAGACACGCCGCCCGCCGAGGACATCGCCACCGATCATCTCGAGCGGCAGACCAGGGAGCCCGACACGTCCCCGGTGATCCTGGAATCTGGCCCGACGACCGTCCGCCCGGTCGACCGTCCCCCGCCGATCGAGCCGGACAGCGGCCCGGACAGCGGCCGGGACCTAGGGCGGCCGGCACGACCGCGTCGGCGCCGTCAGATCGTGCTGGCCGGGCTGGCGGTCATCATCTTGGCTGGCGCGGGAATCGCCGCCGCCGTTCTGTCGACGTCGCCGGGTCCGGCTGCGGGTTTGGCGGCGGGTTCGGCGGGGGTTTCGGCTCCGTGCTCGGCTTCGGATCCCGGTTCGGGTTCGGGTTCGGGTCCGAGTCGGGGGCTGGCGGCCACGTTCCCCGCTGCCGGTAACGCATTTTCGGTGGCCTTCAGCCCGAATGGCGCGATGCTGGCTGTCGGGGTCGGCGACGACGCCACGTGCCTGTGGAATCTCGCCACCAGGAGGCAGGCCGGCGCCTTGACCGGCCCCGGCTTCAGCGCGGGGTTCGGCGACAACGTGCTGGTGTATTCGGTCGCGTTCAGCCCCGGCGGCACGATGCTGGCGGTCGGCTACAACAACGGCCGCACCCAACTGTGGAACGTGGCGAGCAGGAAGCTGATCGCCACCCTGACCGACCCCGGCCCCGCGGCGGTGTACTCGGTCGCGTTCAGCCCCGACGGCACGCTGCTAGCGGCGGGCGATGACGACAACAGCGCCTACCTGTGGAGCCTCGCCACCCGGAAGCGGACCGCCACCTTCACCGACCCCGACGGCTCCCACGTGCAGTCGGTCAGGTTCAGTCCCGATGGCAAGATCCTGGCCGTGGGCGCCACCTACGGCAGCACTTACCTGTGGAACGTTCCCTGACTCAGCTGTTTCAGGCCCGCCACAGGGCGCTGACCGGGACCGCGCGCAGACCTGGGCCGAAGGGGAGGATCTGGGTCCCGGTGTAGAAGACGATCCCTGCGACGAAGTCATCGCCGATTCGTTCGGCCAGGTGACGCAGACCGCGGAAGTCTCCCGCCGCGACCGTCGAGGAGGCCTTGATCTCGATCCCGACGACGTTTCCCTGGCGGTTCTCCAGGACCGCGTCGACCTCGACCTTGTCCTTGGTGCGGTAGTGGAACAACTCGGCGCGCTGCCGGGACCAGGTGAGCTGACGGGCCAGCTCCATGAGCACGAAGCCTTCCAGCAGGGGGCCGAACGGCCCGCCGGGCCGCAGCAGGGTCCGCACGTCCACGCCCAGCAGGTTGGCCGCGATTCCCGAGTCGACGAAGGCCAGCTTGGGGGTTCCCACCGCACGCGTGCTTACGTTCCGCGACCAGGCCGGGATCCGCTTGATCAGGAAGACCTCTTCCAGCAGGGCCACGTACCGGTGGACGGTGCTGGCCGGGAGCCCGGCTTCGCTGCCTACCGTGTTGACGACCAGCAGCTGACCGGAACGGGCCGCCAGCAAGCGGATCAGGGCCCGCATCTCGGCGGTGCGCTCGATCTCGGACAGCTGGCTGACGTCGCGCGCGACGAGATCGGCGAGGTAGGAGTCGAAGAACCGCTCGCGACGGCGCGGGTTCGTCCTGGCCGCCGCCTCCGGAAAACCCCCGCGGACGATACGCTCGGCGTACTCCTGCCGGGTCACCGCGGATTCGTGGGTCAATGCGTCCCCCAGGTCGCCCCCGTCGAAGACGGCATCGATGAACCGGTCCGCGGTGCCATCGAGTTCGCCCTGAGCCAGCGGCCACAGCTCGATCGTCTCGGTCCGGCCGGGCAACGTATCGGGCAGGCCGCGCAGGCCCAGCAGGCGAGCGGAACCGGTGAGCAGGTACCGGCCGGGTCTGGGGTCGGCGTCGACCTGCTCCTTGATGGCGAGCAGGAGATCGGGGACCCGCTGGATCTCGTCGATCACCATAAGCTCGGCGGAATCGACGAACCCGACGGGGTCGGCGATCGCCGCCTGGCGGGTGATGGCGTTATCCAGATTCCGCCACTGCGCGTCCCGGCCCTTGGCCACCACGCCGACCAGCGTGCTCTTCCCGGACTGCCGGGCCCCGTTGACCAGCACAACCCGGGTGTCAGTCAGCGCCTCGGTCACAGACGCTTCGGCATGCCTGGTTAGCAGCTTGCCCAGTGGGGGTGGATTGATTCGTACCACCTGATCAGAGTGCCATATGTGCCTGCCGTGAACCAGTCGAACGGCCGTTTCCGTGGCACGCTGGTCGCAGTAGTCGTGGTGTTTTGGTCGCCATGGTCGTGGTGTTTTGGTCGCTAGCCTCGTGGCGCGCCGGTCGCTGCTGCCGCGGGAGGGTGGTCGCTGGAGTGGCCGCTCATGGCCGGGACCGGCGGCCGGAAATCTGGTTGCGTGGGACGAGGGGCGTGTGACAGGCTGCAGCCGTCCGGGCCAGAGCTGTCCGGCTGAGCGGAAGGGAGACGCCAGATGTATATGCCCGTCGCGGGCGCGATCTCGCCTGCCCTATCCGATGCTCAGCTGAGGAGCACTACCGGTGCCCGACTATCACTCCGCCTACGACGGAAAGTTCACCTCTGGCCGCGGTAAGCGGCGCTTCGACGAAGACGAATCAACCACGGCCAAGCGCGTCCGGGGGCGCCGGGCGCTGCCGTCGCTCGAGAAATTCGACGCCACCGACGGCCTGGCGGATGGCGATCGCTGGTCGACCTGGGACCAGTCCATACCGACCGAGCGCGGGCCGAGGCCCTACCCGGACTGGCTGGTCAC
>PLDT01000282.1:8333-14583 GCA_003136255.1 Actinomycetota bacterium
AACGCGGAGTTCACCGCGCTGGCCCGGCTGTTCGCGGCCGGGATCCCGGTGCCGTACCCGGTGCAGATCCTCGGCACCGAGCTGCTGCTGGAGTTCATCGGTACGGCGGACGGGACGGCCGCGCCGCGGCTGGCCGAGACCCGGCCCGGCCCGGCCGAGCTCGCCGGGCTGTGGGACCAGATGGTGCAGGCGCTGATCGAGCTGGCCCGGGACGGCCTGGCGCACGGTGACCTGTCCGCGTACAACGTGCTGGTCCACGACGGGCGGCTGATCATGATCGACCTGCCGCAGGTGGTCGACGTGGTGGCTAATCCACGTGGGGCCGCTTTCCTGAGCCGGGACGCGGAGAACATCGCGCGGTGGTTCGGTCATCACGGGCTGGCGGGCGTGTCTCCGGAGCCCGCGGACCTCGGCGCCCTGCTCCGCCGGGAAGCCAGGCTCGACTGAGGCCCGAGGCCGGGATCTCGGCCGGTCACGCTGGCACGACCGGGATCGCTGGCCCCGCCCGCTGGTCCCTGAGCCAGGCGAAGCTGTCGAGTAGTTCGCCGAGCTCGGCGAGCTCGATGGGCTTGGTGAGGTAGGCGAACGCGCCGCCGGCCAGCAGGCGGTGGATGACGCCGCGGGAGGCGTCGGCGGAAAGGACGATCACGGGGATGGCGGCGGTGGCCGGGTCGGCCTTGAGTTCGTTGAGTACCTCCTCTCCTTGCAGGTCGGGCAGGTTCAGGTCGAGCAGGATGATGTCGGGCACCTCCCGGATGGCGCACTCCAGGCCGGACCGGCCAGATATCGCGGACCGTAGCGTTGTGTTCGGCCTGCCTCTCAGGAACCGGGCTACCACCTCGACGTTCGCCGGGTTGTCCTCGATGTAGAGAACGCTGAGGTCGGCTCCGGGCAAGACGTGCGGCCCGGCCGCCGGTGCCGTTGGCGCGGGGCTTGGGGCCGGGACGTAGATCAGGTCGGGGGCGCGCGGGAGGCTGACGGTGAAAGCCGCGCCCTGACCCAGGACGCTTGATGCGGTCAGGTGGCCTCCCATGGCTTCGGTGAGGGCTCTGGCCAGGGGCAGGCCGATCCCGGTGCCCTCGACCACGGTCCGTTCGGCGCCGAGGCGCTCGAACGCGACGAAGATGCGCTCGAGGTCGTCTGGCGCCAGGCCTGGCCCGGTGTCGGAGACCACGATGCTGGCCTGGCCGGCGCCCTCTGCGGTGCAGGAGATCGTGATGCGGCCGTCCCGGTGGTTGTACTTGACGGCGTTGGAGATCAGGTTGACCAGAATCTGGGCGAGCCGCTGCCGGTCGGCGTAGACCGCCAGGCCCGGATGCGCGCCGCCGGTGATGATCGGGATCGAGCGTTCGGCGGCGATCGGCGCCATGAGCTGGCTGCACTCCTCGATGAGCGAGCGGACCAGGACCGGTTCGAGGGACAGGCCCAGGTCACCGGATTCGATCCGGGCGATGTCGATGAGCTCGTTGATGAGCGTAAGCAGGTGGTGCCCGGCACCGAGTATCCGCTCGACGCCGTCGCTGTCTTCCTCGCTGAGTTCGGACAGCTGGAGGAGCTGGGCGAAGCCGAGGATGGAGTTCAGCGGGGTTCGCAGCTCGTGGCTCGTGCTGGACAAGAACGAGTTCTTTGCCCGGGTGGCCTTCACAGCCGTGTCCAAGGCCGCCGTCAGCTCCGCAGCCCGCCTGGCCAGCAGTGCCTCGGCCATGAGATGCGACTCGCCCACCCGGCCGATTTCGTCACGCGCAAAGAGAATTGGTTCGAGCGGCAGTCCCTCGCCCAGCCGGCGCGCGTTCTCCGCGTTCACGCCAAGCCGGCTCGCGACCCCCGAGGTAAACAGGGCAATGCCGGCCAGCCCGGCGAGCAGGCCCAGCACGAGGCCGGCGATGTCGAGTAGTTCAGTCCTGGTCTGCAGCGCGGCGATCTTATTGTGCTGGACGGCGACCAGAGCCGTGGGGCCGGCGGCGAGGCTGGCGGTCTGGCGACGCAGCAGGTCCATAGTCGCCTTCCCGGTCTGCAGCGCCGGGCGGAGGTTCCCGACCGAGGTGCCGCGGCTGACCGCAGAACGGAGCTGCGCCAGTTCGGCCAGCTCCTGGCCCAGGGTAGCGTCCACCGCCCGCTGCTGACCGCCGTCACCTTCTATGACGGCCGCTTCCTGCAACGCTTTGCGCTCGGCGCCGATCCGCGTCAGCATGAGGGTGTAAGGGGCGAGGAAGAGCGGGTCGCGGGCCGCGGCGTAGCCGCGGACACCGGTTTCGCCGTTCACCGCGTCGGCGAGAACCTGGCTGGCCGCGTCCTCCAGGTTGCGGGCGTTGGTGCTGACGGTGCGCTCGTGGCTTTCATCTTGCTGGAGCAGCAGGTTGGCTGAGGTGAGGGTCATCAGGGCGATCATCGGCACCGCGACCACGATCAGGCCCTTCGCCCGCACGGACTGGTTAAGCCACCACTGCCGGATCCCGTGCGCTTGGACCGTCCCCGGCGGCGCTGCCCTCGCTTCGCGTGATCTCATCGATTCCCCCGGTTATCACTTAATGCCCCCTGATGATCACTATATGTGACAACAGTCAGGGTGCGGGTCGTTGTACCCCCTTGGTGCTGGAAAGCCCGGCATCACGGCCCGCGACGGCTTTCTGCCATGGGCGACCGAGTCGAGGCGGGAGAGGGCGCCGGGGCACTTCGCCGCTTTCGCTCGCCTGCAACCGGCCAAGACATTTGCCCAATCCCCGTTTGCCAGCTCATGGATGCATCCCACCCGGCCTGGTCGCTGGCAGTTGCGATGCCGTACGGTGGCGCCGTCTTAGCCGGAACAACGGATGGGAACCCTCGCCAGTACCTCCGGGTCCCCCGCCCGGCGGGTCAGCCGGCGAGGCGGGACGGGCCTGTCGTTCCGCCTGCTGAATCTACGGTCTCAGCTGCTAAGTAGTCTTAACGTTACAGAAAGAGACGAACGGGATCAAGGATGTTTCCCCGAGTTGCTTGAAATACAGTTCCCGGCAGAATCTGCGATGGCCTGGCTGATCAGGTCCCTGGCCTGCTGTCCGTACAGGGCGCGACCGGAGTAGTGCTCGAAGACTTTCGCGTACATGGCGATCTCGCGTGGCTGGGTGACCGTGATAGCGGCCGAGTAGGTCTCTAGCTGGACCACCCGGTTATCGAAGATCCAAAATCCGCAGAACGTCATGTAATGCCTGGTACGTGTAGGCAAGACGCCGAAGCGCAGCCGCGGCAGCCGGGATACCTCGAGCAGGTGACGGAGCTGGTCCGCCATCACGTCCCGGTCGGCCAGGGCCGCACGCAGCGCGTGCTCGCCCAGCACGAAATGGAACAGGCGGTCCCCCGACAGCAGCAGCCTGCCCCGCTCCATCCGGGCTGTCACTGTATCCTCGATGTCCGCGGGGATGCCGACCATGTCGGCGAACTCCGTGAGCCGCGTCGTCGCGTACTCCTGCGTCTGCAGCGCGCCAGGGATGACCGCCGGATTGAAGATCCGGAAGTGACGCGTCCTGGTCTCCTCTTTCAGCAGCTCCCGCTGGTAGCTCGCAGTTCCTGACCGCAACAGCCGCTTCAGCTCCACGTACATCTTCTGGATCCCTCGCGCGGCAGCGGTCAGGTCCGGGATCTGGTTATCGGCGCCACAGTGGAAGCACCACAGCTCGATGTCCGCCATCGACGGCATCGTATGCCCGTGTTCGATCTTGGAGACCTTGGTGAAATGCCAGCCCGCCAGGGCCCCGAGCTGCCGTCCTGAGACCCGCGCGTCCATCCTGATGTCCCGCAGCCGACCGCCGAGAATCTGCCGAGCCTGCTCAATCTCGTTCGCCATATTCAGGCCGGGCCGCGCCGAACGTGCGGCACGGAGAACGCCCATGCGGCATCAAAAGCCGCCGAGCACTGGCGGGCGAGCGCCGAGCCGTCAATCATCACCGTCCCGACCCACGTGCCGTCACTGCCGAAGTGATTGATGAGCTTCGTCGTCCCGTCGATGACCGTCAGGTCGGTCACCGGCATCATCGGCGCTGAGTTCCCGCGCCGAAGCACCCGCCTCACCTGCACTGCCGGCGGGAACCCGGGCGACACCGCAGCCTCGCCGGACCACGTGCCGCCGGTGACGGGCAGCGGCATTACGCGGCCTTCTCGCACCGCTGCCAGCCGCGCCGCCGTGGCACGCATGAGACCGAGCCAATAGCGGCGGCACGCCTCCCGCTCGGCCATCTCAGACATCTCCGCCTGCCAAGGCTCCTCCTCCGCGTACAGGTCCCAAATGTCACGGTGACCTGCATCTTGCCCGAACCGAACGGGCATCTGCTCCCTCCACCTTTTCTCCATGCGCTGGTTCATGCGCTGTCTGGCCGGCAGGTACTTCCAGAGCGACCGCGGGACCCGCACCACGGTCTCACCTTCGGGAATGTTCAGCTGCGCGAGCAGCTGAGGCTCGGTCACCGTATAACCCTGCACAAGAAAGTCATCGCCTTCTTGGTACAGGCGGGGCGAGCCGCCGTCGCCGGTATCGCCGCCAAGAAATTGCAGAGACAATCCAGGCCCCTCACATGTTGCTGATTGTTGCTCCGGTGTGATTCTCCTGCGGCGCTGCACCCTCGTCAAACCAGCAGGATGCGCGGACCTGGCGATCCGGCTGATCCCGATGCAGGGAGAGCACCTGGAGCCGACCCACGGGCGGGCCGGGCCGTCGCCAGCTGGGACGGATCAGCCGACGACGGCCCGGTGGCTGGGAAGCCGACCCGTCCCGCGTGCAGTGCAGGGAGTTGGCGGGACGGGCCGGCCCCCACTCGGGGGATGTGCGGGTGCCGGGCTAGTCGATGCGGACAGTGTCGGCCGGGTCGGTGACTCGCCCTATGGCGGCGCGGGGGCCGCCCCCGGGAGCGGACGCCGCGCCAAATCCGAGCATGGCCGCGCTACCTGAACAACTGCTGAGCAGAACCTTCGGGATCCCCCCGACTAAGAGACGGGCGCCGTCAGACGCCGCGGACCGCCCTGATCGACTCGCGCAGCGAGCCCATCGTGGCCAGCACGGCCGACGGCTCATAACCGCAGTGCGCCATGCAGTTGGCGCACCGGGGGTCCTTGCCCCGCCCGTAGGAGTCCCAGTCGGTGGTCTCGACGAGCTCCTTGTACGTCTTCACGTACCCGTCGTTCATCAGGTAGCAGGGCTTCTGCCAGCCCAGCAGCGAGTAGGAGGGGATGCCCCAGGCGGTGCAGCCGAAGTCGACCTTGCCCTCGAGGAAGTCCAGGAACAGCGGCGTGTGGTTCAGCCGCCACTTCTTGCGCCGCCCGTCCGCGAACGCCTTGCGGAACAGCTCGCGGGTCTCGGTCACGCCCAGGAAGTGCTCCTGGTCCGGCGCCTTCTCGTACGCGTAGGCGGGCGAGATCTGCATTTCGTCGATGCCCAGGTCGTCGTTGAGGTAGCCCAGCACGTCGATGATCGTCTGCGGGGTGTCGGTGTTGAAGACCGTGGTGTTCGTGTTCACCTTGAACCCGCGCGACTTGGCCAGCTTGATCGCGGCGACCGCCTCGTCGAACACGCCCTCCTTGCAGACCGACTCGTCGTGCCGCTCGCGCAGCCCGTCGATGTGCACCACCCAGGCGAAGTAGGGCGACGGCTTGAACTTGTCGATCTTCTTGGGCAGCAGCAGCGCGTTCGTGCACAGGAACACGAACTTCTTGCGCTTGATCAGCTCGGCCACGATGACGTCGATCTGCGGGTGCATGAGCGGCTCGCCGCCCGCGATGGACACCATGGGCGCGCCGGACTCCTCGACCGCGCCGAGGGCCTGCTCGACCGGCATCCGCTGCTTGAGGATGTCGTGCGGCTGCTGGATCTTGCCGCAGCCCGCGCACTTCAGGTTGCAGGCGAACAGCGGCTCCAGCTCGACCAGCAGCGGGAACTTCTTATTGCCAGCCAGCTTCTGGCGCATCAGGTAGGACCCGACGCGCAGGGACTGACGTAGTGGCATGGGCATTATTGCCGTACCTCCTTGGGCAGGCCGAACCGGATTGATTCCGTGGTCGTTACTCGCTCGGAAACGGACACAGGTCCGAGGCCGGACAGCGCCGAGATGATCTCCTCCACCACGGCGGGAGGTGCGGACGCGCCGGCCGTCAGGCCGATCGTGGATACCCCGGCCAGCCAGTCGAGCTGAATATCGGAGGCCCCGTCGATCAGGTAGGCCGGCGTGCCGGCCCGCTCGCAGGTCTCCACCAGCCGGACCGAGTTCGACGAGTTCGTCGAGCCCGC
>PLDT01000282.1:14588-18699 GCA_003136255.1 Actinomycetota bacterium
CCGTCCCGCGGCCGGAGCGCGGCCACGTCGGCCGCCGTCTGGACCAGGACCGTCGAGTCGGGCGCCTCGCCCAGCGTGCCCTCGACCTCCTCGTGCCCGGCGTGGCCGATCAGCGCCACCGTGTACCCGTCGGCGGCGAACCGCCGGGCCTCGGCGTGCACCTTTGACACCAGCGGGCAGGTGGCGTCGATGACGGCCAGCCCGCGGCGGGTCGCGTCCTCGCGCACCACGGGCGATACGCCGTGCGCGGAGAACACCACGGTCGCCCCGTCGGGCACCTCGTCCAGTTCGTCGACGAACACCGCGCCGCGACTCTCCAGGTCGCCCACCACGCGCGTGTTGTGGACGATCTGCTTGCGCACGTAGACCGGCTGGCCCTGGCGCTCCAGGACGCGCTCGACAATCTCGATGGCCCGCTCCACGCCGGCGCAGAACGACCGCGGCCCGGCCAGCAGCACCTGGTGGGTCCCGCACGCCGCCGCCCAGCGCTGCGCCACCGGCGCGGCAGCCCGCAGCGAGCGCAGCGCGGCCAGCCCGCCGGAGACGATGCCGACCAGCGGGCGGTGCGGGGTGTCGGATACGGCGCGGATCACCGCCACGGGGCGCCCGTCCGCCGCGGCGGCCAGCGGGGCCGACTCCATGTCGGCCAGCAGCCAGCCATCGGCGGCCAGCTTGGCCCGCTCGTCGCGCCGCACCAGGTGGTCGACGGTGGTGATCCGGCCGGCCCGGGCGCTCAGCCCGGCACGCCGCAGCTCGCCGGCCAGGATCGGCGCGGACGCGCAGGTCACGGCGCCCACTTCGGTGCCGACGACCAGGTCGCCCGGGCTGAGGTCGGAGCTCAGGCCAGCGCCCACACCCATGATCATCAGCTGGGCGAACGAAGCATGGCTCAAGCGCTCGGCCTCCTGCGTCGCCCGCGCGGTCCCCCATCCCGTGCGGGTGACCGCGGGCGGGCCGGGATCATCGCGCAGGCCGCGGCGGATGGCCCGGGCCTCGATCCGCAGCGGCGCGCAGAGCAGCAGCGGGTCCGACTCGCTCGTGTCGTCGGCTTCGGCTCTGCTGTCGCGCGGCCTGGGGAGGGTCTCCGTCATGCACTGCCTCCGGATGTGTGGGCCGCTACGTACCGGCCGAGTGCGCTGAGGGGGAAGGCCAGGCGGTACAGGTGGTAATTGATGTAGAAGTCGCCGGGGAAGCCGGTCCCGGTGTACTGCGGTTCCTCCCAGCTCCCGTTGGGCCGCTGGGTCTGGGTCAGCCAGCGGACACCGCGCTGCGCCGCGACGCCGTCCTGCTCGCCCGCGGCCAGCAGGGCCAGCAGGGCCCAGGCGGTCTGGGAGGCGGTGGACGTGCCCTGGCCGGCCAGCGCCGGGTCGTCGTAGGAGCGCAGGTCCTCGCCCCAGCCGCCGTCGGGGTTCTGGTGGTCTTGGAGCCAGGCCACGGCGCGGCGGATGGCGGGCTTGGACGGCCGCACCCCCGCCGCGATCAGCGCGGGGACGGCGGCGCCGGTGCCGTAGATGTAGTTCGCGCCCCACCGGCCGAACCACGATCCGTCCGCCTCCTGGGCCCGCAGCAGCCATACCACGCCGCGGCGGACCGCGGGGTGATCGGCCTGTCCTTCGGCCGCGAACGCCTCGACGATGTGCGCGGTCACGTCGGCCGAGGGCGGGTCGATGACCGCCCCGAAGTCGCAGAACGGCAGCTTGTTGACCAGCTTGCGGGTGTTGTCCGCGTCGAACGCGCCCCAGCCGCCGTCCTTGGACTGCATCCCGGTCAGCCAGCGCAGCCCGCGCTCGATGGCGGGCTTGGCGTCGTTGGCCGGGAGCGAGACCCGGCGCAGGGCCAGCACCACCTCGGCGGTGTCGTCGGTGTCGGGGTAGTTGTCGTTGTCGAACTCGAAGGCCCACCCGCCGGGGGCCAGGCCCGGCTTGCGGACCTGCCAGTCCCCCGGGCCGCGGATCTCCTCTCCCAGCACCCAGTGCGCGGCGCGGGTCAGGGCCGGGTCAACCGGGGACAGGCCGGCGTCGGCCAGGCCGATCATGACCAGCACGGTGTCCCAGACCGGGGACTGGCACGCCTCGAGGCGGCGCACCGGGCCGGCCGGACCCTCCTCGGTGATCGTGAACCGGTCCAGGCCGCGGAGGCCACGCTGCATGATGGGGTGCTCGATGTCGTAGCCGAGCAGGTTCAGGGCCATCAGCGAGTACACCCAGGGCGGCTGGATGCCGCCCCAGCAGCCGTCCCGCTCCTGCCGGGCGATGATCCACTCCGCGCACCGCCGCAGCGCGGCCCGCCGTACCGACTTGATCGGCCGGTACTTGTGCAGCGTATGGTCCAGGGCGTTGAAGACGTGGGACCAGGGGTCGGCGGAGGTGCGCGCGCCGGGGAGGGGGCGCGCGTCGAAGGAGCGGCGCGGGCGGGGACCGCGGCCGTGCGGACCGCCGGTCTTCAGCTCGTCGATGGCGAACGGGAGCGGGCGGGAGGGGCGGAAGGACTGGACGACGGCCAGGGCCACGATGGTCTGGCGGGCCCAGCAGCCCCAGTCGTAGATGTTGAGCGGGAACCAGGACGGCAGATAGATCAACTCGGGCGGGATGACGGGGAGGTCGTCCCAGGACCACAGGCCGGACAGGGCCAGCCACAGCCGGGTGAACACCCGGGTGGCCTCGACGCCGCCCTGCACCAGGATCCAGTCGCAGGCCTGCTCCATGTGCGGGGCATCGGGCTGGTCGCCGGCCAGCCGCAGCGCCACATAGGCCTCGACCGTGGTGGACAGCTCGGCGGGGCCGCCGTAGAAGTTGGCCCAGGTGCCGTCGTCCCGCTGCTGGTGCCGGATCCAGCGCGCCGCCGCCGCGATCGTCTCCTCGTCGTGCAGGCCGAGGAACTCGCGCAGCAGCAGGTCCTCGGCGTCCATGGTGACGTTGGTCTCCAGCTCACCCTGCCACCAGCCCTGGGCGTGCTGAAGCCCGAGCACGTGGTTACGGGCTCGGCTCAGGGTGTCGCGGGCGAGATCGAGGACCGCGGGGTCAGCTACCACTGGCGGGCGGTGATGAACTCGGCGATCGCGATCAGCTCGGCACGGACGTCGGCGGGCAGGTCGACCTCGGCCAGGCTGGCGTTGGCCGCGGCGAGCTGGGCGTCGGCCTCGGCCTCGGCCCACTGCTTGCCGCCCGCGGCGACGACCAGGTCGGCCGCGCGGATCAGGTCATCCTCGCTCAAGGGCTGCGGGTCGATGAGCAGGGCCTGCAGTTCGGCGGCCGCGGGCGTGCCGCTGGTCAGCGCGGCCACCACCGGCAGCGACTTCTTGCGGGCCCGCAGGTCCGCGCGTACCGGCTTGCCGGTGACCTCGGGCGCGCCCCAGATGCCGAGCAGGTCGTCGGTGAGCTGGAAGGCCAGCCCGACGTGCGCGCCGAACCCGGCCAGGCCCATGGCCAGCGTGGGCGGTGCGCCGAGGTGCACGGCGCCGATGCTGCACGCGCAGGCCATCAGCGCGGCGGTCTTGTCACCCGCCATGTCCAGGCACTCGGCCAGGGTCACGTCGTCGCGCTTCTCGAAGGCCAGGTCGGCGCCTTGCCCGCTGATCAGCCGCTGCACCGCCGCGGACAGGCAGCGGGCCGCCCACGGACCTTGCGGGGTGCCGTCCTCCAGCAGCAGGTCCTGGGCCAGGGCCAGCAGCGCGTCTCCGGCCAGGATGGCCGGGCCCACGCCGAACACGGTCCAGGCGGTGGGCCGGTGCCGGCGCTCGGTGTCGCCGTCCATGATGTCGTCGTGCAGCAGGGACCAGTTGTGCACCAGCTCGACCGCGACCGCGGCGGTCACGCCGCGGTCGGGCGAGGCGCCGGTGGCGCGGGCGGACAGCAGGGCCAGCGCAGGCCGCAGCGCCTTGCCGCTGCCGCCTGCGGTCGGGTGGCCCTCGGCGTCGGCGAAGCCGAAGTGATACGCCGCGACCACGCGCACGTCCGGCGTCAGCCGGCCGATGGTCGACTCGATCGCCGGGCTCACCAGGTCCCGCGCCAGGGTCACACCCTCAGGCATCACTGCAGTCACTGACGTTCCCCTATCGTTGAGGTCGGTGCGTTCGCTTCAGAACCGGAAAGTACGGAATCGGAATATCCGG
>PLDT01000282.1:18721-56375 GCA_003136255.1 Actinomycetota bacterium
CCCGGCGCCTGGCGGAAGGTCGCGCGCCGCTCCCGGGTGACGAAGAACTCGGTGACCTGGGCCTCGCGCGCGGCCGGGAACAGCTCGGCCAGTGCGGGGACGAACTGCTCCCGCAGCGCGGCCGCGGGCACGTCCACGTACTGGTCGGCCGCCGACAGCGAGATGGCCAGGTACTGCGCCCCGCCGGGCGAGCTGCGGTCCAGGCCGGAGATGCGGGTGCGGTCGAAGACCCACTGGACGGGCGAGTCCACGGCGGCGGCGAAGGGCAGATCCATCACCGGGCGGTCATAGATCACGTGCACGTTGACGATGGGCGAGGCGCCGAGACCCGCCCAGCCCGCGACGGTCGCTTCGGGCAGCGCGCCGGGCGGGATCAGCCGGGCGGCGGCCTCGTGCGGCACGGCCAGCACCACGGCGTCCGCGAGGATCTCGGCCGGGAGCGCCGCGTCATCCTCGGCCCGGGCCAGCCGCACGCGGAACCGGGCGGCCGGGTCGGCCCCGGGTTCGATAGCAGAGACCTTGGCGTTGATCAGGACTTGGGCGCCGAGCTTGGTGAGGAGGGTGGCGCCGGCGTCGCCGTGCAGCTCGCCTAGGGGGAGGGCGGGGACGCCGATGTCGGCGGCGTTGTTCTTGCCCAGCAGGCCGGTCTTGATCACGATGGCGGCCAGTGAGAGGGAGGCGTCGTCGCCCGCGATGTTCAGGGCCGAGACGGTGAACAGGTCCCACAGGGCCCGGCGGGCGCGCTCGTTCTGACCCCGGGCAGCGAGCCAGTCACCGAAACGCTGCTCGTCCACCTTGGGATCGGCCGGGTCGACGCGGCGCATGGCGAGAGCGGGCCGTGCCACGCTGGTTCGTTCGGTCAATGAAAGAAAGGGGTACCGGCCCAGGGCAGGCAGCATATGCAGCGGGCCAGGCAGCGCAGTCCGGCGGAGCCGTCCGCGCCGCGGGGTCGGGCCGGGGGCCAGCACGGTGACGTCGAAGCGGTCCTGGACCGGGGCGTGCTCGGTCATGCCGAGCTTGCCGAGCAGGTCGCGGTAGGCGGTGCAGCAGCCCAGGAAGACGTGCTGGCCGGTGTCGACGGTCAGGCCGTCACGGGTAAACGAGCAGGTCGCGCCGCCCAGCCGGGGCCGGGCCTCGAGCAGGGTGACCGCCGCGCCGGCCTCGGCGAGCGCGATCGCGGCGGTGATCCCGGCCAGGCCGCCGCCGATCACCGCCACCCGCGGCGCGGGGCTCATCCGAACCTCCCGGTCAGCGCCTTGACCGCGACCGTGGCCTTCTCCCGGCCGGACAGCGAGACCCGTTCGCGCAGCACGGCGGCGGGCTCGGCGGCGATGCGTTCCAGCAGGCGGCGGTAGATGCCGGCCATCGCGCCGGTGCAGGCCGCGCTGCGGCGGTCGAGCAGGCCCAGCAGCTTCCAGCCGGTGGCGTACCAGTCGCGGGCCCGGTCGACCTCGAACTCGACGAGGCGGACGAATCCCTGTGGGGCGGGGTCGTCGCCGCCGAAGTCAACAGAGAACTTGGCCAGGTCCTCGGCGGGCAGGTAGACGCGGCCGTTCTGCTGGTCCTCGCGGATGTCGCGCAGGATGTTGGTCAGCTGGAGGGCGACGCCGAGGGAGTCGGCCAGCTCGGCGGCTCGGTCCACGTCGTGGCTGGTGCCGAAGATGCCCAGGGACAGGCGGCCGACCGAGCCGGCCACGCAGCGGCAGTAATAGAGCAGGTCATCGAACGTCCGGTAGCTGGTACCGCGGACATCGGCCACGCAGCCGTCGATGAGCTCGCCGAACGCCGGCATGGGCACCGGGAAGTTCCGCTCCACGTCGGCCAGGGCCAGCAGCACCGGGTCGTCCTGGTCCACGGCGCTGAGGTTGACGATGGCCTGGCGGGCCTGCTCCAGCGCGGCGATCTTCTCCTGCGCCGGTAGCGTGCCGTCGCCGATGTCGTCGATCCGCCGGGCGAACGCGTAGATGACGGCCAGGCCGCGCCGCTTGTCGGGCGGCAGCAGCCTGATACCGTAAGCGAAGTTCCTGGCCTGCGACCAGGTGATCCGTTCGCATTCGCGGTATGCCTCGGTCAGTTCCACGCTGTCGTGCTCACTTTCCCCTCGCGTAGGCCTTGACCAGCCCGGCCACCATCCGCGGCTTGCGCGGCCGGGCGGTGGCGCTGAGCACGTCGTACCGCTGTCCCCGGATGGCGGCCAGCGCGGCGCGCCCGCCGGCCAGGTAACCGGCCACGGCCAGCCGCGCGGCGCCGCGCAGCGTGCCGACCAGCGGCGCGCCCTGGTCCAGGAGCCCTTGCGCGCGGTCGGTCTCGAAGCGCATCAGGCCCCTGACGGCGGGGCCCGCGCTCGGTGCGGCCAGGTCGGCCTCGGTGACGCTGAAGCGCTCCAGGTCCTCGGCGGGCAGGTAGATCCGCCCGTTGGCCAGGTCCTCGGCCACGTCCTGCCAGTGCTCGGCCAGTTGCAGGGCGGTGCAGATGTGATCGGAGAGGGCGATGCGTTCCGGGGTGGCGACGCCGAAGATATACAGCACGATCTGGCCCACCGGGTTGGCGGACAGCTCGCAGTACCTGGCCAGCTCGGCGAAGGTCTGGTAGCGGGTGACCCGCTGGTCCTGGCGGTTGGCCTGGATCAGGTCCCGCAGCGGCTGGGCCGGGACGTGGCACTCGGCCACGGTTACGGCCATGTTCCGCATCACCGGCGAGTGCGGGGTCGCGCCCTGGGAGATGCGGTCCACGTCGGCGTCGAGTTCGTCCAGCAGGCGCAGCCTCAGGTCGGCGTCGGCCTGGCCGGTCTCGCGCGCTTCGTCGCCCAGGTCGTCGGTCAGCCGGGCGAAGCCGTACAGCGCGGTCAGGTGCCGCCGGNNCGTGTCGGTCAGGCGAACGCCCCGGGCGCCGGGGCGTGAGGCGTTCACCACTGTTCGCGCAGGATACGCCGTGGGAAAAATAGTTTGCAGTACCGAACAACGTTATGCTAGGTAATACACCTGACGTCATTGTCAGTTTCGTGGATGTTACGCGGCAATGTTATTTACGGGGCGGTCGGGCCCCTCACGCGGGGCGCCGCGTCACCCTTGGTACCTGATCGCCGGCGCGTCGTGCCACCTGCGGGTATTCGTCCGGTCTTACCATCATGTTGGCCGGCTCGTTCCGTGGCCAGTGCTTAGCGATGCAGGTGGAGGTAGTCGCCCATGGCCGCCACGAGGCTGATGACCGTCGCCGCGGGCGGCGCCGTGGTGCTCGGCATGCTGGCCGGGCCGGCCATGGCCGCGCCCGGGTTGGGGCGGGCGGCGGCGGATCTGACCACTACGACCTGCGCCCTGGGTGCGAACGGGTCGTCGGTCAAGCACGTCATCTACATCCAGTTCGACAACGTGCACTACACCCGGGACAACCCGAACGTACCGAGCGACCTGGAGCAGATGCCGAACCTGCTCGACTTCATCACCGGCAACGGGACGCTGATCTCGCGCGAGCACACCCCGCTGATCGCGTACCCGGCCGACGACGTGGTGACCTCCGAGACCGGTCTGTACGGCGGCGACCTGGGCGTTCCGGTCGCGAACGAGTACAACTACTACACGCCGGGCGGGTCCACCGACACGGCCGGGGCGTTCGCCTACTGGACCGACCCGGTCGTCGACTACAACACCACGACCAGCGCTCCGGTCGGTGACAGCGACTACACGCTGGTCACCCCGCAGGGCCAGAACGCCCCGGCACCGTGGGTGCCCTACACCCGGGCGGGCTGCGATTTCGGCTCGGTGGCGGCGGCCGACACCGAACTGGAGAACACCCTGCCCGACATCCCGCTGGTGTACGGGGCGAACTCGACCGAGGCCCAAGAGGCCGAGAACCCCAAGCTGGCGTACCAGGCCGAGGCCGACTTCATGGGCCTGTCCGTGCACTGCGCGCAGGGGTCGGCCATGTGCGCGGCCTCGCATGGCGGGGTGGCCGACCTGCTGCCCGACGAGCCGGACGGGTACAGCGGGTACCAGGCGTTGTTCGGCAACAAGGTCATCCAGCCAGTGATCAGCCCGTCCGGCCCGGTGCGCGACCTGAACGGGAACGTCATCAAGGATCCGACCGGCGACATCGGCTTCCCCGGGTACGACGGGCTGACCGGCCCGGTGGGGCTGGCCTACACCCTGTACATGCAGACGCACGGCATCCCCGTCACCTTCACCTACCTGTCCGACGTGCACGACAACTGGACCACCGGGGCCGGCCTGGGTCCAGGCAGCGCCGCCTACGAGAGCCAGCTGCGGCAGGAGAATGCGGCGTTCGGCACGTTCTTCAAGGATCTGGCCGCGGCCGGGATCACCAAGGCCAACACGCTGTTCGTGATCACCGCCGACGAGGGCGCCCACTTCGTCGGCTCCGCACCCACCCCGGCCGACTGCAACGGCGTGACGATCGCCTGCTCCTACGGCAAGGTCGGCGAGGTGGACGGCAACCTGACCGGGATGCTGGCGGCCAAGAGCATCACCACTGCCTTCGACGTGGCGGCGGACTCCGCGCCGGTCATCTACGTGCACGGGCAGCCGGCCGCGACGTCGGCCCCGGTCCGGGCCATGGAGCGGGCGGCTGCGGGGCTCACCGCGAACGACCTGGCCACCGGGCAGACCGTCGCGCTGACCGGCTACCTGGCCGACCCGGCCGAAATGAACATCCTGCACATGATCACCGGGGATCCGAAACGGACCGGCACGTTCGCGCTGTTCGCCAACCCGGACTTCGGGCTGAGCAGCGGGCCGGCCAGCTGCGGCAGCTCGTGCGTCAGCGAGCCGAGCGGGCAGGACGCGTGGAACGACGGCGACGTGGCGCCGCAGACCAACACGACCTGGCTCGGCCTGGTCGGGCCCGGCGTGGTGCAGATGGGCGTCAACAGCACGATCTGGTCCGACCACACCGACATCCAGCCCACGATGATGGCCCTGCTCGGGCTCAAGGATGATTACACCCCGGACGGCGTGGTCCTGGGCCACGTCATCGAGTCGTCGGCGCTGCCGCGGGCCATGCTGATCAACTACCCGACGCTGACCAAGCTCGGCCAGGTCTATACCCAGCTCGAGGCGGCGGTCGGGCAGTTCGGGCTGGCCACGCTCACCGCCTCGACCCGGGCTCTGGCCAGTGACTCCCCCGGCGACGCCACCTACACCGGCATCGAGAACCAGCTGCGGGCGCTCGGCGCGGCGCGCGACACCCTGGTCGGACAGATGCAGACCCTGCTCATCGGCGCCGAGTTCGGCAACACCCCGATCAGCGCCAAGGCCGCCCAGAAGCTCATCTCCCAGGCCAACGCCCTCCTAGCCCAGGCCGGCGCGCTGGCTAAATAACGTGCGCCAGATGAGGACCAGGGCGCAGTCGTCGGAGCCGCCGCCTGCGCGCTGCAGGTTGGCCACCAGGGCCGGGGCGCCGGCCTTGAAGCCGCTGGTCAGCATGCGTTCGGCCTCGCCGAGCAGGCGGTCGGTGCCGGCGTCGATGTCACGGCCGGGCGACTCTACCAGCCCGTCGGTGTAGAGCATCAGGGCGTCGCCGCGCTGCAGCACGCCGCGCTCGGTCTCGGCCGCAGCCCCGCGCAGGTCGGGGACCACGCCGAGGACGATCCCGTGGGCCCTGGTCAGGCGCCAGCGGCCCGCCGCCGCGTCGTAGTGCACGGCGGGCAGGTGCCCGGCCGAATCGATCACGTACTCCCCCGAGGCCAGGTCGAGCGACAGGTGCACCGCGGTGACGAAGCCCTCCGTGGCCGAGCCGCGCCGCATGTAGGCGTTGCAGGCGGGCAGGAACTCCTCTCTCGGTACCGAGCCGAGCAGCCCGCCGAAGGCGCCGGACAGCAGCAGGGCCCTGGTCCCGGCGTCGATGCCCTTGCCGGACACGTCGACCAGGGCGACCTCAAGCGTCTTGCCGTCGCAGAACGACACCACGAAGTCGCCGCCGAACGAGGAGCCGCCGGCCGGCTTGAGCACCGCCGACGAGCCCCACCCCTCGCCCAGCGGGGGCAGCTTGCCCTGGGCCTGGATGCGGTCCCGCAACTCCAGCAGCATCCGGTCGCCGCGCAGGCCCTGGACGCCGAGCTTCTTGCGGGTCCGGGCCAGGACGTAGGCGAAGGCGGCGGTCAGCACGATGGTGGCCACGATCCCGGGGCCGGCCTTGCCCTTGACCACGTCGTAGATCACCGCGCCGGCCACGACGGCGAAGAAGATGCGCAGCGCCCGGGGCCACATCAGCAGGCCGCCGGCCAGGATGGGCAAGATCATCACGCCGGGCGAGAACCACCGCACGGAGACGTGCACCGCGCCCACCGAGATGGCGATCACCGCGACCGACAAGGTGAACGCCATCCGCCGGTTCCTGGTGATGAACTGCTTGGTCAGCTGGGCCCGCAGCAACCTGACGATGCGCCCCGCGCCGCGGCGGCCACGGATCGGGGGCCGGGTCACCATGTCGCGCGCCGGGTAAGCGTCATGCCAAACCGGCTCGCGAGGGGCGACCCACGGGGCCTGCGCGAGCGGCCCGGGAACACGTTGCGGGAGGTCAGGTCAGGGGCTCTTTGCATAACGCGAAATTGAGGCAGAGGGCACACTGTAGTCGATCAGGGCTGGACGGCCTAAACCAGTCGCGCCACGGCAGCGGGCGGGGTACGAAGGCATCATGACGACATCGGCCCCGCGCGGCGATCACCCGTATCCGATCAGGCCGGTCAGCTCCGAGGAGTTCGACGCCTTCCGCACCGTGGACATGCACGCCTTCCACGGCTCACCGCTGTCCGAAGAAGACCGGCAGCTGGTTCTGTTGAACCTGGAGTTCGACCGCACGCTGGCCGCCTTCGACGGCGGCACGCTGGTCGGAACCGCGGGCGCCTTCAGCTTCCAGCTCACCGTGCCCGGGCTCCAGACGCTGCCCGCGGCCGGCGTGACGTGGGTCAGCGTGCTGCCCTCGCACCGGCGCCGGGGCGTGCTGAGCGCCATGATGCGCCGCCAGCTCGCCGACGTCCGGGACCGCGGCGAGCCGCTGGCGGTGCTGTGGGCCTCGGAGTCGGTGATCTACTCCCGGTTCGGGTACGGCCGGGCGATGTGGCACGCCGACTTCACCCTGCACCGCGGCGAGGGCACGCTGGCCCGGACCGCTCCGGCGTACGACGGCTTGCGGCTGCGGATCGCGGAGCCGGCGTCGGTTCTGCCGGAGCTGGCTAAGGTCTACGACACGGTCCTGCCGTGGCGGCCCGGCTTCATCGCGCGGACCGAGTCGTGGTGGCAGCGCCCGGTGTACGACCCGCCGGAGCGGCGGCAGAACACGAGCCCGCTGCACTGCGTGCTGGCCGAGGACGACAGCGGGCCGCGGGGTTACGCAACTTATTCGGCCGAGGGCCGCTGGGACCGTGACACGTCGCTGCCGGACGGCTCCTTGACCGTGCGGGAAATGGTTGCCAGCGACGCCGCGGCCAGCGCCGCGCTGGCGGCTGACCTGCTCAGCCGGGATCTGGTCGCGGAGTTCCACGTGCGCGGACGGCCCGTCGATGACCCGCTGCTGTTCCAGCTGGCCGACCCCCGGCGGGCGCGGCCGCGGCTGACGGACGCGCTGTGGGTGCGGATCATCAACGTCCCCGGTGCGCTGACCCGGCGCCGGTACTCCGCCCCCGCCGACGTGGTCATCGAGGTACGCGACGAGCTGCTGCCGGCCAACGCCGGGCGGTGGCGGCTGACCACGGCCGGCGCCCCGCCGGACGGCGGCGGCCTGGAGGCTTCCTGCGTTCCGGCCTCGGGTGCGCCGGACGTGGTGCTCGACGTCAGGGAGCTCGGGGCGGCCTACCTGGGCGGCACCACGCTGGGCGCGCTGGCCACCGCAGGGCTCGTGACCGAAGGCCGTCCCGGCGCCGTCCGGCAGCTCTCCACCGCACTGTCCTGGGACCCCGCTCCCTGGTGCCCGGTCAACTTCTAGGAGCCGTTTCCGGGTTGTCCCACGGGAACCGGGCCTGCGACAATGGGTTCGTGGCGGCCATGAAGGTGACGATCAGCGCCGCGATGCGGGCCCGGGACGTGTCCCGGCCGCACGCCGAGCACCTAGCCTTCGCCGAGGCGGCCGAAGCCGACGCGGTGCGCGGCCGGCCCGCGGGGCCGGTGGTTCCGGCGGGGCCGGTGGTTCCGGCGGATGCGGGCGGCGCCGGGGCGGTCGGGGACGGCGGTCGGCGGCGCGAGGCGGCCTCGCCGGACGAGAGGCGGCCGGCGGACGAGAGACGAGAGAGCGAGCGGACCGATGGCGGGGCGACCCGGCCGGGCGGGGCGCGGCGGCGATGGCGATCGGGTGGATCGGGGCGCGGCCGGGCGTCTCGGTTACGGCCCTAATGGTGTTCGGGCTAGGCCGGGCGGGGTGGGAGTTCGCCGGTTATCTCGTAGCCGGTGATCTCGGCTAGGCGCCGGGCGTGCCGAGCCTCTCCGGAGAACGGGGTGGACAGGAAGATCCGGGTGAAGCCGATCGCGTCCTCGACGCTGTACATACGCGCGCCGAGGCTGAGCACGTTGGCGTCGTTGTGCAGGCGGGCCAGCTCAGCGGTCTCGTCGGTCCAGGCCACCGCCGCGCGGACGCCGGGGATCTTGTTCACGGCGATCTGCTCTCCGTTCCCCGAGCCGCCGATCACGATGCCCACGCTGCCCGGGTCGCTGATGACGCCGTGGGCGGCGCTCATCACGTAGGGCGGGTAGTCGTCGTCCGGGGCGTACGTTTCCGGGCCACAGTCCACCGGCTCGTGGCCGGCTCCGGCCAGCCACTCGATGAGGCGGGTCTTCAGCTCGAAACCCGCATGATCGGATCCCAGGTAAACGCGCACGGGGGCCAGTCTGCCAGACCGGCCCCCGGCACAGACCGGCAGCCGCCGACGGGCCCGAACCTCTGGGTAAAGGACTCAGTCGAAGATCGGGTCGCGGGTCCGGGACCGCTTCAGCTCGAAGAAGCCGTCGACGCTCGCGATCAGGAGCACGCCGTCCCATAGCCGCCCGGCCTCCGCACCGCGCGGGATCGGGGACATGACGGGGCCGAACACCGACAGCTCGCCGATCGAGATGACCGGCGTGCCGACGTCGTACCCGACCCGGTTAATGCCTTCGGCGTGCGAGGCGCGCACCGCCGCGTCGTACTCGGTGGAGTCCGCCGCGGCCGCGAGGCTGGCCGGCAGGCCGGCCTCGGCCAGCGCGGCAGTGATCGTCTCGGCGTCGCGCGGAGCCTTGTCGTGGTGGAACCGGTTCCCGAGCGCGGTGTACAGCGGCAGCACGACCTCGGGGCCGTAGGCCTGCTCGGCCGCGGTGACCACCCGGACCGGGCCCCAGGCCGACCGCAAGGCCTCCCGGAAGGTCTCGGGCAGGTCTTCCTTTTCCTCGTTCAGCACCGCCAGGCTCATCACGTGCCAGCTCGTGGTCACCGGCCGGACCTGCTGCACCTCAAGCATCCAGCGTGAAGTGATCCACGCCCACGGGCAGATAGGGTCGAACCAGAAGTCGACACCCGTAGGCTCCTGCTCGGTCATGTGCGCTCCTTACCACGAGTAAGCCGGGTCCGCTGTTCTCGGCAGCGTCAACCAGACGCCGCTGCCGTGAATTCCGTGCAGGACCAATAGGACGAAGGGACCAACCGGTGACAGCGAACCTGACCCGCGACGAGGCGGCGGCCCGCTCGGCGATCATCACCGTCGCCTCGTACCACGTGGATCTCGACCTCACAGGCGACGACGAGGTGTTCGGCTCGGTCAGCGTGATCAGGTTCGACTGCGTCGCACCGGGCTCGGCCAGCTTCATCAACCTCACCGCCCCCGCGGTGCGCGAGATCACCCTGAACGGCGAGCCGGTCAGCCTGGACGCTTTTGACGGCGACCGGATCACCCTGGAGGGGCTGGCGGCCAGTAATGTGCTGCGGGTCGTGGCCGACTGCGCCTACTCGCGCAGCGGCGAAGGGCTGCACCGGTTCACCGACCCGGCCGACGGCCGGGTCTACCTCTACTCGGACCTGGAGACGTTCGACGCGCACCGGGTGTACGCGTGCTTCGACCAGCCCGACATGAAGGCCACGTACGAGCTGGCGGTGACCGCCCCGGCGGACTGGCTGGTGGTGTCGAACATGGCCCCCGAGTCGAGCATCGCGGAGGGCGAGGCGCTGCGCTGGCACTTCCCGCCCACCCCGGTCGTGCCGACCTACATCACGGCCGTCGTGGCCGGTCCCTGGTACGTGGTCCGCGACGAGCACGACGGCATCCCGCTGGGCCTGTTCTGCCGTCAGTCGCTGGCCGAGTACCTCGACCCGGACGAGATCTTCGAGGTGACCCGCCAGGGCTTCGATTTCTACCACAATTCGTTCGGAATAAAGTATCCGTTCGAGAAGTACGATCAGCTTTTCGTGCCCGAATTCAAAGAGGGCGCGATGGAGAATGCCGGCTGCGTCACCTTTCTGGAGTCCTACATTTTCCGGTCGCGGGTCACCGACTTCGCCCGGGAAGCGCGCGGCGAGACCATCCTGCACGAGATGGCGCACATGTGGTTCGGCGACCTGGTCACGATGCGCTGGTGGGACGACCTGTGGCTGAACGAGTCGTTCGCCACCTGGGCGGGCACGCTGGCCCAGGCGGAGGCGACGCGCTGGACGTCGGCCTGGACCACGTTCGCGCAGCTGTACAAGGCCTGGGCTTACCGGCAGGATCAGCTGCCGTCCACCCATCCGATCGCGGCCGACATCCCGGATATCCACGCGGTCGAGGTCAATTTCGACGGGATCACCTACGCCAAGGGCGCGGCGGTGCTCAAACAGCTGGTGGCCTACGTCGGGCGAGAGAACTTCCTGGCCGGGGTGCGGAAGTATTTCGCCGCGCACGCGTGGGGCAACGCGACGCTGGCGGACCTGCTGTCCGCGCTGGAGGAAACCTCCGGCCGGGAGCTGGCGTCGTGGTCGCGGGAATGGCTGCAGACCGCGGGGGTGAACACGCTGCGGCCGTCTTACGCGGTGGATTCCGAGGGCCGGTTCACCGAGTTCGCGGTGGAACAGGAAGCCGCGGCGACGCACCCCCTGCTCCGGTCGCACCGGATCGCGATCGGCCTGTACGACCGGACCGAGGCGGGCCTGTCGCGCCGTCTGCGGGTGGAGACCGACGTGGCCGGGCCGCGCACGGTGATCCCGGAGCTGGCCGGGCAGCGGCGCCCCGANNCCCGCGGCGCTGTGCTGGACGGCCGCGTGGGACATGTGCCGCGACGGCGAGATGGCGGCGCGCGACTACGTCCGGCTGGTCCTGTCGGGTGTCTCCTCGGTGGCCGACATCGGCGTGGTCCAGACGCTGCTGCGCCAGGCGGGTCAGGCGACGCACCGGTTCGCCGACCCCGGCTGGCGCGACACCGGGCTGGCCCTGATGGCCGGCGCGCTGCGCGAGCTGCTCGCCGCGGCGCCGGCCGGCTCGGACGCGCAGCTGGCTTACGTCCGCGCCTTCGCGGGCGTGGCTACCTCCGCCGACGACCTCGCGCTGCTGGCCCAGCTGCTGGACGGGTCGGTGCGGCTCGACGGGCTCACCGTCGACACGGACCTGCGCTGGGCACTGCTCGGGCGGCTAGTGAGCCGCGGCGCCCCGAGCCCTTCGGGTTCCGGGAGCTTCGGGCCCGGCGAAATCGGCGCGGAGCTGGCCCGGGACGCGACCGACGCCGGCGAGCGGCACGCCGCGACCTGCCGGGCGGCCATCCCTGCGGCCGAGGCCAAGCGGGAGACCTGGCAGACGCTCGTCAGCGGCGAGCTGACCATCGCGACGTTCCGGGCCACGCTGGCCGGCTTCGTCGACCTGGATCGCCCGGACCTGATCGAGCCGTACCGGGGAGATTACTTCGCCGTGGTGGGCGACGTCTGGCGCGACTGGTCCTCGGCCATGGCCCAGGACTTCGTCAGCGGCGCCTACCTGGTGTGCCCGCTCTCCCCGGAGACGGTCCAGGCCACCGACGACTACATAGCCCGGGCCGACCCGCCCGACGCGCTGCGCCGGCTGCTCATCGAGGGGCGCGACGACGTGCTCCGGGCGTTGCGCTGCCAGGCTCGCGACCGCCGGGCCGGGTAGCGGGCGGCTAGGGCGTGCCGCTCAGCGGGTGGCGACGATCGATTTGGCGATGGCCTCGCGGACGTGCTGGGTCAGGTCGGCCAGGGGAACCTGGACCGTGGTGCCGGACTCGCGCTCGGTGAACTCGGCGGCGCCGGCGGCCAGGCCGCGCTTGCCGATGGTGACCCGGAACGGGATGCCGACCAGTTCGGCGTCGCTGAACTTGACCCCGGCCCGGACCTGCCGGTCGTCCACGATGACGTCGACGCCGGCGTTGGCCAGGGCCACGTAGATCTCCTCCCCCGCCTCGGCCACCGCGGGGTCGTCCTGCTGGGCGATCACCACCACGACCTCGAACGGGGCCACCGCGACCGGCCAGATGATGCCCTTGGCGTCGTAGTGGACCTCGATGATCGTGGCCATCGCGCGCTCGACGCCGATGCCGTAGCAGCCCATGAGCGGCCTGACCGGCTTCCCGTCCGGGCCGGACACGCGGATCTGCATGGCCTCGGTGTACTTGGAGCCGAGCTTGAAGATGTGGCCGACCTCGATGCCGCGTTCCACTTCCAGGCCGTGCCCGCAGTTGACGCACAGATCGCCGGCGGCGATCTCGCGCAGGTCGGCCCACTGGCCGACGTTGATGTCGCGCTCGACGTCCACCCCGCGCAGGTGGGTGTCGTCGAGGTTGGCGCCGGTGTACATGCCGCGCCGGCCGCGCAGCGCCTCGTCCGCGATGATCGGGGGTCCGCCAAGACTGACTGGCACAGTCCCGACCGCGCCCAGGCTGCCCGGCAGCGCGCCGAGGGCGTCGCGGATCTCGTCGGGCTGGGCCGGGCGGACCTCGTTCGCGCCGGTGGCGTCGATGAGCTTCTGCTCGTTCAGCGCGTGGTCGCCGCGCAGCAGGACCAGGGTGAGCACGCCGTCCAGGTAGTAGACGAGGGTCTTGATCTGGCGTTCGGCCGGGGCCTGGTAGCGGACCGCCAGGTCCTCGATGGTCCGTACCCCGGGAGTGTCGAACGGCTCGGGGGCGGGGAGAGCCACGGCCCGTTCGGCCGAATCGTCTACGGCGGCCAGCCGCGACGTCGCCTTCTCGATGTTCGCCGCGTAACCGCACTCCGGGCATAGGACGATCAGGTCCTCGCCGGTCGGCGACGGGCAGACGAACTCGGTGGAGTCCGAGCCGCCCATCGTGCCACTGGACGCTTCGACCGGGACGGCGGGGATGGACAGCCGCTCGAAGATCCGGACGTACGCGTCGTGGTGCAGGCGGAACGACACGTCGAGCTCGTCCGGGCCCAGGTCGAAGCTGTAGGAGTCCTTCATGGTGAACTCGCGAGTGCGCATCAGGCCGGCCTTCGGCCGCGGCTCGTCGCGCAGCTTGGTCTGGATCTGGTACCACATCTGCGGCAGCTGCCGGTACGACTCGAGCTCGGTGGCCAGGTCGGTGACGATCTCCTCGTGCGTCATGCCGAGGGCCAGATCGGTGCCGCGCCGGTCCCTGAGCCGGAACATCTCATCGCCCATCAGCTCCCAGCGGCCGCTGAGCTGCCACAACTCGGCCGGGTGCATGATCGGCATCACGATCTCCTGGGCCCCGATCCGGTCCATCTCCTCGCGGATGATCCCGATGACCTTGAGCCGGACCCGCTGGCCCAGCGGCAGCAGCGAGTAGTGCCCGGCCATCAGCGGGCGGATGAAACCGGCCCGGAGCAGCAGGCGGTGGCTGGGGGCGCCCGCGTCGGCCGGGTCCTCGCGCAGCGTGGGGATGTGCATTGTGGACCAGCGCATGCCGCGTACTCTGCCTTTCACGCCGTGGTCGGGCAAGCCCGTAGTCTATCGCCGGCGGGGGGTGAGCGCCGACCCGATAACGCCGGGATCCACGCGGCTAGCTCGGCCAGGGTGCGGATGTGGCGGTGGCCGTCCGGGGCCGGGCAGAAGCCGTGCGGGTCCAGGTGGACCGGCTGCAGGCCGGCGGCCAGAGCCCCGGCCACGTCGTACCGGAGGCTGTCGCCGACGTGCAGCACGGTCCCGCTCGCGGGCACGCCCAGCGCGTCGAGCGCGAAGCCGAAGATGGCCGGATCCGGCTTGGCCACGCCGACCGCGCCCGAGTCGACGACCACGCCTACCGGGACCCCGGCTGGTTGCGGGCCGGGGGCGTGCGCGTCGGGGGCGTGCGCGTCTGGTGCGTAGCAGACGCCGAGGCGGCGCAGTTCGGCTTGTACGCTGCCGTCGGAGTTCGAGACCACGCCCATCGGCAGGCCGAGGGCGGCCAGCGCCCGCAGGCCGGCCATCGCCCCGGTGCCGACGTGGGTCCAGGCCCGGCCCATGGTCGCCACCGCGACCTCGGTAGCTAGCTCGCGGCACTGGTCCTCGGCCACGCCGCAGGCGGCGAAGTAGCCGACCAGGTACTCGCGCCACCAGGTGCCCGCGACCGGGGGCGCGGCGGCCACGTCCTGGACCACCATGGCCTGGTAGTGGGCCCGCTCGAACGCGGCGATGTCCAGGGATACGCCGAGCGCCGCCAGCGGCGGCCGGAACAGGTCGGGCTGCGGGAAGACCAGGACCCCGCCCGCGTCGAGCAAGATCGCGCTGATCTCGGAACTCACACCCGCACTATACGCAGCGCGAGGCGGGGTCAGGTGTAGGCGAGGACGAGCTGGATCACGGCGGCCGCCAGGAGCAGCACCGCTCCGGCGGTGAGCACCGACCAGACGGTGGCGAGCCGGATCAGCCGGGCGGCCCGCGCGGCAACCTCGCCGTGCTCCTCGCGGATCTGCTCGAGCTGGCGCGGAATCTCGGTGATGAAGGCCATGGCGGCGGGGGTAACCACGGCGACCGCGCGGGACCTGAGGATCGTGATCCGGCTGGCCTTGCTGGCCTCGAGCGCGGCGCGTGCGGCCGCCGGCATGTCCTTGAACAGATCCCGGTATTCGGCCAGGCTCGCCCGGGCCTGAGCCCAGGTTCCCACGACCAGCAGGGACGAACCGGCTACTGTCAGCCAGTCCGCCGCGGTGCTCCACGATGACATGGTCGAAGCCTGCCACCTGTGGCGCGCTGGCATAATGCCACCCGGGGTACTCCTGCCCCGGGTGGCATCAGCGCGGATGGGACGGAGGCGCCGGTGAGCGGGTATCTGGACTATTCCGGCCGGGACGACGTGCTGAGCGGGGGCGCTCGGAAGGTCCCGGTGCGCACGCCGAAGGGGACCTATCAGGTCTGGGTCAAGCGGGTCGGCAACCATCCGGACCTGCGGGTGCTGCTGCTGCACGGCGGGCCGGGAGCGACCCACGAGTACTTCGAGGCGTTCGACAGCTACCTGCCCGCCGCGGGGATCGAGTACTACTACTACGACCAGCTCGGCTCGGGGTTCAGCGACCAGCCGGAGGATCCCTCGCTGTGGGATCTGGACCGGTTCGTCGACGAGGTGGAGCAGGTCCGCCAGGCGCTCGGGCTGAACCGGGACAACTTCGTGCTGCTCGGCCACTCCTGGGGCGGGATCTTGGCCATGGAGTACGCGCTGGCCCACCAGCAGCACCTGCGCGGTCTGGTCATCTCCTCGATGATGTCGAGCGTCCCGGCCTACAACGCCTACGCCGAGCGGGTGCTGATGCCGCAGATGGACCAGGCGGCGCTGGCCGGGATCAAGGCGTTCGAGGCGGCCGGGGACACCGAGAACCCGAGGTACATGGAGCTGCTCATTGAGCAGCACTACGTCTACCACGTGCTGCGCATGCCGCCCGCGGACTGGCCCGACCCGGTGCAGCGCGCGTTCGCGCACATCAACCCGGCGATCTACGTGTCCATGCAGGGTCCCAGCGAGCTGGGGATCAGCGCCGACGCCAGCCTGGCCGGCTGGGAGCGGACCGCCGAGCTGGCTTCGATCGAGGTGCCGACGCTGGTCATCGGCGCGCAGCACGACACCATGGACCCGGCGCACATGCGGATGATGGCGGACCGCCTGCCGCGGGGCCGGTACCTGCACTGCCCGGACGGCAGCCATATGGCCATGTACGACGACCAGCAGGTCTACTTCGCCGGCCTGATCGACTTCCTGAACGACTTGACGACGGCGACGTGATGGTACCTTTCTGCCATTGATGGTACCATTTTGGTATGGCGCTTAACATCAAGGATCCCGAGACCGAACGCCTGGCGGCCGAGGTCGCGGGCCTAGTCGGCACCACGAAGACCGGGGCCGTTCGGTATGCCCTGCGCCAGGTTCTCCAGGCGAGATCCGGTCCGGCGGTCAGACAGCGGGAGGAACGCCTTACCCGGTTCCTCGAGGAGGAAATCTGGCCACTGATCCCGCCGGATCAGCTCGGCCAGCCAGCGTCCAAGGCCGAGCGCGAGGAGATCCTCGGTTTCGGCGCGGACGGCGCATGATCATCGACTCGTCCGCGATCCTGGCCGTCATCGGCAAGGAATCCGGCTATGAACGCATCGTCCATCAACTCGCCGCCTCACCGGCAACCCGGATCGGCGCACCCACCCGGCTGGAGACCGCAATCGTGCTGACGGCGCGGTTCGGACCCAGAGGGAAGACCGCATTGGCTCGGTTCCTGCAGGAGAACTCCATCGAGACCGTGGCCTTCGGCGAGGAGCACGCGAGCGTGGCCCTCGATGCCTACTCCCGCTTCGGCAAGGGCAGGCATCCCGCGGCCTTGAACTTTGGCGACTGCTGCACCTACGCGGTCGCCTCCGTGGCCGACGAACCGCTGCTGTGCCGGGGAAACGACTTCAGCCAGACCGACCTACTGCTAGTCAGCCTCGATGCCGACCAGACGCCGAGCGACGAGGAATCCGGCACGCCCGGCTAGGACGTCGGGTAGGTGATCGGCGCGGTTCCCTGCCACCCGGAGTGGTGTGATTTGTCGGCGACCAGCGTTGGTAGGGGAGAGACGGAGGCGGGGAGACTTGGAGGGCGGGGCGGGCTGGGGGGATCGCGTGGTGGCGTATAGCGTGCTGGCATGGAGCACGCCAGACTCGGCCGGACTGGGCTGCAGGTTTCTAGGCTCTGCCTGGGGACGATGACCTTCGGACTGCAAAGCGACGAGAGTACGGCGGTCGCGATCCTCGACCGGGCCGCCGAGGGGGGCATCGACTTTCTCGATAGCTCCGATGCGTACCCGCTGGGCGGGGACCTGAGTACGCGGGGCATCACCGAGGAGATCCTCGGCCGCTGGCTGCGAGGCAAGCGGGACCGGTTCATCGTGGCCACCAAGTGTTTCGCCCCGACCGGGCCGGCGCCGTTTGACGGCGGCAACTCCCGCAAGCACATCATGGCCGCCGTCGACGCCTCGCTGAGGCGGCTGCAGACCGACTACATCGACCTGTACCAACTGCACGGATATGACCGGGCGACGCCGATCGACGAGACCCTGGGCGCGCTGGATGATCTGGTCCACGCCGGCAAGGTCCGGTACACCGGCTGCTCGAACTTCCTGACCTACCAGCTGGTACGGGCGGTCGGCCGCACCGAGACGCTCGGGCTGACGCGGCTGGACAGCGTGCAGCCCCGCTACAACCTGCTCTTCCGCCAGATCGAACGGGAAATGCTCCCGTTCTGCCTCGAGGAAGGCGTGGGCGTCATCCCCTACAACCCGATCGCGGGCGGCTTGCTGTCGGGCAAGCACTCGCGGTCCGCCCCGCCTGCCGAAGGGACCCGCTTCACGCTCGGCACCGCGGGCGGGATGTACCAGGACCGGTACTGGCACGAACGGGAGTTCGGCACGGTCGACGAGCTCGGGCAGCTGGCCGAGAAGGCCGGGATCAACCTGGTCACCCTCGCGGTCGCCTGGGTGCTGGCCAATCCGGCCGTCACCGCGCCGATCATCGGCGCCAGCAGGCCCGATCAGCTGCAGGCGAGCCTGGCGGCCGCGGATCTCGTCCTCGACGGCGACCTGAAGCGGCAGCTCGACGAGCTCACGCATCAGTACCGCATGGGAGACGATCCCCGCTAACCCGCTGGCCCAGGCGACGGGGCAAGGAAGCTCCCTGGACGCCGGGATACGGTGTCCAGGGAGCTGGCCCGGGTGGACTGTCTGGCGGTCAGGACACCCGGACTTCGACCTCGCGGGAGGCGATGCCGTTGGCCACGACGCGCAGGTCGTAGCGGCCGTGGGCCAGGCCGGCCGGGACCGTGAACCGGGTGTGCACGGGGCGGTGACCGGTGGCCACGGCCATGGTGCTGTGGTCGAACGTCCGGCAGTAGTGCACCCGCGCGTCCTCGCTGATCAACCGGATGATCGGATAGTTCGTGGCCATGGTCGCGTCGTCGCCGTAGGCCACGGCCTGCGTCATGCCGTTGAACCGCTCGCCGTGGATGACGTAGGAGTGGCCGGGCCGCAGGTCTCGCGGGTGTTCGGTGATATGCGGGCGCCATTCGTCGTCGGCCTCGCCGACGGGGGTGTAGATCTCGATGGCCGGGCTCCCGGCGCTGAATAGGACCTGGCCGGTGGGCAGGACCAGCATCCGCCCGTCGTAGACGTTGCTGCCCGCGTTGGCGGGGGCGGGCGCGGGATCGAGCAGCTTGCCGTCGAACTCGAAGAACTGGCCGTTCTGGGCGTAGCCGCCGGTGTTCGGCGCGGTGCCCGCGACGCACAGGACGTGGCCGTTGGGGAGCACGCAGCCCGGCGCGTCGTTGGCCTTCAGCGGCGTGCCCGGCGAGCTGTCGGGGAAGTCGGGGCCCGCGGTCCAGGTCCCGGGCGTGGCGGGATCGGGATCCGGCCGGTAGACCGCGGTGTGGCCGTCGGCTCCGACCTGGAACGCCGTGCCGTCCGGCCGGAGCAGGCAGGGACCGATCTCGATCGAGAAGTTGCTCTCGATCAGCGACACCGGGGTCTGCCCGGCGCTCACCCAGGTGCCCGCGGAGATCAGGTACTTCTCGGCGTACGGCGGGTTGGAGTTCTCCGGGGCCAGCACCGTGTCGTCGGGCATGAGGGTGAAGCCTTCCTCGGAGCTCGAGTCGGCCTTGTCGGCGCCCGGCGACCAGGTGCCGGTGTTCGGGTCGTAGATGGCGGTCCGGGTGTCATCGATCGAGCCCAGCAGGACCCGGCCGTCCGGCAGCACGCAGCAGGGCGCGTCGCCGATGTGCGTCCAGCCGGGCGTGCTGGCCGGGTGCCAGGCGTTGGCGACCGGGTCATAGATCTCGACCCGGTTCCAGTCGACGCCGACTGAGCCGCCGTTGTACTCGCCGCCGGCGACGAAGACGCGCCCATCGGCGAGCACCGCGGAGGCGTAGTACAGGCGCGCGTCGATCATCGGAGCCAGGGGCGACCATGTGCCGTTCGCGTAGTCACCCCACTCGTCGGGCGTCAGGCGCCACCAGGCGGTGCCGTTCGACTCCTGGCCCATCACCGTGCCGTCGGTGAGCAGGAGCATGGTGCTGGCGTTGAATGCGGGCTGATTGGCAAGTGGCTGCCATGATCCGGGCATGTTCGGCCTCCCCGTGATGA
The DNA here is from genome assembly GCA_003136255.1 of Actinomycetota bacterium. Classification (GTDB taxonomy): domain Bacteria; phylum Actinomycetota; class Actinomycetes; order Streptosporangiales; family Streptosporangiaceae; genus Palsa-504. The sequence goes on from PLDT01000282.1 coordinate 38,222, forward strand.
GCGTTCCTTCATCAGGCCGGAGAGCGGCCAGGCCGGGTTGATACGTCGCGGTCAGTTAACCGGCTGACCCGCCCGCCCGGCCGCGCCGCCGCCAGGCCTGGCCGATGACCGCGCTGAGCAAGCCTTTGGGTCGTGGCGGGTGGTCGAGCAGCCTGGCGTGGACAGGCACCCGCGTCCAGGGCTCGGCCTGATCGTGCGCGCGGCAGTAGATGGAATACACCACGAGGTCGCGGCGAAAGCGGCGGAGCGTATTCTTCATGAATACTTTCCTGTCGCTCGGTCTCTGGGCCGCGACTAGGAAAAACGCCGCGAACGCGCCCAGGCTGAAAGAAAGCGACAGGAGCTGTTTCGTGATGACGGCTCCGTCGGGAAGCGTCTGGTAGACGTGAACCGAATTGGCTAGCGTCATGGTTTCGCTTTTGCTGATCAAGATGACCCCGATGATGATCAGCATGGCGGAGACGAACAGCGCGGTAGTGACGAGCGCGAAGGCGCAGAGCAGCCAGTAGCCCGCGTAAACCCAGATCGTGCCGGGTATGAGCGGCCGGACGATCGGCACCGGCCGGGCGCCGTGGTCCATGAACCTGGTGAACCTCTCCAGGTTCTTGCGCCTGACTCCCGCCAGCAGGTCTTTCGCTTGGGATTCGCTCAGATCAATATCGTCCCAGCAGGTCCAGCGGACCAGGAAAAGCAGGCTGGACAGCAGGAATACGGCGACGAGGACCGTGAATCTGACCGTGAAGCCGGTGCCGAGGATCCGCCAGGCATCATTGGTCACGAACACCACCACCACCGCCGTGATAAGGGGCGGTACGCCGCGGACGCCTCTCCGGAGCACGTCCCAGGAACTCTTGAGCACCGACCAGCCGATCTGCGAGGGTACGACAACGGCCAGCGACACGATGTAGGGAAGGAGCACCAGCACCAGCGCGGCACCGTTCGGCAGCGCGCGCGAACCGAGCCATTTCGCGATGGGGCGCTGGCTCCAACGGGTCCATCGGGGCCACTCGCCCATCAGGGCTTCGGTCGCCCTTCCGGCGCTGTCCTGCTCCTTCTTCTTTTCCTTCTCGAGCCACGCGTTGGTGAACTTCATCAAGAAGCGGATGTGCGTGACCAGCAAGGGCACCATGCCCCTACTCACCGCGTAAATCGCGGTCTTGTTCAGATCGGAGAGATACTTTCCCGGTGACCACGGCGGACTCTCCGGCGCCGGGTCTTGTCTCGGCACGGCATTAGCAGTCATGAGCCCCCCAGGGCGGTCCGGGCCGCTACGGTCCGGGCGGACCCCAGATCGGGGGGTGCCGGTCCTTCCAGGGGCGGGCCTCCTCGAGCTGGGCGGACAGGGAGATCAGGGGGCCCTCGTCGCCCATCCGGCCGCCCAGCATCACGCCGATCGGCAGGCCTTCGGCGTTCCAGTGCAGCGGGACGCTGACCGCGGGCAGGCCCGAGATGTTGTAGATCGCGGTCCACGGGGTGAACCGCTTCTGCCGCTCGAAGTTCTCCGCCGGGTCGACCTCGTCGAAGTAGCCGACCGGCACCGGCGGCAGGGCCAGGGTCGGGGTGAGGACGGCGTCGTAGGCGGCGAACGCGGCGATCGCCGGGCGGGTGACGAACTGCAGGTAGGCCTGGGCGAACAGGAAGTCGGCCGCGCCGGTGGCCCGGCCGAGCTCGCGCAGGTACTGGGTCAGCGGCAGCAGCACCTGCTCCTGCGCCGGGTCGACCGGGGTCAGCGTGGCGTAGCCGTGGTAGATGGTCTCGAAGAACGGGACCAGGTCCTGGCCCAGCGGCATGGCGATGTCCTCGACCTCGTGGCCCAGGTCGGCCAGCAGGCGGCTGGCGTCCTCGTAGGCCGCGACGCAGTCCGGGTGCGGGTCCGCGCCGGGCACCGGGTTCTGCAGGGTACGGCCGATCCGCAGCCGGCCCGGCGGGCGGCTCGCGTAGCCGAGGAAGGTCTGGCCGGGTGGCAGCGGCGGCTGGGTGTACATGTCGCCGTGGTAGTTGCCCGCCATCACGTCCAGCAGCAGCGCGGCGTCGGCCACGGTCCTGGTGATGGGGCCCTCGATCCCGAAGCCGAGCAGGTCGGGGACGAGCGGGCCGCCGGAGATCCGGCCGCGGGACGCCTTGATCCCGAACAGCCCGCAGACGCTGGAGGGGATGCGGATGGACCCGGCGCCGTCGCTGCCCTGGGCGGCGGGAGCCAAGCCCGCCGACACCGCGGCGGCTGCGCCGCCGCTCGACCCGCCCGCGGACCGGGACAGGTCCCACGGGGTCCGGGCCGGCGGGCCGATCCTGGTCTCGGTGTAGCACGGCAGCCCGAACTCGGGGGTGGAGGTCTTGCCGGTGATGACCACGCCGGCGTCCTTGAGCCGGGTCACGACGTAATCGTCGGTGTCCGGGACGTAGTTCTCGTAAGCTAGTGAGCCGAGCGTCTGACGCACGCCCGCGACCATGTTGAGGTCCTTGATCGGGATCGGGACGCCGGTCAGCGGCGGGAGTTCGGCGGGATCGGCGGCTTGGGTGACGGCCTTCTCGGCGGCGGCGGCCTGCTCGGCGGCTAGGTCGGCGGTGACGGTGTAGAAGGCGCCGACCTGCTCGTTGAGCTCCTGCGTGCGGCGGAGATAATGATCGGTGACGGCGACCGGCGACAGGTCCTTCGTGCGGATCGCCGCAGCCAGCTCGATCGCGGTGAGCTCGTGAATCTGGGTCATGGTAGGTGATGCTAGACCACGAGCAGGCCGGGACGTTCGGCGTGTTACCGGGACGAATGGCCTGCTTTAAAAGAGCCGGAGCGGGCACAATCGTGGTAGCACGGTGCTGTGCGCTGAGTCCTAAGGCAGTTACGCTCAGGTAGTAGGTGAGAAACCGATGGCGTGGCCGAAGCCGAGAAACCGCAGGTCAGTACCTATGGAGACGTTGAACGATGGCGGGGGCGCACCGAACGGGGCACGGCCGCATGCCGTGGCACCGGGTCAGTCGGCCAGGCCGTCGTGGCCTGATGCGGAGCACTGGCCCAGCGCCCACGCCACCGTCGCGCCGAGCCCCGACCAAGCCGAGCTGAGCCCGGTGGAAGACGCCGAAGATGAGCTGAGCCTCGCGGACGACGGCGAGGCTCAGGAGACCGATCCGGGCGACCGGCCGTTCTGGGAGAGCTGGGGGCAGGTCGACGACCCGGCCGAGCTGGACGATGCCGGCGACGGTTTCACCGACGGCGGGGCCGCGGACGACGCCGTCACGGACGTGGACCCGCGGCCCCGGCGGTCCTGGGAGCCGGTGGTCGCCGCCGTCGGTGAGACCCGCGAACAGCCGAAGGCCGAAGGCATCGGCGAGCACCTGGGCAGCCTGGCGCACCTGCGGGCGAACCCGCGGATGCGGGCCTGGCAGCGGCGGGTCATCATCGCGGTCATCGCCGGGGTGGTCTTCGGCATCTTGCTGCACGACTGGCGGTGGGGGCTGACCATCGCCGTGGTCGCCGCCATCGCGGACACCATCATCGGGTCGCGGACCGTGTTCAACGGCCCGGCGGGCGTCCGCCTGACCGGGGCCCAGAAGCGCACGCTGCGGCAGCTGTCCAGCCTGGAGCGCAGGGGCTACCGAGCCATGCACATCCTGCCCATCCCGGACAGCGAGGAGCAGATCGACCACCTGGTGATCGGCCCGGCGGGCGTGTTCGCGATCGACTCCGAGGCCTGGGACAAGCGGCTGCCGGTGCGGACGAGCAACCACCGGCAGCTGTGGCACGGGCCGCAGAGCATGCAAGACCGGCTCGAGCACGCCCACTGGGAGGCCGACCAGGCCGCCGCGTTGCTGTCGAGCGCGATGGGCAGCCCGGTTACGGTCCGCGCGGCGATGGCCGTGTACGGGCCGAAGATCCCCTGGGACGTGGCCGAGATCAGGGACGTCGACGTGTTCAGCGGCCCGCGGCTACGGGTCTACCTGCGCCGGCGGGCCCGGCAGCGCAACGCGCATCCGCTCAGCAAGAGCGAGATCGAGAGCATCGACAAGGCGGCCCACGTGGCGTTCCGGCGGGACCCGGCCAGCTGACCCGGCGTGCCGGTAGGCTGGGGATCCTGACTTTTGAGGGAGATCACTATGCCTCCGCTTCGGTCCCGTACGGTCACGCACGGCAGGAACATGGCAGGCGCGCGCGCCCTGCTGCGCGCCACCGGGGTGGCCCGGGAAGACATCGGCAAGCCCATCATCGCCGTCGCGAACAGCTTCACCGAGTTCGTTCCCGGGCATGTCCACCTGCGCGAGGTCGGCCAGGTGGTGGCCGACGCGATCCGGGCCGCGGGGGCGATCCCGCGCGAGTTCAACACGATCGCGGTGGACGACGGCATCGCCATGGGGCACGGCGGCATGCTGTACTCGCTGCCGAGCCGGGAGCTGATCGCCGACTCGGTCGAGTACATGGTGAACGCGCACTGCGCGGACGCGATGATCTGCATCTCGAACTGCGACAAGATCACCCCGGGCATGCTGATCGCCACCATGCGGCTGAACATCCCGACCGTCTTCGTGTCCGGCGGCCCCATGGAGGCGGGCGCGCCCGCGGGCCTCGCGCCGGGCGCTCCGGCGCGCAAGCTCGACCTGATCGACCCGATGGTCGCCGCCGCGGATCCTTCGGTGTCCGACGACCGCCTGCTGGCCATGGAGGAAGCCGCCTGCCCGACGTGCGGTTCCTGCTCGGGCATGTTCACGGCCAACTCGATGAACTGCCTGGCCGAGGCGATCGGCCTGGCCCTGCCGGGCAACGGCAGCACGCTGGCCACGCACGCGGCGCGGCGCGGGCTGTTCGAGCGGGCGGGCCGGCAGATCGCGGAGATCACCCGCCAGTACTACGCGGACGACGACTCCTCGGTGCTGCCCAGGTCGATCGCCAGCCGGGACGCGTTCGAGAACGCGATGGCGCTGGACGTGGCCATGGGCGGGTCGACGAACACGATCTTGCACCTGCTCGCCGCGGCGCACGAGGCCGGAGTCGACTTCGGGCTCAAGGAGATCGACGAGCTGTCCCGCCGGGTGCCGTGCCTGTGCAAGGTCGCGCCGAGCAGTGCCTACCACCTGGAGGACGTGCACCGGGCGGGCGGCATCCCGTCGATCCTGGGCGAGCTCGACCGCGCCGGGCTACTCAACCGCGGGGTGCGCACGGTGCACAGCGCGTCGCTGCGGGAGTTCCTTGATGTCTGGGATCTGGGGTCGGCGTCGGTGAGCGACGCGGCGGTGGAATTGTGGCACGCGGCACCGGGCGGGGTTCGGACCATCCGGCCGTACTCGCAGTCTGCCCGCTGGGATTCTTTGGATGTCGACCGGGTTTCTGGGTGCATCCGGGACGCGGCGCACGCGTACACGGCGGACGGCGGGCTGGCCGTGCTGTACGGGAACCTGGCTCCGGACGGCGCGATCGTCAAGACCGCGGGCGTCCCGGAGGAACTGTGGACGTTCTCCGGCCCGGCCGTGGTGTTCGAAAGCCAGGAGGACGCGGTCGCGGGCATCCTGGGCGGCTCGGTCCGCGCCGGTGACGTGGTCGTGATCAGGTACGAGGGTCCGCGCGGCGGGCCTGGCATGCAGGAGATGCTGTACCCGACCAGCTTCCTGAAGGGCAAGGGGCTGGGCCGGGACTGCGCGCTGATCACCGACGGACGGTTCTCCGGCGGGACCTCGGGGCTGTCGATCTGCCACGTCGCGCCGGAGGCGGCGGCGGGCGGCCTCATCGCGGTCGTCGAGACCGGCGACACGGTGGTGATCGACATCCCGCGCCGGGAACTGCGGCTGGACGTGCCCGATGCGTCACTGGCTCTTCGTCGCGAACAGGTCCTGTCGTCTCTCGGATCCTGGCGGCCCGCGGACCGGCAGCGGCCGGTCAGCGCGGCGCTGCAGGTCTACGCGGCGATGGCCACCTCGGCCTCGACCGGCGCGGCCCGCGACGTCACGCTCATCGCCCACTCCGACAAGTGAGCCCGGCTTCGCCGCCGGAGCTGACCGCGGGCTTCGTACGCCCGGCCCGGGCGAGCGACGCCGAACAGCTGGCCCGCGTCCAGGTCGCCTCGTGGCGTGCTGGTTTCGCGGGGATCGTGCCGCCGGATTTGCTGGGCGAGCTGACCAGCGAGCAGGCCGAGGGGGTGTGGCGGGACCGGTGGCGGGAAGCGATCACCAACCCGCCGACGAGCAGGCACCGCGTGCTGGCGGCGGTGACCGAGGCCCCGCCGCGGGAGCTGGTCGGGTTCGTCTCGGCCGGGCCCGCCACCGACGCCGACCGCTGGCCCGCCACCGACGCGGAGATCTACGAGTTCCGGGTCGCGCCGGACCGGACCGGGCAAGGGCACGGCGGCAGGCTGATGCACGCGGCCGCGGACACGCTGGCTGGCGACGGGTTCCACACCGTGTCCATCTGGGTGCTCGAGGCGGATGCTTCGCTGCGGCGGTTTCTTGAGGCGGCCGGCTGGGCCGCCGACGGGGCCCGGGCCGAACTCGACGTGGGCCTCAGTGTCCCGGTCGCGCGGCTGCACACGGCGATCAGCGAGTGATCGCGTGCACCTAGGATCTGTGCGTGGCTGATGCGCGGCAATGGCTGGCGGGAACGCGGCCCAGGACCCTGCCGGCGGCCGTCGTCCCGGTGCTGATCGGCTCGGGCGTGGCGCTGGGTTACGACCGGTTTTCCTGGTGGCGGGCGCTGCTGGCGCTGGTCGTGGCGCTCGCGCTCCAGATCGGGGTCAACTTCGCCAACGACTACAGCGACGGCGTGCGCGGCTCGGACGCCAAGCGGGTGGGACCGGTCAGGCTGGTCGCCGCGGGGCTGGCCACGCCTCGGCACGTGCTGGCCGCGGCGTTCGGGTGCTTCCTGGTGGCGGGCGCGGCCGGGCTGGCCCTGGCCGCGGTGACCGCGTGGTGGCTGGTGGCGGTGGGCGCCGCGTGCGTGGCCGCGGCCTGGTTCTATACCGGCGGGCCGCGACCGTACGGGTACCACGGGCTGGGCGAGGTCTTCGTGTTCACGTTCTTCGGCGTGGTCGCGGTGGCGGGCACGGCGTACGTGCAGATGGACCGGTTCAGCTGGCTCGGCCTGGCCGCCTCGGTGCCGGCCGGGCTGCTGGCCTGCGCCTTGCTCATCGTCAACAACCTGCGGGACATCCAGGGCGACACGGTGGCGGCCAAGCGGACCCTCGCGGTCCGGCTCGGGGACGCGCGCAGCCGCACGGCGTACCTGCTGACGCTGGTGCTGGCGTTCTGCGGCGCCGCGCTGATCGCCATCGACCGGCCGCTCACGCTGATCACCGCGATCACCGTGCCGCTGGCGTGGATCCCGCTGCGGTCGGTGCGGGCCGGCGCGTCGGGTCCGGCGCTGGTCAAGGCGCTGGGGCAGACGGGACGGCTGCAGCTGGCGTTCGGCATCGCGTTCGCGATCGGCCTGGCCATCCACGTCTAAACCACGGCCGTTAGGCTTAATTGGGCTTTTGCGTTTTGGCTTTTGGCGATTCTTCGGAGGGCCGCTCGATCATGACCACCGCCGATGACGAAGCACCCAAGATCCTGGACCTGCCGATCGGGCTGAACGCCACCGGGATGCGCAAGGAGTTCGACAGCCTGGGCGACGTGGAGGTGCCCGCCGACCGGTACTGGGGGGCGCAGACCCAGCGCAGCCTGCAGCACTTCAACATCGGCCATGACCGGATGCCCAAGGAGGTCTACCACGCCTACGGGTACGTGAAGAAAGCCGCGGCCGTGGTGAACACGGCGGCCGGGCGGCTGCCGGCCTGGAAGGGGCAGCTGATCGAGCGGGTCTGCGACGAGGTGATCTCCGGAGCGCTGGATGCGGAGTTCCCGCTGTACGTGTTCCAGACCGGGTCGGGGACCCAGTCGAACATGAACGTGAACGAGGTCATCTCCAACCGGTGCATCCAGCTCGTGGGCGGGACGCTGGGCTCCCAGACGCCGGTGCATCCCAACGACCACGTGAACATGGGCCAGTCCTCCAACGACACGTTCCCGACCGCGATGCACATCGCCGCGCACAAGATGGCGACGGAGCGGACGATTCCGGCGCTGCGCCGGCTCCGGGACGTGTGCGAGCGGCACTCGCGGCAGTGGGCCGACGTGGTGAAGATCGGCCGGACGCACCTCGAGGACGCGGTGCCGCTGACCGTCGGGCAGGAGTGGTCCGGGTACGTCGGCGCGCTGGACGACGCGATCGCCGAGGTCATCCGGGTCACGGACGGGCTGCTAGAAGTGGCCATGGGCGGGACGGCGGTGGGTACCGGACTGAACGCTCCGGCCGGGTTCGGCGAGGAGGTCGCGGCGCAGATCGCGGCGATGACCGGCACGCCGTTCGTGACGGCGAAGAACAAGTTCACCGCGCAGGCCACGCTGGACCGGATGGTCCGCGCGCACGGCGGGCTGCGGGCGGCGGCGGTCACGCTGTTCAAGATCGCCAACGACCTGCGCTGGCTCGGGTCCGGGCCGCGGACCGGACTGGGTGAGCTGTTGTTCCCGGAGAACGAGCCGGGGTCCTCGATCATGCCGGGGAAGGTGAACCCGACCCAGGCCGAGGCGATGCTGATGGTCGCCATCGAGGTCATCGCCTCGGACGTGGCGGTCTCGATGGGCGGGGCGGAAGGGAACTTCGAGCTCAACGCGTTCCGGCCGATCCTGATCGCCAATTACCTGCACTCGGCGCTGATCATGGCCGACATGTGCGACCACTTCCGGGAGTACATGGTCTCCGGGACCCGCCTGAACGAGGCCAAGCTCAAGGACAACATCGACCGGTCGGTGATGATGGTCACCGCGCTGTCGCCGGCGATCGGCTACGACAAGGCCGCCGAGATCTCCTACTACGCGATCGATCAGGACCTCACCCTCAAGCAGGCCGCGCTGGCCAAGGGCGTCAGCGAGGACCTGTTCGACCGGGTCGTCAACCCGCTCGCGCTGACCCGCGGCGGCTCGGCCGACCTGCCGTCCTGAAATGAGCGCTCCGGATACCTCGGCGGCGCAGCGGGCGCACATGATGGAGCCAGTCGGCAAGGCGGCCTTGATCGCCTCGGTCGGCGGCACCCGGGGCTACGCCGACTGGACCAACCCGGACCACCGGCTGCGGCGACTGCTGGCCGAGTTCATCGGTATGTCCGGGCTGACCTTCATCTTGTCCGGCGGCGCGGCCATCTTGGCCCGGTACGGCGGACACGGGCTGCAGCCCTGGCAAACGGTGCTCGTGCTCTCGGCGGTCTCGGCGCTGTGGCTGGTGGTGGCGGTCTACTTCCTCGGCGATATCTCGGCCCACTTCAACCCGGTCACCACCTTGGCCTTCGCGCTGCGCCGGGACATGGACTGGGTGATGGTGGGCGCCTACTGGGTGGTCCAGTTCGCGGCCGCCATCTGCGGGTCGCTGCTGGCCCGCGGGTTCTTCGGCCCGGCCGGGCACCTGGCCGCCACCATGCCCAAGCCCGGCCAGTCCTGGCAGGCGGCCGGGTTCGAGACGATCATCACCTTCGGCCTGGTGCTCATGATCTTGAACCTGGCCAACGGGCCCAAGCTCAACGGGCCCTTCATCCCGCTGGCCGTCGGCGCGTACATCATGGCCTGGGGCACCATGGGCGGCCCGTACGAGGGCGCCTCGATGAACCCCGCCCGCAGCTTCGGACCCGACCTGGCCATCGCGAACCTGTCCACCTGGTGGGTGTACCTGATCGGCCCTGTGGCCGGCGCGGTGATCGCGGTCGGGGTCGCGCGGGTGCTGCGCGGGCCGGCCCGGGCCCAGGAAGCCGGCGCGGCCGAGGGTACCCCGCTCAACCGGACCCCTTGACATCCTCCCCGGCCTTCAGGACGGTAGCAAGATCGGAGATTCTGCGCATGGTCCGGGGCCGGACGAGAGACACTTAATACGAAATGCGCGGTATCAGCGACATCGCGGCGGTTGGCGTTGTACCCTCCCCGTAATCCCAGGTTGTGAGGTACGGGCGCGGAACGTTGCCTCAGCGCGTGCGTGTCCAACGGGAAGGTGTCCAGTTGCAAGCGCAGGGAATGTGGTCGGCCGGGGACGGCGACGATAACCGACGATTCCTTGCCGACCTGCGCGCGCTACGCGACAGGGCCGCCCTTGAATTCGACGAACTGGCGGCCCGGGCCCACTACCCGAGCGACGTCTTGAAGGAAGCCGAGGGCGGGCCCTCTCTGCCCAGCCTGCCGATCCTGGCCGCTTACGTCCGGGCCTGCGACGCAGACGTGCCGGAGTGGGAAGAGCGGTGGCGGCGCCTGGGCTTCGAGTCCCGCGCCGATCCCGGCCTGCCGGTCAGGCCCGCCGGAGCCAGCCCGGCCGCGGTGGCCGGGGCCCGCGCGGGGGTCGGAGTGGCCCCGCCCGAGTCGTACGACGCGGAGCGGATCAGGGCGGTACTGCGGAGTGCCCACGGGAGTTCGGACCGGGGTGCGCGCGGCACGGCCAGCCGCGGAATCGCGTCCGCACCCCCGTGGGGCGCCGCGGGCGACCGGGATGGCTCGGGGACGGCCACCGCGGAGCAGCGGGTACCGGAAAGCCCGGCGAACTGGGACCCGCGGACGACCACGCGCTGGGACGCGGACCGGGATACCGGGTTCCAGCAGGACATGGGGTTCCAGCGGGATAGCGGGTTCCAGCGGGATGCGGGGTTCCGGCGGGATCCGGGCACGACGCTAGGCATGAGTACGAGCTGGGACGGGTTCCAGCCGGACGCGGGTCCGGGCTGGGATAGTGCCGCGGCTGACCCGAGCGGTGCTCCGGCCAACGGGAAGCATCACGTGAGCGAGCCCGTCGATTGGCCGTCCGACAACGCGGTCATCGAGACGCCGGACGTGGCCCAGGCCGATGCGATCCGGCGCGATCCCTTCTCTGCCGCGTGGTTGCAAGACAGCGAGCTGACGTCGCCCCCCGGCCTCGAGGCCGGGTGGCAGGGCCAAGCCGAGGCCGGGTCTGCGCCGGCCGCCCCGGAGAACTGGTTTCTGCCGGACGAGACGCAGGACCGCGAGGAGACCTGGTCGTCAGCGGACACCCAGCCGTCGCCCGCTGTCGCCGACACGTGGTTCGCGTCGCGCGAGCGGTCCGATAACGGGCTGCCGCCGGAGCGTGACATGGCACCGCCGGCGGAGTCCGCGGCCCCGGTGACCGGGTTCTGGACGCCTTCAACCGCGGCACCGGCGCAGGCCGAGGTCCGCCGGCCGGATCCGGCGCAGGCCGAGGTCCGNNACCTGATCCGGCGCAGGCCGAGGGACACACCATGGCGCGGACGATAGCCGGACCCACGGTGCCGCCTGGGCCGGTCGTGCCGCCGACGGAACGGCGCGCGGACCGGCTCCATCCGGCGCGACTGCTGGCGGTCATCGTGGTAGCTGCCCTGATCGGCAGCATCCTGGTCCTGCTGCTGCGGTAGTTACTGCCGACCCGGAAACGTCCGCCTCATACGCCTCACCAATTGCCTGTCGCTCGTCTCACGTGGGGCGCTCGAACGATCGTGGACTGCTATCTCGTTGTGTGAGCATCCCGAGTAAGGTGCCGTTGCGGCGTGTCTGTACTCGTGATGTGGTTCAGTGACTTGCAGCGGTTCCGCCTGGCCTGCTGTCGGTGAAGATCTGCCGGTTTTGCGGTTTCCCGGGCTGGGCTGGGTGTCTCGGTTGCCTGGTCGATGTCACTTTGTACCTGTTCTTGCAGGTACGTTGCGTCATCGACCAGGTCGGGCTTGCTGGACAAATAGGACGATATGAGATCTAACGGACATCGGCTCACGGCACGCCGCAAACTCGCCTTATTTCGGGATGCTCACGTGAGCGAGGTACCGGTCCACGGTCATCCCGGCCGATCGCCTAGGCGCCGTCGCGGCAGCGGCCATATTCGCCGCCACCGCGGTACCGCTGGCCCCAGGATCACCGCAAGCCTCCGGAACGCAGGCGGCTGCCGGGCAGCGGTTGAACCCGGCCCTCAGACGACCGCGCTAACCCAACCTGGTGCGCCACCAGCTCACTAGCTCACGGGCTCGCTGCCGTTGGCCGGCGGCGGGTCCTGCGGTACCGCGGGCACATCGGCCGGGGTACGGTCCCAGGCGGCCAGCGGGTCGGCGGAACCGAGCGGATCGCCGAGGTTCACGCCGGGCACGGTGGCGGCGAGCATGGACGTCAGGGCGGCGGCCGTCGCGGCAGGGTCAAGGCCGGTCGCGGCGGCGGCCGGTGGCGTGGCTTCGACGGACAGCTCGGCCGCCCGGTCCGGGGTGGTGCCGGGCGCGGGCTCCGGGGTGGTGCCGGGGGCCGGCGAGGCGCTGATCGCGGGGCGCCCGTCGGCGGCGGGTACGGCCGGCGGTTGGCGCCGGTCCTTATCCCTGGCCCGTGGGCTCGCCTCGGCACCCGCGCCGGGTGAGTCCCCGCCGCCGAAGGCGCTGGCGACCGACCTCAGCGCGGTGGTCACCTCGCTCGGGATGACCCAGAACGTGTTGCCGGCCCCCTGGGCGAGCTGCGGCAGCGTCTGCAGGTACTGGTAAGCCAGCAGCTTGGGATCGGGGTCGTTCTCGTGCACGGCCTGGAAGACGGCGGCGATGGCCTGCGCCTGGCCCTCGGCGCGCAGGATCGCGCCCTGCTTGGCCCCCTCGGCGGTCAAGATGGCGCTCTGCTTCTCGCCCTCCGCGGTAAGGATCTTGGACTGCCGGACACCCTCGGCGGTCAAGATGGCGGCGCGCTTCTCTCGCTCGGCGCGCATCTGCTTCTCCATCGCGTCCTTGACCGACTTCGGCGGGTCGATGGCCTTGATCTCCACCCGGGTGACCCGGATACCCCACTTCCCCGATGCGTCGTCCAGGACGCCGCGCAGCAAGGCGTTGATCTTGTCGCGCGAGGTCAGCGTCTGCTCAAGATCCATGGACCCGATCACGCTGCGCAGCATCGTCGCGGTGATCTGCTCGATCGCCTGGATGTAGTTGACGATCTCGTAGTCCGCCGCGCGCGGATCGGTGACCTGGAAGAACAGCACCGTGTCGATGAGCACCACCAGGTTGTCCTCGGTGATCACCGGCGCGCCATTGAACGAGACGACCTGCTCACGCAGGTCGATGATGGGCTTCACCCGGTCGATCATCGGGATGACGAAATTCATCCCGGGTTCCAGCGTCTTGCGGTAGCGGCCGAGCCGCTCGACGTTGCGTGCGCGGGCCTGCGGCACGATCCGTATCGACCGCACCACCGTGATGACCACGAAGATCGCGACGATGGCCGCGATGATGGATTCAGCCAGGACCATGGCTACTCCCGGGGATAGACAAGCGCGGTAGCGCCCTTGATCTGCATGACGTCGACCTTGGTGCCGACCGGGATCACGAGCGATTCGTCCAGGTAGGGGCGCGAGGACCATTCCTCGCCTTCGATGCGAACCCGCCCGCTGTGCTCGTTCACTTCTTCCAGGACAATCGCCGAACGGCCGACCAGGGCGGCGACTCCCGTGCGCAGCATCGGCGCCTGCTTGAGGTGCCGGATCGCGACCGGGCGGACGACGCCGAGCCCGGCTCCGGCCGCGACGACGAACGCGGCCAGCTGGACCCCCAAGTCGAGGTGGAACGCGCCGACCGCGGCTGCGACCAGCGCCGCGACCGCGATCAGGCCGAAGGCGAACGTCATGGTCAGCAGCTCGGCGACGCCAAGTACCGCTGCCACGATCAGCCACACGATCCAAGACACCATGGCCGCTCCGCTGAATGCTTCTGCCTTGAGAGTATCCCCCCTCGCGATGGGTTCGTATCGCAACCCGGCTGCGTCACTTGCCGCACCTCGATACCGGGAGTTATCGGTTCAATACCGCCCGATTATGTGCAATTGATGACAATTGACCGTCTCGGTCCTACGGGGGATTTCTCCCGACCTACACTCGTGAGGTAAGGCATGTCCTGCGGCGTGGCTGGGTAACCAGCCCAGGAGGTACCTGGTGGAACGTGGCGACACCGGCCTGGGCCGCGATGCCTATGGCCTGCCCAGGCGAAGACGCCTGGGTGATCGCCGCGCCTACCGGCCGGACGACGACGCGGGNNNNACCCAACCGCGCGCCGGGCAACGGCGCTCCCATGACCACGGGCCCTGCGAACGGCGGCCTGATGAACGGGGGGACGGCGAACGGCGGGCCGATGCCCGGGGGCGCGGCGAACGGCGGGCCGATGCCCGGGCGCCAGTACCGGCTGCCGAACGGGCGCCGGGTGCCGTCGCGCGCCGACCGTCCGTACCGCCCGCAGGCGCCAGGCCCCGGGAACGGAATGCGGGGACCATGGGATCAGCCCGGTCCGGGGCAGCCCCCGGGCCAGGATCCGCTCGGAAGCAGCTGGCGGCAACCGCCCCGACCGCAGGCGCCCGCCGGGCCACCTCCGGGCACCGATGGAGACCCATCGATCCACGGCCACGCCCCCGGGACTCACGGGATGCCAGGGGCTCCTGGAATGCCGGGGGCTTCCGGGATGCCGGGGGCTTCCCGGGTTTCGGATGGTTCTCGGTTTCCGGGTGGCTCGGGGTTCGCGGGAGGTCCCGCGGGTTCGGGNNGGGTCTGCGACCGGAGGGCCAGGACGGCTGGGGGCGGCTCGGGGACCAGGTGCCGCGCGGGGGGCGCGGCGGTCCTCTGCCCGGGGAGGCGGCCGGCGTAGCGGGCCAGGTGATCCGCCAGCGGGAGAGTGCTGTTCCCGACGAGCGGCCCGCGTCTGCGGCGCAGTCAGCGGTCAGCATCGCGCCGGACGGGCTCGACTCGTTCGCGCGGGACCTGCGAGCGCTGCGGTCCAAGGCCGAGCTCGACTACCCCGAGATGGCCGAGACCTCGCACTACACGATGAAGACGCTCGTTTCGGCGGCGGGCGGGATGCGGCTGCCCACGTTGCCGGTGGCCGTCGCGTACGTACGCGCCTGCGGCGGGAACGTCGCCGAATGGGAAGAACGCTGGCAGAAACTGGCCACCAAGTTCACCGCCGACGCGGCGAAGAAGCGGCGCGGCGACGGCGAGGAAGTTCAGGCTCCCCCCGAACCAGCCGACCAGCTGGCCCTCCCCGAGCCGCCCGCCCCGCCCGCGGCGCAGGAGCCCCCGGCCGAATCCGGGGAGGTCTACGTCATCACCTCCGCCAAGCCCCGTCAGCCAGGCTGGTGAACTGGCTAGTGCGGCTGGGCTGAATGGGGTCTGAGACAATGGGCAGCGTGCTGCCGCCCGACAACCACGTGCACACCCAATGGTCGTGGGACGCACCGGCCGAGGCATCGATGGCGCGCAGCTGCGAGCAGGCGCTGGCCGTCGGGGTGCCCGCGGTGGCCTTCACCGATCACCTGGACTTCACGGCCTCGACCGACGGAGACGAGATCGCCGCGGAGCACATTGATCCGCGGCCGTACGCCCGAATGCATGTGCTGGATGTTCCCGGCTACCTGGCGAGCGTGCAAGAGTGCCGCCAGCGCTACCCGGACCTGCGCATCCTGACCGGGGCCGAGATCGGAGAGGCCCACATGTGGGCCGCGAGCGCGCGGGCCGTGGTGGCGCGAGCCGGGTTCGACCGGATCCTCGGCTCGCTGCACGCGATTCCGTTCGGCGGCAGGCTGACCGCGGCCGACGAGCTGTTCCGGCAGATGCCCGCCGACGAGGTGATGCGACTGTACTTCGCGGAACTGCTGCGGTTGGTCGAAGGTAGCGACATCTTCCAGGTGCTGGCGCACCTGGATTTCCCGCGGCGGATGTGGCCGCGGGGCGCGGCACCCTACGACGAGCGGGTCTTCGAGCCGGAGATCCGGGCCGTGCTGCGCGCCCTGGCCGCCGGCGGGCGGGTCCTCGAGGTAAACACGAAGAGCCCGATGGCGTCGGCCGAGCTGCTGAGGTGGTGGCGGGAGGCCGGGGGAACCGCGGTCTCGTTCGGGAGTGACGCACACCAGCCCTGGCGGGTCGGCGACCGGTTCAAGCTGGCGGTCGACGTGGTCGAGGCGGCCGGCTTCCGGGCGGGCCGGGACCGCTTCGACTTCTGGCGGCTCTGATGGGGATCGCTCCCCCGAGAGAACACAGTCGACGGCGGCGCGGACGCCCGAGCGCCGGAGGAGGGGTCCGCGCCGCCGCCGACAGCTCTTAGGTCCAGGTGTCGTCGAAGCGGGCGGTCATGTCGTCCCAGCTTTCATCGTCGGGGCGGCGCTTCGGTGTGTCCGTCTCCTGGTTATCCAGGGCGGCCCGGGGTGCAGGGATCGACCGGCTTTGGCAGTGGACCGCGAAGCGTAGCTCTGCGTAGTAGGTCTCGCGGTCACGGACTTCGGCGCGGGCCTCGATGGGGGCCTGGCGGTCGGCGCCGGTCTCTCGGTAGGGAAGTCGGTCGGAGAAGCCGGTTCCATCGTCCGGTGACTGACCGTCGTCCTCGTACATGCTAGCCACGACCCACACCTCGAATACCACTGCGATTTGCGAGGTTGCCCCGCCCGCAACACGGCCCGCGGGCGGGGCAACGTCTGTGTCAAACACGGTGCGAAGTTGTTTCGCTACCATTTGTAGTGTAACCGAACGTGCTGCATCAAATGCAATGGGTTACGAGGTAATAGTTAGCTATCTCCAAGGTAAGAGTCTACGCAGAGTAGTCAACTTGAGGTCCGGGGTAGCTTTGCGGCGACAGAGACCCACGTGAACACGAGGAGTGCGGACTGACGGATACCACGGCCGTTCCGTCTAAAGATTAATGACGTTCTTGGTTACTGTCCGCGCATGAGGTCGCCGATGATGCCGCCGACGGCGCCCGCTTCGGCGGTCTGCGGGGCGCCCTGCCGGTTCAGGTAGGGCTCGAGCCCGTGCGCGAGTATGGGCAGCGGCATCGACTGCAGCCAGATCTGGCCCGGACCGGTCAGCGCGACCAGGTGGAAGCCATCGGCGCCGAAGGCGAGGTTCGCGATGCCGGGCAGCCGGGTGATGGTGAACTGGACGCTGCCCTCGAACATCCCCACGTGCCCCGGGTGCACCATCAGCGTCTGGCCCGGGGCGAGGGTGTAGTGCACCAGTTCGCCGGACAGCTCGATCCAGGCCCGGCCCTGGCCTTCAAGCTTCTCCAGGACGAACCCGTCGCCGCCAAACACGCCGCCGCGGAAGGTCTGCTGCAGCCCGACGCTGGGCGTGATGTCGGGCGTGCCGCACAGCCATCCGTGGCGGTGCACGAAGAACGGCTGGCCGGGGGCGATGTCGACCGGCACGATGTGGCCGGGCAGCTTGGCCGCGAACGTGATCATGCCGGCGCCGGAGACCGCCTCGTAGTGGGTGAGGAACAGGCCGCCGCCGCCCAGGACGCGCTTGAGGCCGCCCATGAAGCCGCCGCCGCCTTGTCCGCCGGAGCCCATGTGCTGAGTGAGCTGGATGTTCGGGGTCATCCAGGAGAGCTCGCCGTGGGTGGAGACCACCTGCTCGCCCTGCTGCAGGGTGACCTCGAGGACCGGCATCGTGGTGCCCTTGATCTCGGCTTGCATGACCGCTCCTGTCGGGCCGACGCTGTTACCCGCACGAGCCTACCGGGCCGTTCCGGGCTCATCTGGGCGGGGCGGCGGCGGGGTGGCTGTCCGATTTCCGCCAGTACCAGGGGTCGCGGGCTGGCATTGTGGACGACGTGAGTACGAAACTGACCAGGCCATCCGGTCCGTCCGGCCCTTCTGGGCTCGACGACGAGCGGCAGTACCAGGCGGCGATCAGTAAGGACGCGCGCTTTGACGGGGTGTTCTTTATCGGCGTGAGCTCGACGGGGATCTACTGCCGCCCGTCGTGCCCGGCGATCACGCCCAAGCGCGAGCACATGCGGTACTACCGCACCGCCGCCGCGGCTCAGGAGGCCGGCTTCCGGGCCTGCAAGCGGTGCCGTCCGGACGCCTCCCCCGGCTCACCGGAATGGAACATCCGGGCCGACGTGGTCGGGCGCGCGATGCGGCTGATCGCCGACGGCGCGGTCGACCGCGACGGCGTGGCCGGGCTGGCCAGCCGGCTCGGCTACGAGCAGCGCCAGGTGCGCCGGCTGATCACCGCCGAACTGGGCGCCGGGCCGCTGGCCATCGCCCGCGCGCAGCGCGCCCAGACGGCCCGGGTGCTGACCGAGACCACGGCGCTGCCGCTGTCGGAAATCGCGTTCGCGGCCGGCTTCACCAGCATCAGGCAGTTCAACGCGACGATCCTCGAGGTGTTCGCGGTGACGCC
>PLDT01000282.1:56480-59283 GCA_003136255.1 Actinomycetota bacterium
GCCGCGGTCCAGCGCTGCCGCCGGCTGCTCGACCTGGACGCTGACCCCGAGGCGGTCACCGCGTCGCTGGCCGCCTCGGAGTCGGTGCTGGCGCCGCTGGCCCTGGCCAGCCCGGGGCGCCGGGTGCCCGGTCACGTGGACGGAAACGAGCTCGCGCTGCGGGCCGTGCTCGGCCAGCAGGTGTCGGTGGCCGCGGCCCGGCGCCTCGGAGCGCGGCTGGTGGCCGCCTACGGCAAGCCGCTCGAGCGGCCGGAGGGCACGCTGACGCACTGCTTCCCGACCGCGGAGACGCTGGCCGCGGCCGATCCGGGCACGCTGCCGATGCCGCGCACCCGCGCCGCCGCGCTGACCGGGCTGGCCACCGCGCTGGCCTCCGGCGACCTGTCCCTGGACCCCGGTGCCGACCGGGACCGCGCCGAGGCGCAACTGCTGGCCCTGCCCGGCATCGGACCCTGGACCGTCGGCTACATCCGGATGCGGGCGCTGTCCGACCCCGACGCGTTCCTGCCCGCTGACGTCGGGGTGCTCGAGGCGCTCGGACGGCTGGGCGCCGGAGCCTGCGGGGTGCACGGCCCGGCGGCCGCGGCGCGGACGCGGGCGGCCAAGGCCGCGACGGAGCTGGCCGAAGGCTGGCGGCCGTGGCGTTCCTACGCAGTGCAGCATCTATGGGCGTCGATCGAGCCGGCACCAGAGGACTCGACACCGTCGACACCGTCGACACAAGAGAAAGAGAATCAGTCGTGACCAGTCCGTTCGTGGCGCCGGACCTGAATGCCCCGCGCCTTTCCCATATCGTCAGCTCCCCCATCGGCCGGCTACTGCTGACCGGCGACGGATCCGCCCTGACCGGGCTGTGGATGGTGGACGCCGACCGGCACCTGGCCCGGGTCGAGGAAGGGCTGACGCTGAGCCCGGAGACCTTCACCGAGGTGGCCGCGCAGCTCGAGGAGTACTTTGCCGGCGACCGCAAGGAGTTCACCGTGCCGCTGGCACCGAACGGGACCGCGTTCCAGCTCGCGGTGTGGACCCAGCTGACCATGATCCCGTACGGGAGCACGGTCAGCTACGGCGACATCGCCCGCGCGCTGGGCAAACGGCCGGTCGCCTCGCGCGCGGTGGGCCTGGCCAACGGGGCCAACCCGATCTCGGTCATCGTGCCGTGCCACCGGGTGATCGGCAGCGACGGCAGCCTCACCGGTTACGGGGGCGGCCTGGACCGCAAGGAACTGCTGCTCCGCCTGGAGGGCGCGGGTCCGGTCACGCTCTGGTTATGGCTCCTCGGTCGGGCCCGCTGGGGCGGCGGGCGTGTGCTGAGATCTCCGCGATCTCCGCGATCTNNCCGCGATCTCCGCGATCTCCGCGGAGAGGAGATGGAACGGATGGCGCGCCCGGCGCGTCAAACCCGCATGATGGATCAACGTTCTTGGCGCGGGCGCGCCGGGTTCTTCGGGCTGTTCGGGATCCTCGGGACCGGGCTGCTGTTCGCGGCGGTGTCCGGGTGCGGCTCGGTGGTGGCATCGGCCCCGGGGGCGGCTGCGGCCACCACGACAGCCNNGCCGCGGCGGCCGCGGCCGGCGCGACGGCCTTGCCGACTACGACGGCCTCGGCGACGGCCTCAGCACAGGTCGGCTGCGCCAGCGTGAACCAAGCGACCTCGGTCTCGATCCGCCGGACCATGCATCTCATGGTGCCGGTCGGGAACAAGCCGCTGGTTAGTACGACCTACCGGCAGAAGGCCCAGCTACGGGCCCTGTTTGGTCAGATGTGCGCCGCCGTGACCCATCCCGCGCCGACTATGATGATGCACTGCCCGGCCGACTTCGGGACCGAGTATTCCGGGACGTTCTACGACGGTTCGCGGGTCCTGGCCACGTTCGCCTACGCCGCGACGGGATGCGCGCGGGTGAGCGTCACCGCGGGGGGCAAGACCCTGGCCACGATGGTCTACGGTCGCGCGGCCGCCGCCGCGCCCCATCTGGCGGCCGACCTGGACGCGATCGTGGGAGCGCCGAAGCCGGGAGAGATGCAGCCCCAGGGCGGGGTCAACCCCGGCGGGGTGAATAATCCCGCGTAGCGGTCAGGGCAGGTTGCCCGACTCGTCAAGGTCGAATTCGCCGTCCTTGACCCCGAGCACGAACGCCTCCCACTCGGCCTCGGTGAAGTACAGCTTGTCGCCGTCGGGGTTGGCCGCGTCGTACATCACGTACAGCTTGGCCTCGTCGGCCTTATGCGGGGCGGCCGACGTGTCGGTGGTGATGTACACCTCGACCCGGCTCTCCTCGTCACCCGGTGTCTGCATGCGCTCAGGCTACCAAGATGTCCGTTAGTGCGCCGGCCTTCAGGCTGGTGGTGAAGGCGGACGGACCTCAGCCGGGTCAGGCGGGCCGGTTCTGCTGCTCGATGTACTGGCGCAAGACGCTGATCGGGGCGCCGCCGACCGATCCGGCGAAGTACGACCCGGACCACAGCCGGTTCGCCCGCCAGTAATGCCGGGCCAGGTCCGGGAACTCCTGCCGCATCCGGCGGGACGATACACCCTTGAGGCTGTTGACCAGGCGGGACAGGGCGACCTTGGGCGGGAAGTTAACCAGCAGGTGGACGTGATTGCTCTCGCCGTTGAACTCGGCCAGCCCGGTCTCGAAGTCCGTGCACACGTCCCGCATGATCTCCTCCAGACGTTCCAGGTGCCGCGCGGTGAACACCTGATGCCGGTACTTGGTTACGAAGACCAAATGCGCGTGCAGGACGAACACACAATGCCTGCCAGTGCGTATGTCTCCGTAATTGGCCATGAAACCAACTA
>PLDT01000229.1:0-7872 GCA_003136255.1 Actinomycetota bacterium
AGGCGGTATCGCGGCGTGGACCGGATCTTCCTCGTTCAGCATCCTGACTTCCTGCTGAGCCCGCGTTGCTAGATGTGCTGCCAGCGTGGCCACTTGCCGGGGCGGGAAAAGCCGGTACAGCTTCCGGTGGCAGGGCACAGGGACATTCAGCCGGCGCCGCCGCCCCGTGCTGCCGGCGGGCGCCTGACCCGGCTCGACGGTGCGCCCCGGCACGATGCGGCTGCCCCCGGCCGCACGGGTGACCTCAACCCGGCCGGCCCGGGTCTTCGGTGACGCGGGGATGGTCACGTGCAGGACACCGCCGGCTACGCCGGCGGTGAGGTTCTCCGAGTCGGCTCCCTCGCCGAGGGAGAGCTGCCGGGCGAACGACCCCTGGGGCCGTTCGGCGACAATGACCTGCCCGCTGTCGCCATAGTGAGGGGTGCGTTAGGCCTGGATCGTCAAGACGCCGTGCTCGACGGTCACCTCGACGCTGTCAGGCTCGGCGCCGGGCAGGTCGGGCCTCGAGGTGGTAGCTGCCGTCCTCGCCGCGGTAGACGTCCATGGGCATGCTGAGCGGGGCACGCGTCCCGCTCGCGGCCATGGAGAAGAGCCGATCGAACTCCCGGAAGGGGTCCCGGAACGGCTCGAACCTGGCCACTGGCATCGCTGCCTCCTCCTGGTGTGGTGTGCCCGGGAACGATGTGCGGCCTGGGCTGGCGGGGTCCTCTGATACGGCAGGGTGGTTCTCCGGCCGTTCCGCATTCAGGCCTGTCAGCCGCCGCCGGAGGTGAGGGCGTTCATCGTGTCTCCGCCCCGGGCCAGGGTCCCTGGCCCGGGGAACCCGCGTCCGGCAGTTACATCTGCCGCCGGATAATGCGCGGCACCGCGATCACCATGAGCACGGCTACGAAGATGACCGGCCGATGAGGACCATGGGCGGCTCCCTCCGGTGACCCTGGGGTACCTTGGCCGCCGTAGGCGGCTGATCCCCGGTGTCTGCCCTCAAACTACGCTTGCAATTAGACACTAGCAATAGATTTCCAGAAATCGTGACCATTCTTCAGGGTGGCGAGCTGGAGTGTCCTGACCAGCCGCGCCCGGTTGCTGCTATGCATCGCCCGCGACCCAGGCGGGCGGCTCCGCGACTCGCGGCCGGCCCGGGCAGCACCGAGCGCAGCGCCTACGGCATCGTCACCCGGAATTCCAGGTCCGGCTCGGCCAGCCGCCGGCGGCGCTCCGCCCGCCGGTCGGGCAGCACCGCGGCGGTGTCCAGGTCCCCGGCCCGCCGGGCTCGGGCGAGCTCGTCCACGTCGCATCGGCCACGAGCTGGTGCACCCGGGAGGGTGACAGCCCGGCCGCCGTGACCAGGGTGCGGATCGAGATCCCCTCGGCGCGGGCCGAGACCAGCGCCCACGTACGTTCCCGCTCGGCCTGGTCCAGCCGCCACGCGGCACGGGAGACCCGTGCCAGCACCCGCCGCTCCCGCCGGGCCGCCACGATCCGCTCGCTGATCGTCACCGCCCAGCCTGCCGGCCGTGTTCAGGAAACTGGACGCCATAGCGGTGCTCACGGCTCGATTATTACCGGCACCCGACACCCCGACGACGCAGGTCAGGCGCGATCCGGCCGCCGCTAACGCCGGATCCTGCTCAATGACTTTCATTCGGCCCGCCACTCTTACGGAGAGCTACCTGCCAGTCCGCGAATATCAGCTCATACCTGCCGGAGAGCATTGAGAGGAACGCATCTATCGCCGGGCCGGCCGACATGCCAAAGGAATCAGGGAAGAGCGGGTGCTCGTAGTCGTCGAAGACGAGAGTTCCGCCAGGTCGTATCAGCGGCCAGCACATGGCCGCGTCTTGCAGTACGTCCAAAACCAGGTGCGAGCCGTCGACGTAGACAAAGTCGAACGACTCCCCGGCCAGGAAGGGCAGTACCTGTTGGGAACGGCCGCGGAGCTTGACAATCTTGTCCGTACACCCAGCCACCCGGATATTGTGATCAAAGTTCCG
Organism: Actinomycetota bacterium; assembly: GCA_003136255.1. GTDB lineage: Bacteria > Actinomycetota > Actinomycetes > Streptosporangiales > Streptosporangiaceae > Palsa-504. The sequence goes on from PLDT01000229.1 coordinate 1,995, forward strand.
CTCCTGATCCTCGTACTGCTCGAACGGTTCGACGCAGATCAATCGGCTGTTCTCGCCCGTCAGCAGGTGCTGCACGATCCAGCAGGCAGACCGGCCTTCGAAGGATCCGATCTCGATGGCATTCAAACCGGGACGTCCGGCAAGGTGACCGAAGTGCCCAGACCAATGCGCTTCGTGATACGAGAACCAGTCCTGCGTGTACCGGCCCGGGGAATTCAGCAGTCTCCGCTCGAAGGAGTCGGTGATCAGATGGCGAATCTGGCGCTTCGTGGTCGCGGTCACCGCGTACTGCCTGATCACACGCTCCAGTAGATCGCGGATCTGCTCGCGACCGTAGGCGAGTCCGGCTTCGGTGATCCCGCCGCCGCGGTACCTCAGTTGCAGGCCTGCCAATTCTGCCTCCGCTGCGTCAAGGATCGCCGCCACGTCCCCCTCATCGAAATCCTGGGCGCTAAGCCGCGCGAACCATTCCAGGTAAAGGGTCCGGAACGAGCTGCTCAACACGGCCACCCGTTGCCGTATCTGATCCGCCCTGGAGGACGATTTTGCCGGGTCGCGCAGCGGTGGCCGGTGTTCATCGGCGGTGTTCATAACCGCATCATCTCCTCGATCAGGATGCAGGCCGCGACGCCGCGGTCCTAGCCGCGCATCTGGTCTGCCGCAATGTGGTGTGCGGTCTCAGGATTTGCTTGACATTTTCAGCTCATCACATGGTTTAACAGACTCAGGAGTTGCTGGACACGCGTTCGGTCTCCCGGGGCGTGGATCTTGGCTTTCCACTGCGTGACGGGGCGCTGTTCGGTCCGGCCGCCTCGATGTCATTGGCGGCCAGAGCATTCATCGTGTCACCGCCGCCGCATCCGCAGCCGCCAGGCCAGGGATCTGGCCCGGCGGCTTGCATCGGGCACCGACGGCCTCAGCCGGCTGCGCGGCAATGCGCGCGCCATGAGCACGGCCATGGGTGACAACCAGGCCGGCGGGCATGCGCTCCTCCGGTAGCCCCGGTAGCTGGCCGCCCTCAGCGGCTGAGTTCCGGTGCGTGTCGCTCACACTACACTCGCATCCAAAAACTAGCAACCTATTTCCAGAAATTTCGCAGCATATTCATCGTGGCAAACTAAACCTTCCTGACCAGCCACGCGCCGGCCAGAGTACGGATCGGCACTCCCTCGGCGAGGGCTGAGGCAGTGCCCACGCCCGTTCCCGCCCGGCCTGCTCCAGCCGCCACTCGGCACGGCGGACCCGCGCCAGCACCCGCCGCTCCCGCCGGGCCGTCTCGATCTGCTCGCTGATCGTCACCCGCCCATCGTGCCAGCCGCGTTCAGGGAAATGGACGCTACAGGGGTGCTGACGGGTCCGTCGTTACAACGGCTCAAACCACGCAGATCCCTGCCAATTTGTGCGGCTGACATATGCGCTGGCTGTGCGGGTACGGCGCACGCAGATCAGCCAGATCTGGACTCCGCCCTCAGCTAGCCAGGTCGTCGAGCGCGTCGACCGCGCGGTCGACGACCTGGGCGCGTGGCAGCGCGCGGGCCAGCGCGGTGATCTGGTCGAGGACGTCGCGGCCCGTCTTCTGGCTGATCTGCTCCTGGAGCTGCCGGTAGCGCTCTACGTCCTCGCCGGATACCGCGGGCGCTGACGTTGACTGACGGGCGGCGGCGAGCAGCACGGCTGCTGTCTCGTGCCGGTCGAGGCTGACAAGGAGTTCGGCGAGGATGCGCAGCGCCGTCCACAGCTGGGGCCAGTTGCCTTCCCGGCGCGCCTGGTGCAGCAGCGGGGGGAACAGCGCCAGCGCCTCTCCCTTGTGGCCGAGCCTGGTGAGCGCGGCGGCCAGGGCGATGCGTGCCACCGGGACCACCTGGGTGGCGCCGGTGCTGCCGGCTTCGGCCGCGGCGGCGCGCAGCAGCGCGACGCCCGTCTGCGGGTTCTGCAGGAGGGCGACTTCGCCGGCCGCGTAGGTCGCGAAGGCCTGGTATCCGCTGGCCCCCGCGGCCTCAGCGGCGATGCGCGCCCGGGCGGCGTGTTCCCTGGCTGCATCGAGGTCCCCGCCGTAACAGGCGAGCAGCGCCAGCGTGGCGTGCCCTTCGGCCCGGTGCGCAGGCGGGAAGCTGGTGTCGGCGGCGATCTGCCCCCACCACGACAGTGAACGGTCATGATCACCTCGGTAGAGCGTCGCGATGCCGAGGCAGAGCATGGCCAGGAAGCGCTCGGCAGGGTCGGCGGCATGCTGCAGCGCTTCGGTGCCCAGGCGCTCGGCCTCGGCGAGCTCTCCGGTGTCGCAGGCGGCCAGCCCGCCAGCTGCCAGGGCCAGCGCCGCGGCGGATGACCGCCGTATCCCAGGGTCACGGGCGACCTCGCCGATCAGGGCGATGAGGTCGGGGTCTGGCCGCCAGTGCGGGCACAGCTTGAGGGCACCGGTGATCCGTCCGGCCAGGCCGGGACGGCCGGAGTGAAGCGCCCAGCGCGCGGCTGCGCCGACGTCGGCCTGGCTGCGCACGACCCGGGCCAGCGCGGCTGCGCAGCCGGGACCGGTGGCCTCCCGGGCGGCGGTCTCCACCGTTGAGGCGACCCAGCGGGCGTGGGCGAGCCGCGCCATCTGCTCCTGGCCGGCGCCGGCCAGCCGCTCGGCCGCGTAAGCCCGGACGATCATGAGCAGCCGGTAGGCCGTGCCGTCCCTGGTTTCGCTGGCCGCGACCAGCGAGGAATCCACGAGCCGGGCCAGCGCAAGCGCGACGGAGCCGACCGCGACAGGGTCAGCCACGTGCTCGGCTGCTTCGAGGTCGAAGTCGCCGCCGAAGACTGACAGCGCGCCGAGCAGGCGGCGGTCTGCGGGGCCGAGCAGCCGGTAGGACCAGTCGACCACGGCCCGCAGCCGGTAGTGGCGGGGCTGTCCTTCCTCGCCCAGCAGATCCAGGCTGTCGTCGAGCCGGCTGCGGAGCGGCCCGAGGCCCAGCGTGGCCGCCCGGGTCGCCGCCAGCTCCACCGCCAGCGGCAGGCCGTCAAGCCGGCGGCAGATGTCAGCAACTACAGGCAGCGCGTCCGGGGTAAGCGCGAACGAGGGCCGGACCCGGCGCATCCGGTCGGCGAACAGCCGCACTGCGGCAGTGAGCCCGGCCCGCTGCGGCGCTTCCGGGTCGGGCACCGGGAGAGGAGCGAGCGGCAGCACCTGCTCGGCGGCTATTCCGAGGCGGTGCCGGCTGGTTGCCACCACGCGGATGCCGGGGCAGCGGCGGAGTATCTCCTCCGCCAGCGCGCGGGTGTCGCTGAGTACGTGCTCGCAGTTGTCCAGGACCAGCAGGCCCGCGGAGATGCTCAGGTACTCCAGGATCGCCGCGCGGACCGAACCGGTGGCGCCGAGGCCGAGTGCCGCCGCCAGCGCGCGATCGGCCTGTCCGGTGGTGGCGCCTGCCAGTTCGGTCACGGTGGCCGGCAGGCCGTAGCGCTCGGTCAGGCTGCCCAGCGCCTCGGCGACGAGCCGGGTCTTGCCCACCCCGCCTGTGCCGGTCACGGTGACCAGGCGGTGAGCCCCGACGGCCTCAACCAGAGCGGCGGTTTCGCCTTCTCGGCCGACGAATGCCGTGGACGTGACGAGCCAGGCCGGAGCTGCGGGCACCCGGCGGCGCGCTGGCCGCGGCGCGGCGGCCAGGTCGTGGCGGAGGATGCGGGCCTGCAGATCCCGGAGCGCCGGCGACGGGTCCAGGCCGAGTTCGCTAGCGAGCAGCATACGGTAGTCGTGGTAACGCTCCAGCGCGTCGGGCTGGCGGCCCGCCTGGTAGAGCGCGGTCATCACCAGCCAGCGGGCCCGCTCCCGCAACGGATGTCCGGCAATGAGGGCATCCAGCGTGGTTACCGCCGCTGTGACCTGGCCGAGTTCCAGAGACAGCTCGGCGCGGTCCTCCACCGTGGCCAGCCGCAGTTCGTCGAGCCGGACCGCCTCTGGCCGGGCGAAATCGCGGTCGGCGAACTCCGCGTATGCAGGACCGCGCCACAGCGCGAGCGCCTCATCGAAAAGCGCCGCGGCCCGTGCGGCGGACGCCTCGGCTGCCTGTCCGCGCAGCGCTTCGAACCGATCCGCGTCGAGCCCACCCGGTCCAGGGTCGATGCTGTAGCCAGCTGGCCCGGCACGCAACACCCCATCGCCCAGCGCGCTGCGCAGCCGGGAAAGCACGGTGTGCAGCGCCGACCTCGGGTCGTCTGGCAGCTCGTCCCCCCAGGCGGCTTCGACGAGCGCGTCGGCAGGGACAGGCTGGCCCGCGCGCACAAGCAGAGCGGCCAGCACCGCGCGCCGCCGCCCGCTCGGCAGCGGGACAGGCACACCGTCCCGGCAGACCCCCAGGGCGCCAAGCACGGCGAAGGCCAGTACCACCTCATCCACCTGACCGATTGTGGCTGAACGGCGCGGTGCAAGGACAGTGGCATTCTCGTGAAACCCCGCCCTGCGAGGCTCGTGCACAAAGACGAGCACTACCCGGGCAGATGAGCACCGCCTGAGCGAGGAGACCGCGATGGACCTGGACATGGACAAAGTTGGCGCGTTCGCGCAGCACGTGGCCGGTGCTTTCACCGGCGCCGCCACGACCGCGATGGTCGTGGTGGGTGACGAACTCGGGCTGTACCGCGCCCTGGCCGGCACTGGCCCGGTGACGCCCGCCGAGCTCGCCACGAAGACCGGCACCCACGAGCGGTACGTGCGGGAGTGGCTCGCGCAGCAGGCCGCCGCCGGGTTCCTCAGCTACGACGCCGGCACTGGCACGTTCATCCTGCCGCCCGAGTACGCGGCTGTGCTGGCAATCGACGACTCGCCCGCTGCCATGGCCGGGGCGGCATTGCTGCCCGCGGGAATGTTCCGCGGCACCGGCAAGATCGCCGAGGCGTTCCGGACCGGCCGCGGTATCGCGTGGGACGAGCAAGACCCGGCCATTTTCGCAGCCACTGAGAGGTTCTGGCAGGTCAGCTACCGGACCAGCCTGATCGGCGACTGGATCCCAGCGCTCGACGGAGTGGCGGACCGGCTCGGGGCTGGCGCCCAGGTCGCCGACATCGGCTGCGGTCATGGAGCGGCTCTGATTCTCATGGCCCAGCAGTACCCCCGGTCGCGGTTCACCGGCTACGACTCCCACTCCGCCTCGATCGAGGTGGCCCGTTCGCGCGCGGGCAAAGCCGGGGTAGCCGACCTCGTCCGGTTCGAAGTCGCCGAGGCCGGCCGCTACCCTGCCGACGGCTACGACCTGGTCTGCTTCTTCGACGTTCTGCATGATCTTGGCGATCCTGTCGGGGCCGCGGCCCACGCTCGCGCGGCGCTTGCGCCAGGCGGCACGCTGATGCTCGTCGAGCCACTCACCGCCGGCGATGACCTGGCCGCTAATCTGGCGAGCCCGACAGCGGCGATGAGCTACGCGGCGTCAACGTTCCTGTGCGTCCCCGCCTCGCTCTCCCAGCCCGTCGGTCTCGGCCTCGGCTCGCAAGCCGGTGAATCACAGCTGCGCGCCGTGCTGGCTGAAGCCGGGTACAGCCACGTCCGCAGGGTAGCCGAGAACCAGTTCAACATGGTGCTGGAGGCCCGGCCGTAACCCGGCAGGCGGGCTAGGCGCAACGAACCAAGGGCACGGGCGCATCGGGTCACCGCAGAACCCACCACAATCGGCCCGCAACGCGTAACCGCTCTCCAGAGCTAAGTACTCACCGGCACTGCCGGGCACCGGTCAACCACGCTCGCCGCACGCGTGGCAGCGTAGGGTGGGCTGCCCGGCGAGGTCCCGGGTTCATGCTGCATGAACCTAGGCCTTTTCCGGGCAGCCTCCCTCCGAACCCGGCATGCACCTTTCAATGCACCGGGCTCTCCAGCGATTTATGCCGCGTGCGCGACGGGGTTCGC
>PLDT01000229.1:7939-8788 GCA_003136255.1 Actinomycetota bacterium
ATCCCGCCGAACCGTGCTACCAGGTCCTTCTTGCCCTCGCGGTGCCGTCTGGCTTCGAAGCAGGTCCTGGGGCCGTGGCCGGTGATAACTTTCGCCTTGTAGCGGGCGGCCATCTTGGCCACGGAGGACTTGTGCTTGGCGGCCAGGGTTTTCAGCATCGATGTCTGGGCGTACCAGCACAAGGTGCCGAGCCGCCAGACGTCCTGGGCGAGCAGGTAGTAGCCGGTGATGCCCCGGTATTCGGCACCGTAGATCCGGGCGATGTCGTAGTCGTCCAGGTTCTGCAGCCTGTTCCGGTGCCAGGGTTTGCCCCGGCGCCGGTAGGGGGCGATCTTGGCCTTGATCACATCCGGCGGCACGCGCAGCGCGATTCTCCCGTTGGCCGACCGGCGGCCGTAGGTGATCCGGGTGTCGCAGTGCTGGACGATGATGTGGTAGCCGAGGAACCGCGCCGGCTGGGTGCGGGCGTGGCTGATCAGGGTCTTGTCCTGGCTGAGTTCCAGCCCGAGGGTCTCCCGGAGGAACGCCGCCAGTTCGGCCTTGATCTGCTCGGCTTCGGCCTTCGGCCCGATGAACCCCAGGATGTGGTCATCTGCGTACCTTATGTACCGCAGCCGCCGGTATCCGGGGTCCATCGGATCGATGGAGGGGAGCGTGCGCATCTGGTGTGTCAGGTCCCGGGCCGCGGCCTGGTCCCCGCGCCGCCGCGCGCTGTCCCGCCGGGCTCTTATCCTCATGTACCCGAGGTTGCGTGCCCGGCTGGCTCCCCGCGTGTATCGCGGGATCAGGTCCCTCTCGACGAACTCGTCGAGCTTATTCAGGTAGATGTTACTGAGGACGGGTGACACC
>PLDT01000012.1:0-2907 GCA_003136255.1 Actinomycetota bacterium
CTTTTTACTCCCGGAAGCCCGGATCTTCCCGGTAAATGATGCTCTGGTTGACTAGCGGGCACGATGTGCCGCTGGAGACAGCCCGGAGCCATCACAGGTTCACAGTGGCCTCGATGACCAGCCGCTGGGCGGGCCGGATGTGGGCGGAGTTGGCGTGACCCCTCTTCCTGGGTGGGTGAACACGCGGCCAGCAACACGCAGCACACCAGCAGCAGCCCGGACCGCCTGCTCATCGTCGGTGTCCTGGGTCCAGCCGCGATCAATCTCCGTCCTGTCCGCCCAGGGCCTTCCGCCCGCATCCGGAGGTACTCCTGTTCTTCCCGCGCTGGCGGGCTCTTCCCGGCTGGCCGGGCTCACGTGCGAGCACGGCGAATCAGACCCTGACCAACGCCGGCTCCTGCCCCAAGCAGTGCCAGGAAGCTACTGCATCTCCGACCGGCAGGGCGGCAGACCGCTAATTTGACTTTGACCCTGGGGGAAGCCGCACAGTCTGGAGAGCCGGACGTGGGCCCGGCACGAGGGAGCCGTCCGTGAACCTGATGAGCATCGGTGAGTTCGCCAGGCTGTCCCGGCTGTCGGCGAAGGCGCTGCGCCTGTATGACGAGCTGGGACTGCTGCCGCCCGCCCAGGTCGATCCGGACTCTGGTTACCGCTGGTATGCCGCCGGTCAGCTGGACAACGCCCGGCTGGTCGCGTCGCTGCGCCAGATCGGAGTGCCGCTGGCGCAGATCCAGCTGATCCTCAGCCTGGAGCCGGAGGCCGCTGCGGCGCAAGTCGGCGCTTACTGGTCAGGGGCGGAAGCCGATCATGGTACCCGCCGGGACCTGGCCGGCTACCTGGTTGACCGGCTGGCTGGAAAGAGGAACGTCATGTACGAGGTCAAGGTCCGCGATATCCCCGCCCGCAGCCTGCTCTGCCTGCTGCGGCATGCCAGCACTGAGCAGGAAGTCTGGGACCTGGGCAAGGAGGTCATCGGCATGATCAAGGCCCACCCGACGCCGCGGGTAGACGGCATCGCCGGGGCCGCGTTCCTGATCTACTACGGGGAGGTGAACCAGGACAGCGACGGCCCGGTGGAGTTCTGCTGGCCGGTGCCGCAGGACCTAGCCGGCCAGCTCGCCGCCAGTTTCCCCGGACTCACCCTGCGCACCGAGCCTGCGCACCAGGAGGCCTACATTCAGCTGCCACAGGACCCGATGACGGCGGCGCAGGAGCAGCTCATCGGGGACTCGTTCACGGCCTGGGCGGCCGAGCAGCAGCGGCAGTCCGGTGACCTGCCCCTGCGCGTTACCCTCCTGACTACCGCCGCGCCAGTGACCGACCTCAGCAGGCGCGCCGGCGCCGACTTCGCCTTCCCGCTGCGGGCCCGGTAGCGAACGGAGGGGTACTTCGATGCGAGTGGTTGACATCGTGATCGGCGTGGGCTGGGTCATCTTCTGGGTGGGCTGGTTCGCCGCATCCGCCGGGGTCAAGCGGGGACAGCGGGGGCGGGGCAACTGGGCGCGCTTCGCGGGCGTCCGGGTGGTGCTCATCCTGGTCGTCGTGCTCCTGGTCCGGCTGCGGGTGCTGAAGGGGCATGGCGTCGGATACGTCACAGACCCGGTCCTGTGGGGCGTTGGCCTCGCCATCTGGGTCCTCGGCCTGGGACTGGCCGTCTGGGCGCGGATCTACCTCGGCCGGAACTGGGGAATGCCGACGTCCACGAAGGAAGACCCCGAGCTGGTCACATCCGGCCCGTACCGGACGATCCGGCACCCGATTTACGCCGGCATCCTGCTGGCGCTGATCGGCTCGGCGATCGCCGTCAGCGTCTGGTGGCTGATCGCCGTGGCACTGATCGGCGGGTACTTCATCTACAGCGCCTTCGTGGAGGAGCGCAATATGACCAGGCTCTTCCCCAGCGCCTATCCGGAGTACCAGCAGTCCACGAAAATGCTGATCCCCTTTATCTTCTGAGGACGCGCGGCGCGTCCTGGCGGGATGGGCCGCGCCGAGGCACGCATATTGACCCTCCAGACCTCAGGTGAGGTGGCAGCTGATCTGACCGATCGCGAGGTCGAGTGCCGCTTCGAGGGGACCGGTATCGCGTTTGGCCTGGGTGAGCAGCAAGCCACCCTGCAGGGCAGCGAGGGTTCCCAGCGCGAGCCGGTCGACATCGGTGTTGCCTTGCAGCTCGCCCCTATCTCGCATGCGCCGGAGCCCGTTGCGGATCGGGGCTTCCCAGCGATCGAAGCTGGCGGCGAGCGCGGTCCGGGCGGGTTCGTCGGTCTCGGCAAGTTCGCTGGACAGTGACCCGAGCGGGCACCCGCCCTCGCAGTGCCGTTGTCTTTGCAGGTCGACAAGCATGTCGCGCCACTGCCGGAACGCGGCGAGAGAGTCCAACTGGTCGAGCAGCGGCCGCTGGCCGTCGATGATCCCGTCGGCTTGATGCTCGATCACGGCGTGCACCAGCGCGTTCTTGTCGGGGAAGTAGTGGTACAGCTGCGAATTGCTGACATGCGCGGCCGCGAGGACGTCTTCGTTGCTGGTGCCGGCTACGCCGTGGCGGAACATCAGCTCCGCTGCGACTGCCACGATCCGCGCTCGCGTCGCGAGCCCCTTACGGGTGAGCCGCCCGGCGGATGCGTTTGCTGTGGCCATCACCTCACCTTACCGATTTTGGCCTTGACAAGCCAAAAACAGTGTGCGCAGGATTGGCTTGTTCAAGCCAAAACTAGAGGAAGCGGTTCGCATGACTTCGACCATCTCCAGCCCGTCAACCGCGCTGGTCACCGGGGCCACCAGCGGCATCGGCCGGGCGACCGCGCTCGAACTCGCCGCATCAGGGATTCACGTAGCGGTATCGGGACGCGACAAAGCCAGCGGTGATCTGCCCGTGGCCGAGATCCGGGCAGCCGGCGGCCGAGC
>PLDT01000015.1:0-3974 GCA_003136255.1 Actinomycetota bacterium
CGGCGTCTTCACCGGCTCACCGCCGCGGCTGGTGAGCTCGAAGACGGGGCACCGGCCGGTCCACGGCCGGAGCGCGGCGGGCGGCTGGTCCCAGCACCGCTTCGCCCGGCGTCGGGAGAACCAGGCCGCGACCGCGCTGCGCGCCGCCGCCGCGGCCGCGGCCGGGATCTTCGGGCCGTACCACCTGGACCAGCTGGTCCTGGGCGGGGACAAGAGGTCCATCGCGGGAATCCGCGACGATCCCCGGCTGGCGCCGTACCTCGGCCGGGCCACCGACCGTTTCCTCACCGTGCCCGACCCGCGGCTAGCCGTCCTGACGGAGAGTCCGAGCTCGTTCCTGGCCGTCCGGATTCGGCTGACCGAGCCGGAATCCGATGGCCCTACCTGAGCCCGTCACGTAGACTGGGAGCGTGCTGCCGACGACGGACTGAGGAGACGCTCAAGGGGAGAGGTCTGTCCGTTTCCGTCCGTTAAGCAGGAGCAGCTGAATCATGATCGTGGCCAGTGACATCGAACTGCGGGCTGGCGCGCGCCTATTGCTGGAAGGCGCGTCGTTCCAGGTGGCCGCGGGAGACCGGATCGGCCTGGTGGGCCGCAATGGCGCCGGGAAGACCACCCTGGCCAAGGTGCTGGCCGGACAGGTGCAGCCGGCCGCGGGCGGGGTCCGCCGGTCCGGCACGGTCGGGTACCTGCCGCAGGACCCTCGCACCGGGGACCTGAATACGCTGGCCATCGATCGGGTCCTGTCGGCCCGCGGGCTCGATCAGCTCCGGGCTGACCTGCGCGCCGCGGAGGCCCAGATGGCCGATCCCGACTCCGGTGCCGCAGCCGAGGCCATCCGCCGGTACGGCCGCTTGGAGGAGCGACTTGCGGTGCTCGGCGGGTACGCCGCGGAATCACAGGCCGCCTCGATCACGGCCAGCCTGGGCCTGCCCGACCGGGTGCTGCACCAAGCTCTGCACACCCTGTCCGGTGGCCAGCGGCGCCGGGTCGAACTGGCCCGGATCCTGTTCTCCGGTTCCGAGACGATGCTGCTGGACGAGCCGACCAACCACCTGGACGCCGACTCGGTGGCCTGGCTCCGTGATCACCTCAAGAGCTACCGCGGCGGCCTGGTGGTGATCAGCCACGACGTGGCGCTGCTGGCCGACGTGGTCAACAAGGTGTTCTACCTGGACGCGCAGCGGGCCTGTCTGGACATGTACAACCTGGGCTGGCAGGCCTACCTGCAACAGCGCGAGACCGACGAGCGGCGCCGCCGGCGGGAGCGGGTCAACGTGGGCCGGCAGGCGAGCGCGCTGATGACGCAGGCCGACAAGATGCGGGCCAAGGCCACCAAGGCCCGGGCGGCGCAGAACATGCAGCGCCGGGCCGAGCGGATGCTGGCCGGGGTCGAGGCCGAGCGCGCCACGGACCGGGTGGCCAGGCTCCGCTTCCCGGTGCCCACGCCGTGCGGCCGCACTCCGCTGACCGCCACCGGCCTGTCCAAGTCCTACGGGTCGACCGAGGTGTTCGCCGGCGTGGACGTGGCCGTCGACCGGGGCAGCCGGGTGGTGGTGCTCGGCCTCAACGGCGCGGGAAAGACGACCCTGCTCCGGCTGCTAGCCGGGCTGGAAGCTCCGGATACCGGACAAGTGACGCCCGGCCACGGCCTCAGCCTTGGATACTACGCGCAAGAGCATGAGACGCTGGAAACCGAGCGCACCGTCCTGGCGCACATGCGTACCGCCGCGCCGGATCTTACCGAATCGGAGCAGCGGAAGGTTCTCGGGTCATTCCTGTTCTCCGGCGATGATGTGGAAAAGCCCGCGGGAGTGCTTTCCGGCGGCGAGAAGACCAGACTCGCCCTCGCTCTTCTTGTTGTATCAGGCGCTAACGTGCTACTGCTCGACGAGCCGACCAACAACCTCGATCCGGCCAGCCGGGAAGAGGTTCTCGCCGCGCTGAGAAGCTTCGGCGGCGCGATAGTACTTGTGACGCATGATGAAGGTGCGGTTGAGGCGCTTTCACCGGAACGCGTTATCGTCCTGCCCGACGGCGTGGAAGACGCATGGAGTGAAGATTTCGCAGATCTCGTAGCACTTGCGTAAATACCTACCGTGCGGTAACTCTCCGGGCAAAGGCAACGATTCCGCCATGGCCGGATAAAAAATAGGTGCTCATTTGAGCTGATCTGGGTAGTCAATCCCCGGGTCATGCCTGATCATTGCGGAGGAGGACTACCTGACTTCAGCAAACCGGAGGTGCAAGTGGCCGAGACCACCCTCAAGAAAGGCACGCGGGTTACCGGCGTGGACCGTAGCAAGCTGGCGACGCTTCTCGGCAAGAGGTATGACAACGGCGAGAGCATCCGTTCCCTCGCTGCCTCGACAGGAAGGTCCTACGGCTTCGTCCACCGGATTCTCACCGAGACCGGCGTGACGTTGCGCGGGCGCGGCGGCGCAACCCGCAGTAGCAAAGCCAAGGTATAGCGCACCGCGCCCGGTGGCACCGGCCCGGATCCGTGGAACCCACGGCCCCCGGGACCCCGCCCGGACAGCCACCGGCACATTTTCTTTCTCAGTTCGCTGCTAGCTGATAGCGTTCCGGCCCGGTACGGGAACGAATTGACCCCCTCGGGAGGTTCTCCAGGGCATGTACGGGCGGCCGAACATCAGCATGATGCGATCCTTCCGGCAGGACCCGTCGGTGACCCAGCAGAAGCTGAAGCCAGGAATCGTCCGCCGGATCGCAGGGTACGCCAAGCCCTACCGGCTGTGGCTCTCGCTGTTCCTGATCGTCACCATCCTCGACGCGCTCATCACGGTGGTTAACCCGCTGCTGCTGCGGGCGATCATCGACAACGGGATCCTCGGTCATCACCTGGCTACCGTGATCGGCATCGCGTCGGCGGTCGCCGCGGTCGCGGTGTTCGACGCCTTCCTCGGCTTCGCCATGCCCTGGTATTCCGCCCGGATCGGCGAGGGTCTCATCTATGACCTGCGCACCGAGGTGTTCAGCCACGTGCAGCAGCAGCCGATCGCGTTCTTCACCCGGGCGCAGACCGGGTCGTTGGTCTCCCGGCTCAACAGCGACGTGATCGGCGCGCAGCAGGCCATCACCTCCACCATGTCCTCGGTGGTCTCCAACATTCTGACCGTGGGCGCGATCCTGGTCACCATGTTCCTGCTGTCCTGGCAGATCAGCCTCATCGCACTGGTGCTGATCCCGCTGTTCCTGCTCCCGGCCCGCCGCGTCGGACGCAGGCTGCAGCGGCTCACCCGCGAGTCGATGCAACTCGACGCGGCGATGGGCTCGACCATGACCGAGCGCTTCAACGTGGCGGGCGCCATGCTGGTCAAGCTGTTCGGCCGGCCTCGCGAGGAGTCCGAGGTCTTCGCCGAGCGGGCCGGGCGGGTGCGCGACATCGGCGTCGTCCAGAGGATGTACGGATCGGTGTTCTTCATCTCGCTGTCACTGCTGGCCGCGCTCGCCACCGCGGTGGTCTACGGATTCGGCGGCAGCCTGGCCGTCAGCGGCGCCCTCAAGGTCGGCACCCTGGTCGCGCTGGCCCAGCTGCTGGTCAGGGTGTACGGCCCGATCGCCTCGCTGTCCAACGTCCAGATCAGCGTGATGACCGCGCTGGTCAGCTTTGACCGAGTGTTCGAGGTCCTCGACCTTAAGCCGCTGATCGCTGAACGGCCAGACGCGGTGGTCCTGCCCGCGAGGGCGCAATCCGCAGACGGGCTCGTCGCGCCGGAGATCGAGTTCGACGACGTATCGTTCCGCTATCCGTCGGCGAGCGAGGTGTCTCTGGCCTCGCTGGAGTCGATCGCGCTGCGCGCGCCCGAGCGCCCGGCCTCCGCGGCGGGGGTGCTGCACGACGTGAGCTTCCGCGCGCGGTCCGGGCAGCTGACCGCCTTGGTCGGCCCGTCGGGCGCCGGCAAGACCACGATCACCGCCTTGGCGGCGAGGCTGTACGACCCGAACGAGGG
>PLDT01000570.1:0-33589 GCA_003136255.1 Actinomycetota bacterium
GCCCCACCCCGGCCGGGACCGCAGCGGCACCAATGTTCCATCGCTGCCGCCTTGACGACACCGATGTTCCATCGGTGCTGCTCCGGCCACACGGACCCACCGCCCGGCGCCAGTTCGGCGTAGGCGGCCCGCACGATGTCGGGCGGGACCGGGTCCGGCGGGACCGGCGGGACCATGCTCACGCTCCGAACCGGGGGACGCGGGTATCGGCCAGCGGCACGTGGACGATCCGCGACTCGGTGTAAAAGTCCAGGCTGTGCGCCCCGCCCTCACGGCCCAGCCCGCTGGCCTTCACGCCGCCGAACGGGGTGCGCAGGTCCCGCACGTTGTGCGAGTTGATCCAGGTCATCCCGGACTCGACCGCTCCCGCCAGCCGGTGCGCGCGGGCCAGGTTCCTGGTCCACAGGTACGCGGCCAGCCCGTAGGCGGTGTCGTTGGCCAGGGCGATCGCCTCGGCCTCGTCGTCGAACGGGGTCACGCACACCACCGGGCCGAAGATCTCCTCGCGGAAGATCCGCATCCACGGCTCGACGTCGGCGAAAACCGTGGCGGCCAGGTAGTTTCCGGTGGGCTGGGTTGCGGGCCGGGCCCCGCCGGCGACCAGGCGGGCGCCCTCGTCGAGGCCCGCCTGCACGTAGGACAGGACCCGGGCGTAGTGGTCGGGGTGCACCAGCGCGCCGATCTCGGTGGCCGGGTCGGCCGGGTCGCCCACCCGGATGCGTTCGGCGCGGGCGGCGAGCCGGGTGACCAGATCGTGGTAGACGGGCCGTTCGGCCAAAATTCTCGAACCCGCCGTACACCGCTCGCCATTCAGCGAGAACACGCCGAACAGGGCGCTGTCGATGGCCTGGTCCAGATCGGCGTCGGCGAAGATGACGCACGGCGATTTGCCGCCCAGTTCCATGGACAGGCCCTTGAGGTGCGGCGCGGCGGCGGCCATGATCGTGCGGCCCGTGCTGGTCTCGCCGGTGAACGAGATACGGGGCACGTCCGGGTGCGCGACGAGCGCGGCGCCGGCCACCTCACCGATGCCGTGCACCAGGTTGAACGCGCCGTCGGGTAGGCCTGCCTCGGTCATGATCTCCGGCAGCAGGCTGGCCGACAGCGGGGTCCACTCGGCCGGCTTGAGCACCACCGTGCAGCCCGCGGCCAGCGCGGGAGCGAGCTTCCAGGTGGCCAGCATGAACGGGGTGTTCCACGGGGTGATCAGGCCCGCCACCCCGGCGGGCTGGCGGATCACGTAGCCGAACTGTTCGTTGGTCCGGAAGGCATCTTCGTGCCCGGTGACGGCCAGGTCGGCGAAGAACCGGAAGTTCTCCGCGGCGCGGGCCGCCTGACCGCGGGCCTGGGTGACCGGCAGGCCGGTGTCGAACGTCTCGAGTTCGGCGATCCGCTGGGCGCGGGCCTCGATACCGTCCGCGATCTTGGTCAGGATGCGGGCTCGGTCGCGTCCGGGCATCGTGGGCCAGGGGCCTTCGGTGAACGCGTCGCTGGCCATGGCGACGGCGTGGTCGACGTCGGCCGGGCCGCCCGCCGCGACCGCGGCGTACGGCCGGTTGGTCACCGGGTCCGCGACCTCGAACGTCGCGCCGTCCGTGCTGGGGGTGTGCGCGCCGCCGATGAAGTGCTCAAGCTTGGCTGGGAGCCCGGACCGGAAGGTCACTGCCGTTCCCGCCAGGCTTGGTAGTCGGGGCGGCGGGCTTCGGGGAGGGGGAACAGGCCGTCGATGCTCTCGCCAGCGGCGACGCGGGCGGCGATGAACTGTTCCTGGCGCTCTTGCTCGCGGGCTTCGGCCAGGACGTCGGCGGCGATCTTGGGGGGTAGGACCACGACGCCGTCGGCGTCGCCGACCAGGAGGTCGCCGGGCTGGATGGTCACGCCGGCGCAGGCCACGGTGACCCCGGTTTCCCAGGGGACGTGCCGGCGGCCGAGGACGGCCGGGTGGACCGCGGCGTAGTAAATGGGCAGGTCCAGCGCGGCCAGGGCAGCGCTGTCCCGGATCGCGCCGTCGGTGACGATGCCGGCCGCGCCGCGCACCTGGGCGCGCAGGGCCAGGATGTCGCCGACGGTGCCCGCAGTGGAGTCGCCGCGAGCCTCGACGACCAGGACCTCGCCGGGCCGGATCGCCTCGATCGCGCGCTTCTGGGCGTTCATGCCCCCGCCGTACGCTGCGGACAGGTCCTCGCGCAGGGGCAGGTAGCGGAGCGTGCGGGCGTAGCCGACCATCGGGGTGCCGGGCTTGGTGGAGCGCAGGCCATCCAGGGTGACGGTGTTCAGGCCGCGTTTGCGGGCCACGGCGGCGAGGGTGGCGGTGGAAACCTCGCGCAGGCCGGCCAGGATTTCTTGGTGGGGGGCGGGGGGCTGGTGCACGGCGCCGTAGGCAGCGACGCGTTCGGCGTCGTCGGCGCGGGGCATGGCGCCGGGCGGGTCCAGCCGGTAGTCGGCCGCGACGATCGGGCTGCGGAGCCGGCCGGAGGACAGGTCCCCGGCGCTGACCTCGACCTCGACCAGGTCGCCGGGGATCACCACGGTCGAGCCGGTGGGCGTGCCGGTCAGGATCACGTCGCCGGGTTCCAGGGTGAGCAGGCGGGACAGGTCGGCCACGATATCGCCGAAGCCGAACAGCATGTCTCGGGCGGGCCAGGCGTCCTGGGCCAGGTCTCCGTTGACCCAGGTGCGCAGGCGCAGCGCCTGTTGGTCGACGGCGCGGGCGTCGAGCAGCCGCGGGCCGATCGGGGTGAAGCCGTCTATCCCCTTGGACCGGAGGTTGGAGCCGCGGTCGGCGTAGCGCAGGTCGTAGACGCCGAAGTCGTTCGCGGCGGTGAGGTGGGCCACGTGGTCCCAGCCGTCGGCCGGACGGACCCGGCGGGCGCGGCGGCCGATGACCAGGGCCACCTCGCCCTCGAAGGCGAGCAGTTCGCAGCCGGGCGGGCGCGCGACGGGATCGCCGCTGGCGGCCAGCGAGGAGGCGGGCTTGAGGAAATACGACGGCCAGGCTGGCATCGTGCCGCGCTCGGCCGCGCGGCTCCGGTAGCTGGCGTGCACCGCGACGACCTTGCCGGGAACCCGTTCCAGGGCTGTCATCGTGGGCAAAATCATATATCGGCCGTTCGCGGCCCGGCCGCCGCCCGGCGGCGGCGGGTCGCGGCCCGTTTGCGACCCGGCCGCGGCGGGCTGCGCGGTTAGGCAACAGCGTCGTTGTGGCCACGACGTCGTGAGCGGCCGGACGGCGCGCGCTAGAGTCTGCGCTATGCGACTGGCGACCATCAGGACTCAGGCCGGGACGACCGCGGCGCAGCTGGAGGGGGACCTTCTTATCCCGCTGGATGCCGCCGATGTGGGCGAGTGGCTCGCCGGCGGCGGCGAGGGACAGCGGCGGGAGAGAGCGGAGCCGGTATCGGCGGCGGAGGCGGACTTCGCGCCGGTGGTGCCGCGGCCGGGCAAGATCATCTGCGTGGGCCTGAACTACCGGGCGCACATCTTGGAGACCGGTCGGGAACTGCCTGAGTATCCGACGCTGTTCGCCAAGTTCGCCGACACCTTGACGGGCCCCCGCGACGACCTGGTGCTGCCGTCGGTGAGCGAGAAGGTCGACTGGGAGGTCGAGCTCGGCGTCATCATCGGGCGGCCGGTGTACCGGGCCACGGCCGCCGAGGCCGCGGCCGCCATCGCGGGGTACACGGTGGTCAACGACGTATCGATGCGAGACTGGCAGAGTCGCACCCTGCAGTGGCTGCAAGGCAAGATGTTCCAGCGCACCACGCCGGCCGGGCCCTATCTGGTCACGCCGGACGAGGTCGGGGACGCGGCCGACCTGGAGGTCCGCTGCGAGGTCAACGGGGCGGTGATGCAGCAGTCGCGGACCTCGGACCTGCTGTTCGGCCCGGCGGAGATCGTCGCCTACGCGAGCCAGGCGATCACCTTGCGGCCGGGTGACCTGATCGCCACCGGTACGCCCGGCGGGGTGGGCAACGCCCGCAAGCCTCCGGTCTACCTGCAACCCGGCAACACGCTGCGGACCTGGATCGAGGGCCTCGGCGAGTGCGTCAACCTGTGCGTGGCGGAAGAGACCGGCTAGCGCCGGGGCGGCGCGGTACGCCCGGAGCCGCGGGTATGCCGGGGCGCCGCGGGACGCCCGGAGTCGCAGTACGCCGGAAGGCGCGGTACACCGGGAGTGCTCCAGGCGTACCGCGCCATCCGCGTTAGAGGTGGTACTTAGGGCAGGGCCGTGGTGACCGGCTCCGGATCGGAACTGGTCGATAGCGTAATGTGCGTTTTCAGGCTGGGTGCGTTCGTGACGCCGGTCAGGACGAGCGTGACCACGTCTCCCGCGCCCAGCTCCTGCGGGCAGCTGCCCGAGCTGATGGCGACCGTTGCTGTGGTTCCGCTGCTGGTCAGGGAGCCGCCACAGGACTGGCCCGTGGTGTTGTCGGTCACGTCCACGCTGCCGTTGGGTGGCATGCCGGTGCCCGCCGGCAGGGTCAACGAGATCGTCGAGCCCGGGTTCGAGACGGAGACGAGGCCGTTGGACGTACCGAACGTGACCGAGTAGGTCACATCCGACGCCCCACCGGTGAGCGAGCTCAGCTGCAGGATGTCATGGGACACCGATTTCGCCCCGGTGAGCGTGTAGCTGGCGGAGGATGCCGTGGGGTCCGACGTCGTGAACAGCGACCCGGTGTCGGCCCCGCTCGTGGACGGGTTCGCGACGCCGAAGACGATGACGCTGATCTCGTCGCCAGGCCCGCCTCCCATGTTCCCGCCCGACGGCGGGAGTATGGTGGCGGTCGCGCCGGAGCCGCTGTAGCTGGCGCCGCCGCCCGCTCCGGTGTTGTCGTTGAACACCTCCGCGAACCCGCTGGCCGGGAACGTCGTGCCGGACGCGGCCTCGAGCGTGAACGTCGAGAAGTCATCGCCGGCGCCGTTGACGGTAAACCCGTTCGCCACCTTGAACGTCGCCGCGTAGGCGAGGTCGGTGGCGGACGCTGCCGTCGAGACCGGCCTGAGGATGGCCGAACTGACGGACGTCGCGGCCGTCAGGGTGAAGGGCAGCGATGCCCCGCCCGCCGAGGGTGTCGTCGTCACCGCGAACGTCTTGCTGCCAGTGCTGGTCGCGTTCGCGACGCCGTAGGCGAGGACCGTGATCTCGTCGCCGGACTTGGTGGTCGTTCCGTCGTAAGAAAGTTTAATCGATGAGCCTGGCGAGCTTCCGCCCACCGGGCACACGCTCACGTCGGCACCGGTCGTGTCGTCGATAACGATGTACTGGCCGCTGGCCGAGCACAGCGGGAAGGTCGCTCCGGCCGAGGTCAGGGTCAGGGTGGACGCGCCGTCGGTGAGCGCCGCGGTCGACGCGAAGGTCTCGGCGTACAGCACGCTCGTCGCCGAGGCCGAGGTCGAGCTCAGCGCGTCCGTGGCCGACATCGCCGTCGCGCCGGTCAGCGGCAGGCTGATGGTCTTGGGATCGGCGCTGGTGGAGACGGCGACGGTGCTCATGGTGGCCGGGTTCTTGACCCCCTTGATCACGACGAAGATGGTGTTGCCGGGATTGGTGTCGAATCCGGCCGTGACGGCGACGGTCGTACCAGACACGGTGGCGCCCGCGCAGCCGTTTTCCGGGCCCTGCGAGGCGCCCGGGCCGGCGTCGATGAAGGTGTAGTCACACCCGGAAGCCGGGAACACGGTGCCGGCCGGCGCGGTGAGAATCACCGTGGACGAACTGGCCGCCACTTCGCTGTCGATCAGGCGATCGGGGGCGGTGAAGCCGACCGTCCAGGTCACGTTGGTGGCCGATCCGGTGTAGGAGCTGAGGTGGAGGAACGGGTTGGCCACCGATTCGGAGGCGACCGGCGAATAGCTGAGCGTGACCAGCTTGGGATCCGCGGTCGTGGACAGCGTTACGTCCTTTTTCCCGCTGAGGGAGGGACTGGTCACCCCGGCGATGGTGATGGTGGTCAGGTCGTCCGGGTTGGCCTGCAGGCCCGTGATGGTCGCCGTCGTGCCGTTGAGGCTGTAGGTCGGGCAGCCCGTGGTGCCGTCGGTGTCGTCGGTGAAGCCGACCACCGAGCAGCCGCCGCTGGCCGGCGGCACCGCCCCGGTGGGGAACGTGACGATGACCGCAGAGCCCCTGGTCAGCCGGTCGGGGTTGGCGAACGTGACGGCGTAAGTGAGGCCGCTGGCGCCGGCTGACGACGAGGACACGTGGAGCGACGCGCTGGTGACCGCGTGCTCGCCGGCCACGGTGTAGGGCAGGCTTACCGCCGTGGTGTCGGCGCTCGTCGCGACGGTCAGGTTATCCGACCCGGCGGAGGTCGGGTTGGCGACGCCGGGGACGAGAACCGACACCGGGTCACCCGCGGCGACGTTCACCGGCAGCGTGATCACCGCGGTGGTGCCGGTCACCGTGACGGCTCCGCACCCGGTGGCGGTGGTGGCGTCGTCGGTGACGCCATAGCAGACACTCCCCGAGGCCGGCAGGGTGGTCCCGGCGGCTGCCTGCAGGGTGATGGTCGACGTCCCGCTGGCCAGCGCGCTGGGCGTGGCGAAGTTGACGGTATAGGTGACGTCGGTGGCCGATGCGGACAGCGAGCTCACCTGGAGCGTGGCCAGGCTCACCTCGGTCGCCGCCCTGGCGGTGCCACCCGCCACGCCGAGCAGGGCCAGGGCGGTGACCACCCCCAGGGCACCCGCTCTAGCCGCGATGCGGGCGGGGCCCGTGGTTTTACGGTTTCTTCGTATCATTGCGTTCCCCCATCTCCTTGCTGTTTCTCCTCAGGAGGCTCCTTGCCGTTTCTCCTGCGGAGGGACTTGCGCCGCACCTTAAGGCGGGCCGGTCCAACCGCGGTTAAACGGAGGCGGGGTCAGCAGAATCGAGGTCGAGTTCGCCGAGCGCCGCCCGGGCCTGGCGCAGGGCGGCCCGAGCCGACCCCGCCCGGCCCTGCGAGGCCAGCAGGTCCGCCAGGCGAACGTAACGGTGTTCGTCGTAGGGCTCGGCGTCGATCGCCCGCTGCATCAGGCGGATCGCGTCGTCTACTTCGCCCTCGGCTTGGGCGCGGGCGGTCAGCAGGTCGAGCAGTTCCAGGTACCTGAGCCTGACCCGCTCCCGGGACTGGCTGGCCCAGGGCTCATAACGGTCGGCGGGCAGCAGCTCGCCGTGGTAGCGGGACAGGGCAGACAGGCCGATGGCCGCCGCCCGGTCGCGCTCTCCCGCTGACCAGGCCGCCAGCGCGTGGCCGGCTTCGGCCTCGAACAGGGCGGCGTCGGACTCGGCGCACGAGGCGAGGCGGATCATGTCGCCCTCGCGCACGAGCACGTCCCCGGCGGCCGCCCTGAGCCGGCTGAGCAGGTTCTTCAGCCGGTTGCGGCCGGTGGCGAGGTCGACGTCCGGCCAGAGCACCTCGATGAGCACTTCGACGTGGACCTTGCCCCCGGAAGCGGCCACCGCGCGTACCGCCTTCGCCGGGCGCCCAGCCGGAAGGTCGATGCGGCGCCGGTGGCGACGCAACTCAAAACCCCCCAGCAGGCTGACCGTGTACGTGGCGGCGCCGCCTAGCAGATCCGCGGCGGCCGTTGACCCGGCGGCGGCGGCGACCGGCAACAGCGCCTCGGCGACGACTGGCTCTCGCCGCAGCGGACCCTCGGGAACGCCCAGGGTCCGGCAGGTGTCAAACGCCGACGCGGCGAGCGCCCCGGCGGCCGGGTCGCCGGCGCGCAGAGCGGCGTACGCGCGCAGCACCATGATCGGCCAGCGTTCCTGCGGATCGAGGTCGGGTCGCGCCAGGGTGGCGGCGATGATCTGCTCGGCCTCCGCCGGGTCGCCCGATCGCCCCAGCACGGCCGCCTCGTAGACCCGCACCACCCGTTCGAAGCCGACCGCGCGTGATCGGGCCTGGCGCAGGTGCTCGGCCGCCATCTGGTGCTCTCCGACCCGGTCGAGGTACTCCGCGGCCCGCGCCAGGAACTCGGTGCCTGGCGTCTCGTCGAACCAGGCGGCCCGGTGCCGGTGGACGTCGAGGACGGCCCGGACGGTAGCTTCCCGGTCACCCGATGCGGAGGACAGCTCGGCATCGGACCAGGAGGCGCAGGCGTAGAGCCACTCTTCCCCGATGGCGGCCGCGATGCCCCGCATCTGCGCGACGTCGGCGGCGGCCTCGCGGAACCGCCCGAGCTCGCTCAGGATGCTCACGCGGAAGTTGAGCACCGTGGAGCGGTACGGGGTCCGAGCGGGAAGCAGGGCCAGCGCCCGGTCGATGATGGCCAGCGCCCGGTCATAACGGCACTGCGCGAAATGAAGCCCCATGGCCAGCGGCACCAGCGCGCGTGCGGCCCAGATGGGCTGGCCGATCCGGTTCGCCAGCCGGGCGGACTCCTCCAGCATGGCTTCGGCATCCTCGTGCGGGCCGTCCTCGCTCCACCATGACCGCAGCCGCCCCAGGGCGTCGAGCGCCCGCGCCCGCGCGGCTGACTCGTCGTCGCCGGCCTGCTCGATAACCGCCCGGGCGAGCGCGCTCGCCTCGGCGCGTGTCGTCTCATCCCACACGAGATCGCGGGCACGTTCGGCGTCCAGCTCGCGCGCCAACCGCGGGTCCGCCCGGCCGTGGCTGACGATGCGCCGCGCTCGCTCGAGCGCCTCGCGGCGCAGGTCCATCCGGTACCCGGTCTCGGCGACCCGGCCCAGGTGCAGCAAGATGCGCGGGTAGCGGTCCAGGGCGCGCTCGCCGAGCGCTTCGACCACGGCGTGCATCTCGGCCCAGCCGAGCTGTTCGGTCTCTGCGGGCGCGAGGGACTCGATCAGCGACGCGGCCTGCTCGGCCAATCCGGAAGTCACCAGGAGCCTGAGCGCCACCACCAGGTCCCCTTCCGCGGCGTAGGCCGCCGCCGCGGCACGCGCCGACTTGGGTTGCAGCCGGGATCGCCGGGCGAGGTGGGCGGCTACCGGGCCGGGTATTTCCCACCAGCCCGTGGC
The DNA here is from genome assembly GCA_003136255.1 of Actinomycetota bacterium. Taxonomy (GTDB): domain Bacteria; phylum Actinomycetota; class Actinomycetes; order Streptosporangiales; family Streptosporangiaceae; genus Palsa-504. The sequence continues at coordinate 8,966 of PLDT01000570.1, forward strand.
CGTGCGCGCCAGCGGCAGGCCCGCCCCGACCATGAGATCGAACAGCCCGGAACGCCCGGTGACCGCCTCGACCACGTGTGGCGAAAGGTAGGGCAGGTGGGACAGTTGAATCACGGCGCTGCGATCTGCGCGGGACAGGCGGCCGAGGAAGCTCTCAACTAGGCTGCCCATGACCCGTGCGGGATGGCCTGCCGCGAGAACCCCCAGGTCCAGGCCATGGCCCAGGCCTGAGATCGGGCCTAAGGTCGGGCCGCGGTTCGGCGCGGCGAGCACCACCGCGCTGGCCCAGCCGCCGGTGGTCTCCACCAGAGCCGCCAGCTCGCCCCCGCCCGGGCGGCTGCCGGTCAGGACCTCGGCCAGCTGTGCCGTCTCATCGCGGGTGAAGGCGATATCGCCGGCCGTGAGCTGCGCAGCACCGGGAATGGCCCGCAGGGTTTCCAGGCGCTGGTGAAGCCGCCTGGCGACCACGACCATGCGATGCGGTGGGGGCATCCCGGACGCCAGCCGAAGCACGAGCGCCGCGCATTCCGGCGTGGTGAGATGGTGGGCATCATCCACCACGAGCAGCAGCGGCTCGTGGAGATCCACGAGGGCGTCGAGGAACCGGTCGGGCCACCCCGCCGGGTCCGTGGTGCCCAGCACGGAGGAAAGGTCCGACAGCCGGGCAGCTTTCACGGCGCGCCGGATCGAGCCGACCAGGACGGCGGCCTCGTCGTCGGCCGGCGCCAGCGCCACCCACACGCAGCCGCTCCCGAGCGCACCAGACAGCTCAGAAGCCAGGACCGACTTGCCGTAGCCGGCGGGTGCCTCGACGATACCGACCGGGGCGCTCAGCAACCTGCGGACCAGCCGGAGACGTGCTATGTGATGCCATGGAAGCGCTATCGCTTTCCAGTCCATGGTTGCGACCATGACTTCCGCACCCCCCCAGGCACCCGTAGACCACCGGATCATAGCGGGGCACCCGAACGTCTCCCGGGTGATTCGCGCGCAGGAGTTCGGCGGCGGGTGTTATCACGGGCCGTTCGGTCGAAAGGTCTTAATTCTTGCGACAGGCCGGTCGCGAGTTCGGTGACGATATCCAGGTGACCGACGTGCCTGGCGTACTCCTGCAGCAGGTGGAACAGGACCCGCTCCAGGGTGGCCGGGTCGGCGCCGTCCCACCGGTCGCCGGGCTGGCCCACGTCGGCCAGGTCATGGGACTCGATGATGGCCCGGCTCCGCGCGGCCTGGGCGGCTAGGTCAGCCAGCAGGCCGCTCAGCGTCTCGTCCGGGCCGACGGCCCAGCGGTCGCCGTCGGCGTCGGCCCACGGTTCGCCGACGTCGCGGCCCTCGAAGCCCCACTCCAGCCAGCGCAGCTCGATGTAGCGCAGGTGCTTGGCCAGCTCCAGCGGGGTCCAGCCGGACGGCAGCCTGCTGCGGCGCAGTTCGGCGGCGGGCAGCGCCTGGAGCTTGCTGGCCAGCCGGGACCGGAAGTAGTCCAGGTAGCGCAGGAAGACCTCGGCCCGCGAGCCGGCCGGAGTGGTCGGCTCGGGGAACGGCTCGGAAATGCTGACTCCTCCCGGGATGGGCTCGGGGTCAGGACATTATCCCGCGATCGGCAGGTCGTGCCAGAGGCCGCCGTTCAGATTGATGTTGTTGCCGCTGGCCTGGCCGGGCGCGTTGTCGCCGATGTAGGTGTACAGCGGATGCCCGTCGTAGGTGGCCTGAATGCCGCCGCCGGTGCGGGTGATGGTGCCGAGCTTGCCGGTGACGCCGGGTCCGGCCGACGGGGTTCCGGTCACCGGGGGCCAGTAAGCGGCGCAGCTGCCGTAGCAGACCGACTTGCCCGAGGTGTCCGGGGCGAACCAGTACAGCGTGAGCCCGCCGGCGTTCGTGAGCAGGTTCACGCCGGCCACGTCCCGGGCCTTCAGGACGTCCGGGCCGGTCGCCACCGGCTGGGTCTTGGGCGTGGCGACGGCCGCGACGAGCAGCGCGAGCGCGACGACCGAGGCGGCCGCGACCGCGGGCAGGACGCGACGGCCGAGGCTGCGGATTCGCGGCAGGCCCGGCGCGGCGGCCACGGCCAGGGTGGCGAAGGCGGCGACGTCGATGATCCCGGCCACGATCCCGGCGGTGGTCCGCACCTCGGTGAAACCGAACAGGCCCACCCACAGCGACAGCAGGTAGCCGCCCAGCGTGCTCACCGCGAACCCGGCGCCGGCCGCGGCGGCCAGCCAGTTGCCAGTGACCAGGATCGCCGCGGCCAGGACGAACGCGGCGATCACCTGCAGCAAGAACAGCGGCCCGATGGTCGGAATGGTGCGGTAACCGGTCAGGTACAGGTCCAGGTGAATGGCCCCCGAGGCGACGAGTAGTGCTGCCCCGGCGATCCCAAGCCACGATCGCCGGGGCAGTGACGTCCCCTTTACGCTCCCCATACCTGTCACCACGTGCTCTCGTGACCGCCGGTTCAAGAGCCTTTATAACGGAACGGCCACGGCCTCACGGGCCGGCAAAGGCGTCTTGCAGGGCGGCGAGGTCGAACTTGGTCATGGTCAGCATGACCTTCGTGACCCGGGCGACCCGGGCGGGGTCCGCGTCGCGGATCATGTCGAAGAACGCGCCCGGGACGATCTGCCAGCACAGGCCGTACCGGTCCTTGATCCAGCCGCAGGCGATCTCGTGGCCGCCGTCGCCCAGGCGGTCCCAGTAGTAGTCCACCTCGGCCTGGTCCGCGCAGGGGACCACGATCGAGACGGCCTCGTTGAACGTGAACTGCGGGCCGCCGTTGAGGGCGGAGAACTTCTGCCCGTTGAGCTCGAACTCCACCAGCAGCACCGAGCCGACCGGACCGGGGCCGGCCTCGGTGTAGCGGTGGACGGCGCCGAGCTTGGCGCCGGTGAAGATCCCGGTGTAGAAATTGGCGGCTTCCTCGGCCTGGGTGTCGAACCACAGGCAGGTGACGAGTGCGCGGTCGGTCATAGCTCCTCCTGGTTCTCGTGTCCTGTCCGTCTAACCGCTGCGGGGCCGATAACTCATCGGCCAGGGCGCGGACCGAAGCCGGGACCGGGATGCCCGCCCGCAGGTCGGGGGCGGGCAGCGGGTCGCCGTAGTGGGTATGGATGGGGACAACGCCAGCCCAGGCGCTGCCCTCGACATCGTCGGCGGGATCGGTCGGCCAGCCGTCTGAGATCTTCAGCGACCAGTCCTGGATCGGCATGGCCAGCACCATCGTGGCGGCCAGCTCGGCTCGGCGCGCGCCGCGGATTTCGGCGACCCGGCCAGGCAGGAAGCGCTCGGTGATCACGTCGAGAGCAGGTGGCAGGTCGGGTCCGGACAGCCGGGTGAACGTGCCGAACAGCACCGCGCTGCGGTACCGGAACGAGCTCTCGAAGCTGGACCGGGCGACGATGATGCCGTTCAGGTCGGTCACGGCCACGCAGACCGGACGACCGGCGGCCGCCTGACGCAGCCATCCCGATCCGGTCGACCCGTGAACCAGGATGCGATCACCGTCCCGGGCCAGCGCCGTGGGGATCACCACGGCGCCGCCGCTCTCATCGGCCATCCCCACGTGGGCCAGGACCGTCTCGTCAAGGAGCCGGTCCAGTTCGGCCCGGTCGTTGACCGCGAGTTCTCGCATGCGGGTCAGTGTCGTGTTGGTCATGGCAGCGACGCTATCGGGCTGCCGTCATGTTTTGGACCCGTCGGGTCGGCGGCTGCGGGCGCCTCAGTAGCCGAGGTCTGGATCGAGGAGGCCGACGAGTTCGTGTCCGGCGGCTAGGCGGCGGACGTTCTCTGTGATCCGGTCGGCCAGCAGGGGCTGGGTCATCTCCTCGGTGTCAGCGGTGTGCGGCGTGATGAGGCAGTTGTCCAGGTCCCAGAGCGGGTGGCCGGCGGGCAGCGGCTCCGGGTCGGTCACGTCCAGGGCCGCCCCGCCGATCTGGCCCTGTTGCAGGGCGGCGGTGAGGGCTTCGGTGTCGACCACGCCGCCGCGGGCCACGTTGACCAGCCAGGCATCCGGCTCCATCGCGGCCAGCTCGGCCGCGCCGATCAGGCCCTGGGTCTGCGGGGTCAGGGCCACCACGAGCACAACGGCCCGGGCGCCGGGCAGCGCTTCGGCCAGCCGGGCGGTGCTCAGGGTGCGGACCGCGCCGGGTACGGGCTCGGCCTCCCGTCGGACGACGGTGACCGGAGTGCCGAACGGCTCGAGCAGGCGCATCAGCACGGCGGCGATGCCGCCCGCGCCGACCACCGTGACGGGCTGGCCGAACAGGCTCTCCCCGGCTGGCTTACCCCAGGTCCGGGCCCGGGCCCGGACCTTCAGCTGGCGCAGGCCGGCCAGGATCAGCGCGAGCGCGTGCTCCGCGACCGGCTGGGAGAACGCGCCCTTGGCCGAGGTCCACCGGCGCTTGCGGTCGACGACCCCGGCCTGGAACGCTCGCTCCACCCCGGCCTGCGGCAGCTGGACCCAGCTGATCTCGGGCCGGGTGGCCAGCGCGGTGCGCAGGGCATCCATGGCGTGGCCGTCGGTCCAGACCAGGCCCACGGGGCCCTCGTCCAGCGCGACGACCTCCCCTCCGCCACGGCGGATCGCCTCTTGCGCCCAGGGGGCCGGCCCGGGTCCGACGGCGATGCGGGGGGCGCTCATGACACCCCGATGATGATCAGGTCGTGGGCGTTCGTCCGCGCGGTTTCCATGCAGCCATCCTGCCTGGTGTCGCCGGTCAATGCGGTTCGGGGTCAGCGTTCGGGCCGGCGAGCCGGCGGCTCGATGAGCCGAGGGTGCGGGTCGATGGGTCGTCGTACCGACTCTTCTTGGTACGGTGCGGCATCGACACGCATCGGGGCGGGTGGCGGGCGGCTAGATTTGGCTCTAAGAGCTGGCCGGTCACCGTCGACTAAGGAGCAGATCGACATGGCAACTCTCTTCCAAAGGGCCCACGACATTCTCAACGCCAAGGCCAACAAGGCGCTGGACGCCGCGGAAAAGCCCGACGAAATGCTCGACCTGTCCTACGAGCAGATGCTCGACCAGCTCACCAAGGTGCGCCAGGCGCTGGTATCTGTGGCCGCCTCGCGCAAGCAGATCGAGCTGCAGGAGCAGCAGCTGCAGCACTCGGCGGACCACCTGCAGGACCAGGCCAAGCGGGCGCTGGCCATTGGACGCGAGGACCTGGCCCGGGAGGCGCTGTCCCGCAAGGCCGCGACCCAGGCCCAGATCGACCCCATGGAAGCGCAGCACCAGCAGCTCACCGAGCAGGAGCAGAAGCTCGAGCAGACCCTGGCGGCGCTGCAGCAGCGGGTCAATGCCTTCCGGACCCAGAAGGAGACGCTCAAGGCCCAGTACACCGCGGCCAGCGCGGTGAGCTCGGTGAACGAGAGCGTGGCGGGGATCTCCGGCACGCTATCCGATTCGGGTGCGGAGCTGGCCCGGGCCCAGGACAAGATCGCCCAGATGCAGGCGCGCGCGGGCGCCCTGGACGAGCTGCTGCAGTCCGGCGTGCTCGAGGACGTGGGCGGCAACACCGACGACATCCAGAAGGAACTCGATCAGGCTGGCACAGATGCCGACGTGGAGAGCGAGCTGGCCGCGCTCAAGGCCCAGATCGGGCCGGGCAGCGCGCCGCCGGAGCTGACGAGCGGTAGCAGCGGCAGCTGAGCTGAGCCGGGCTGGGCTGGGCCGGGCTGGGCCGGGCCGGGCTGCACTGAGCTGGACTGAGGCGTTCCGATATCGGGCCAGGAGTCTTCAAGAAAGCACCAAGTCGACCAAATTCAGCTAAAGGACCCCTTCCTCTTGCGGGCATGGTGAGTTACTCTCACTGAGAGTCAACCCGTCGTAACCCCCAGCTAGACCGACAAAAGACGCCAAAATCCATCATGGGCACGATCTGCTCCTGCGTCCCACATCGGGCTGAGCTACCGACACCCAAAGGAGTCTGAATGCTACGACGATGGTGCATGGTCCTCGCTCTGGCGGCCTTGACCGCCGGCACGGCCCTCACCGCGACCAGCGCGTCAGCCGCGCCATCCGGGGGGAACTTCTCCCCCGGCGGGCTAGCTCATCTGGTGGGCTCCAGCGCCGCCCATACGCGCGGCCTCAGCTTCGAGGCGGAGAGCACGAACTGGTCCGGTTACGCGGGAACCACCGGCCGGTACACCAGCGTCTCGGCCAGCTGGACCCAGCCGGCCGGCAAGTGCAGCTCGGGCGACCAGTACGCCGCCTTCTGGGTCGGGCTGGACGGCTACAGCAGCAGCACCGTGGAGCAGACCGGCAGCGAGGTGGACTGCGTCGGGCGCACCGCTGAGTACTACGCCTGGTACGAGATGTACCCGGGCCCATCGGAGAACTACTCCAACACGGTCAAGGCCGGCGACCACTTCACCGCCACGGTGACGTACCTGAGCGGCGAGAAGTTCAGCCTGTATATCGCCGACACCACCCAAGGCTGGAGCCACACCACAGACGCCACCCTGGGCCAGACGCCGAGCCTGTCCTCGGCCGAGGTCATCGTCGAGGCGCCGTGCTGCACCAACAGCGGCGGGATCTTGCCGCTGACGGACTTCGGCACGATGAGCTTTAGCGGCTCGACGGCTAACGGCTCGGCCATCGGCAACGCCGGCGGGCTGACCGAGATCATCATGATCGACAACTCCGGACGCGACAAGGACACCATCTCCGCACTCAGCGGCGGAGAGGCGTTCAGCGCGACCTGGCTGCGCAGCAACTAACCACATCGCTGGTCACGTCGGCCCGGCTGCCTTCCGGCGGCCGGGCCGACGGCGTGTCGGCCCGCCACGGGCGATATGCAGGCGAAGTGGGAACCCTGCCAACTCTGCCAGCATCGGGCCTGTCCGGCGGCTGGTCATCGAGGCCGCGGTGGGAGTGTGAGCGGAGCGGCGCCGGGCGGNNGGGGTGGGGCTGCGGAGGTCTGCGGGGCGGCTGGGGTCTCCGGGGCGCGGCGGGCGCGGGCCAGGCGTGCGCGGAGGCGAACCTGGCGGCGCCATGATGCACCCGCGATCCTGGGCATGTGGCACCCCGACCCCGGAGAGGTGGCCTGGGGTATACGCACCCGGTCGCGGGGAGCGTGGTAACGCCGAAGGGCGGGGAGCGTCGTTAGGCGGATGGGCGGGGGGTGCGGAGCCAGGCGGCGGTGTCGGGGGGGAGCAGGCCGCCGTCGAGGGGACCGCTGGCCAGGAGGACGGCGGTATCGGCAGGCAGGGCGACCGGGTCGGGTGAGAGGTTGGCGACGCAGGACAGGTCGGCGCCGACGCGGGACGGGTCGCTTCTGGTGAAGGCGAGGACGTCGGCGGGGGACGGCAGCCAGCGCATGGTCCCGTCGCCGAGGGCGGGCTCGGCGCGGCGGAGGCGCAGCGCGGCGCGGTAGAGCTCAAGCATCGAGTCCGGGTCGCCAGCCTGCAGTTCGACGGTCAGCTCGCGCCACTCCTTGGGCTGGGGCAGCCAGGGCTGGGCGGTGGCGGCGGGCGGCGAGAAGCCGAACGGGGGCTCCAGGCCGGCCCAGGGCAGCGGGACCCGGCAGCCGTCCCGGCCGGGGTCGGCGCCGCCGGTCCGGTACCAGATCGGGTCCTGCCGGCGTTCGTCCGGGATGTCCTCGACCTCCCACAGGCCCAGCTCTTCGCCTTGGTACAGGTAGACCGAACCGGGCAGCGCCATGGTGAGCAGCGCCGCGGCGCGGGCCCGGCGGGTGCCCAGCACCAGGTCGACGGGCTGGCTGTGGTCGCGCCGGTCCAGGCCGAAGGATGTGTCCGCGCGGCCGTACCGGGACACGTGCCGGTCCACGTCGTGGTTGGACAGGACCCAGGTGGGCGGCGCGCCGGCCGCGGCGTGGAAGACCAGCGTGCTCTCGATCACCTCGCGCAGCCGCGCGGCGTCCCACGGGCAGCACAGGTAGGGGAAGTTGAACACGGTGTGCAGCTCATCCGGACTCAGGTACCTGGCCAGGCGGGCGGCGTCGGCGAGCCAGATCTCGCCGATCAGGACCCGGCCGGGGTACTGACCGGCCACGGCGCGCCAGGCCCGGTAGATCTCGTGCACGTCGTCGCGGTCGGTGTAGGGCGCCTGGTCGGCGGGTCCGGTGTCGGGCCCAGCGGGTCCGGTGTCGGGCCCGGCGGCGGACCTAGCGGCGGACTCGGTGGCGGGCTCTGTATCTGGTAGGCGGGGATCCTTGGTCAGCAGTGCGGCCGAGTCGATGCGGATGCCGTCGACGCCGCGGTCGAACCAGAAGCGCAGGACCGCCTCGAACTCCGCCCGGACCTCCGGGTTGGCCCAGTTGAAGTCGGGCTGCTGCGGGGCGAACAGGTGCAGGTACCACTCGCTGGGCGTGCCGTCCGGCGCGGCGACCCTGGTCCACGCAGGGCCGCCGAAGATCGACTGCCAGTTGTTGGGCGGGAGGTCGCCCGCNNGATGCCGTGCGCGTGCCCCTCGGCGATCAGCGCGTCGGCGTCGGCCAGGGTGCCGAACGCGGGGTCGATGGACCGGTAGTCCGCGACGTCGTATCCGGCGTCGGACTTCGGGGACGGGTACCACGGGGAAAACCAGATCGCGTCGATGCCGAGAGCCGCCAGGTACGGCAGCCGGGCCCGGACGCCGGCCAGGTCGCCCAGGCCGTCGCCGTCGCCGTCGGCGAAGCTCTGGACGTACAGTTCGTAGATCGCGGCGCCGCGCCACCAGTCGCCACCCGTGATGCCGTGCAAGGGGTACCTGCTTTCGTGTGTTGTCTATCGCGACGTGCGGGTTGTCTCAGCCCCTGATGCCGCCGGCGGTCAGTCCGGCCAGGATGTTGCGCTGGAAGATCAGGAAGAAGACAACCGTGGGCACGGCGGCTATCGCGGACGCGGCCAGCACCATGTTCTCCGGCGCGGTCTGGGACGCCACCCAGATGCCGACGTTCAGCGTCTCCCTGGGCGGGTTGTACCCGCCCTCGACCAGGAGCGGCCACAGGAAGTCCTTCCAGACCGCGACCAGCGAGAAGATCGAGACCACGGCGAGAATCGGCCTCGAGATCGGGATGATGATCGACCGCAGGGTGCGCATCGGGGACGCACCGTCCACCGCCGCCGCCTGGGTCAGCTCCACCGGTATCGAGTCGAAGAACCGCTTGAGCAGGTAGATGTTGAACCCGTTGGCCACGCTCGGCAGCCAGATAGCGGCTGGGGAGCCGATCAGGTTGATGTGCACGATCGGCAGGTTGGCCACCGTTATATAGAGCGGGACGATCAGCACCATAGCCGGGATCATCAGCGTGGCCACCATCATCGCGAGGATGACGTTGCCGAGCGCGGGACGCAGCCTGGACAGCGAGTAGGCCGCCGCCACGTCGAAGACCAGCTGGAAGGCGAGTGCGCCGAACGCGTAATACAAGGTGTTGAGGAGCAGTCGCCCCAGACTGAACTCGTTCCACGCTCGTACGTACGAGCTCGGGTGAAGATGGTGCGGGTAGAGCGTGGGCGGGGTCGCGATCGCCTCCTGCGTCGATTTCAGCCCGTCGGTGAACAGGAAGTACAAGGGGCCGATGAAGACCAGGGTGAAGATCACGATCACCGCGGTCAGCACGATCCGGTAGACGATCTTGCTGCGCGCCCGGTTCAGCTGCGCGGGCGAGATAAGTGATCGCGCGTACGTGTCAGCCACACGTAACCTCCGGAAAATATGCCGAGCACGACCAAGAGCACCACCCCGAGCGCGGCGGCGGCGTTGAAGTTGCTCGCGCTGCTCATCGCGAACGCGTACTGGTAGATCAGGTAGACCACGGACTCGGTGTTGTTGTTGACGCCCTGGCCCCCGTCCAGGATGAACGCCTCGACGAACATCTGCATGGTGGCAATGATCTGCAGCATCAGCAGCATGGAGAGGATCAGCTTGGTCTGCGGGATCGTGACGTACCGGATCTTCCGGAACAGCCCGGCACCATCGAGCTCGGCGGCCTCGTACAGCTCGCCGGGGATGTTCTGCAGCGCGGCCAGGTAGATCAGCGTGGCGCCGCCCATGTTCATCCAGGTGGCGGCGATCACCACCGAGATCATCGCCGCCGTCGGCCACCTGGTGCCCGGCGACAGCACCCACTGCGAGGTCGGCAGGTGCAGCGTGTGCAGGATGTCGTTGAACAGACCGTAGGTCGGGTCGTAGAAGTAGGCGAACAGCAGCAGCGCGCTCGCGGGCGGAAGCATGACCGGCAGGTACACCAGGCAGCGCAGGTATCCCTTGGCATGCCGCAGCTCGTTCAGCAAGATCGCGACGAAGAACGGCACCGCGAAGCCGAAGAGCAGCGCGAGGAGGGTGAACTCCAGTGTGTTCCGCCAGGCCGTCCAGAACGTCGGGTCGTTAAAGATGCGCCGGTAGTTGGCCAGGCCCGCCCAGCTGGTCACGCCCAGCTGGCTCTTCTGGAAGCTCATGATGAACTCCCGGACCATCGGGTACCAGGAGAAGAGGGCAAAGCACAGCACGCCGCCGATCAGGAACCCGTACGCCGAGAGGTGGCGCCGGAGCCTCGGATTGAGTGAGTGCGCGCTGCTCCTGCGGGCGCCCCCGGCCCCCGTCCGGCGCCTGGCCGGGCGGGAACCGGGGGTCTGCGGCAGCGTGACTAGATCAGCCACCGCTGCTGTTCGCCAGGATCTGGTTCACTGCGGACGTCGCACCGGCCAGCAACTGCGGGATATTGGCGTTCGGGTTGGTGAGCACGGAGAGCATCACCGGGTCAAGCGACTTGTAGAGCGCCTGATCGTCGACCGGCTGGCCGTCGGGCTTCTCGTTCGCGTTGACGAACGTCGAGTAGTAGGACTCGTTGATGGTCGTGTACTTGTTCAGCAGGGCCGTGTAGGCGGTGTTGGTGGCGCCCTGGAACATCTGCGGCTCGTAGAATCCGACCGGTATGCCGACGGCCTTGTTCCGCGCCAGGTTGAACTGGCCTTGGCCCAGGGTCAGATCCTCGAAGTTGATCCACTTGATGCCGGCCTCGATCTGGGCCGGGGTGTCCCGCTTGGCGAATAGGTAGTCGTCGCCGCCAGACAGCGTGCCGGCCGGGGTGCCGCTGACGCTGGGCAGCGGGCCCATTCCGTAGTCGTTGATGTTGCCGCCGTCGATCGGCACGATCACGTCGTAGATGTCGTCAGGTGCGGCGATGTACATGCCGAGCTTGCCGGCCGCCATCTGCTTCTGCAGCGTGCCCCAGCCGAGAGCCTCCGTCGCGCTCATGGCCTTGTCGGTAAACCGCAGGGTGTGCAGCGCGTCGAGCACCTGTATGCCCGAGCTGGTGTCGAAGCTCGCGGCAGTGCCCGCGCCGTTGGTCATCGCGCCGCCGTTGGCGTCCAGCTCAGAGGTGAAGTGCCAGCCACCGTTGTTGTCGGCGCTGTAGTCCCCGTAACCGTAGATGCCGTGGCCGAGCTTGGTGATCGCCATGGCGTCCGTCTCCACCTGGGCCCAGGTGGTGGGCGGGGCGTCGGGGTTCAGGCCGGCTTGTGTGAACAGCTGCCGGTTGATAACCAGGCCCTGGGTGTAGTTGAAGATTGGCAGCCCGTAGAGCGTGCTGCCCGCGGTGACCGACTGCATCGCGCTCGGCACGATGTCCTTGAGGACCGGCACCGTGGTCGAGTTGACGTACTGGGTGATGTCGGCGGCCTGGCCAGCGTCGAGCGCCTGGTCTAGGTCCCCGAAGTAGACCTCGTAGACGTCAGGTTCGGTGCCGGCGGCCAGCTGGGCGGTGAGTGTCGCCGGGACGTCGCACTGAGCGGAGTAGATGCTCTGGATGGTGATGTTGGGGTTAGCCTTCTCGAACGTGGCGACGTCCTCGTTCCACTCTTTGTACGGAACGGGCGAGGACGAGGGTGGAGCACAGAAACCGTTAACGGTGACGTGGCCTGTGCTAGAAGCGGTGGACCCGGTGGTGGTGCTGCTGCTCGAGCACGCTGCGACGGCGGCGAGACCGAGAGCCGCGGCGACGGTGACCCCGGCTACCTTTCGGCAACCGGCCCGTCCGTGGAGCCGTCTGTGCATCGACGATCCTTCCTGCTACAAGCGGGGCATGGGATACATGCGGTGGAAAATATCGATGGCTCAACATACTTTTGGAGACTTTTCTTTGCAATATCTAGACGAAATATTGCAAGGACACAACTTGATTACGGAATCGTAAATCTGTAGCCTGACCTCGGGATTCGCGGTTTAGCCGATATTTATTGCGTCGCTCTTGCGGAAAAGGGAAGCAAGCACGCCTGGTCGTTCGGCAGAAAATTACTGAATACGGTGGGTCGGATTACGCAAAAACTTGCGTGTAGATGCCGTATATTTGCAGCATGACGCGGGCACCCAGCAGACGACTGGCCGAAGTGGCCATGAAGGTCGGAGTCAGTGAGGCCACGGTCAGCCGGGTGCTCAACGGCAAGCCCGGCGTGTCCGCCAGCACGCGGGAAACCGTCCTGACCGCACTCGACGTCCTCGGCTACGAACGGCCGACCCAGTTGCGCGGCGAACGGGCCCGGCTCATCGGCCTGATGCTGCCCGAACTGCAGAACCCGATCTTCCCGGCGCTGGCCGAGGTGGTCGGCGGGGCGATGGCCCAGCGGGGGTTCACGCCGGTGCTGTGCATCCGCACGGCAGGCGGGCTGTCGGAGGCCGACTACGTGGCCATGCTGCTCGACCAGCAGGTCTCCGGGGTGGTGTTCGCCGGCGGCCACTACGCCGAGCAGGGCGCCCCGCACGAGCACTACCGGCTGCTGCGCTCGCGGGGCATCCCGGTGGTGCTGATCAACGCGGCGGTCGAGGGCCTGGACTTCCCGTGCGCGTCCACCGACGACATGACCGCCGCCGGGCAGGCCTTCACCCACCTCGCCTCGCTGGGCCACCAGCGGATCGGCCTGATCGCCGGCCCGCAGGATCACATGCCCTCGCGCCGCAAGCTGGCCGCGTTCAACGAGCACTCGCGGCGCGGGGCGGGGCCGGGGCCGGTCGAGCACGCGCTGTTCTCGCTGGAGGGCGGGCAGGCCGCGACCGCGCGGCTGCTGCGGCACGGGGTCACCGGCGTCATCTGCGCCAGCGACGTGCTGGCGCTCGGCGCGATCCGGGCCGTCCGGCGGGCGGGCCTGTCGGTTCCCGGTGACGTGTCAGTGGTCGGGTACGACGATTCGGCGTTCATGAACTGCACCGACCCGCCGCTGACCACGGTCAGGCAGCCGATCGAGTCGATGGGCAAGGCCGCGGTGGCCCTGCTGGTGAACCAGATGGAGAACGTGTCGGTCTATCCGGAGGAACTGCTCTTCGAGCCAGAACTGGTGGTGCGCGGCTCGACCGGCGCGGTACCGATGGCTCCGTCGGCGGTCACCGGGCCGCGGCCGAGGCCATAACCGCTGGTCGATTGCCGCTTAATCTGCCATATGCGCGTAAACCGCATTACTGTAGGGAGCTGGCTTGCGGCAGCCGACCCTTTGAGCTATGCAGGCTCGGGGCCGTGGTATCTGTAGTGCGCTGGCGAGTCGTCAGGCAGCAGGTGGGGGTGACCAGGTTTGGCTGCGTTGCAGGCCGACGATCCGCAGCGGATGGGGCCATACCTGCTGCTGGGCAGGCTCGGGAGCGGCGGGATGGGCCAGGTCTACCTGGCCCGGTCACCGGGCGGGCGCCAGGTAGCGGTGAAGGTCATCCGGCCGCAGCTGGCCGAGGACACCGCCTTCCGGGCCAGGTTCGCGCGTGAGGTGTCGGCGGCGCGCAAGGTGGGCGGACTGTTCACCGCCCAGGTGGTCGACGCCGACCTGGACAGCCCGGTGCCGTGGCTGGTCACCGCCTACGTGCCGGGCATGTCGCTGGCCGAAGCGGTGGAGCAGCACGGGCCGTTGCCGGCCGCGACGCTGCTGGCGCTGGCCGCAGGGCTGGCCGAAGGGCTGAGCGCCATCCACGCGGCCGGGGTCATCCACCGGGACCTCAAGCCGTCCAACGTGCTACTGGCACCGGACGGGCCGCGGATCATCGACTTCGGGATCTCCTCGGCCGCGGACGCCACGTCACTGACCGGCACCGGGATCATGATCGGCTCGCCCGGGTTCATGTCACCCGAGCAGGCCGAGGGGATGCCAGTCGGGTCGTCCAGCGACATCTTCAGCCTGGCCGGCGTGCTCGTGTTCGCGGCGCGGGGAGAAGGGCCGTTCGGCAGCGGGGACACGGCGTCGCTGCTGTACCGCGTGGTGCACGGCACGCCCAACGTGGACCAGGTCCCGGACAAGATCCGGCCGCTGGTCAACCGGTGCCTGTCCCGGAGCGCCGCGGCACGGCCGACGGCGTCGGAGTTCCTGGCCGAGCTGGCCGCCGCGTATCCGACGGCCGCGGACCTGAGCGACTGGCTGCCGGACGGGCTCCTGGAGTTGTCCGTGCGGCGAGCCGCGGAGGCCGACCTGCCTCCGCCCGACGCGGTGGACGCCGAGCCGGTGGCGGACGCCGAGCCTGTGGCGGAGCCGTACCGGGGGCAGGGGGCCAACCAGTGGTACTCGGCGCTCATGCAGCCGGGTCCGCGGCGGCGGACTCGGTGGCCGTGGGTGGTTGGCGCGGTGGCGGTGGTGTGCGCGGCGATTGTGACGGCCGTGGTCCTCGCGCTGGGCTCCAGCCATCCCGCGGCGGCGCCCGGGTCCGCTGTTAGCTCGCGGCCGAGCAGAACGTCCAGCGCCGCCCCGACGCCGATCGTAGGGAATCTGCAGCTGAACCAGTTCCGGGTCGGCGACTGCCTGACCGGGGCCAACATGGAGCTGAACACCAGCGACCCGTGGCCGAAGGTGACCCTGGCCGTGCCGTGCAACCGGCCGCACACCGCGGAAGTGTTCCTGGCGAACAACAACTTCTGGCCGCGGAACAGCCCGTTCCCCGGCGCCAGCGCGATCAGCAAGGACGGCACCACGGCCTGCAACAACGCGTTCCGTGCGTACGTCGGAATCACGTATTCGAAGTCCATCTACACCTGGACCAACATCATCCCCGATGCCTCGACCTGGCCGACGGGTGACCGGGCGCTGCACTGCGTGGCCTACTACTCCACGTCGCAGCAGCGGGCCGGAGTGACCCTGACCCACTCGATCAAGAGTTCCCGCAAGTAGGAGCCGGGTTTCGGGGCCGACCCAACCGGGACGATGGCCCAGCGTCCCGGTTATAACCCAATGTCAGGAACTTTAGGAAACTCCCTCGGATTGGGCCGCCTTCATGATCGTGAGCAGAAAGGAACAAATATTGTTCCAAACTGCACATAGTCAGAGCCGACGTCTGAAATGCCTCAATATAAAGNNAAGGAGCGTCGCAGCTTCATCCGGCGGATCCGGGCTCGGCTGGCTCTTGCCGAAGCGACCAGACAGGTACAGACCTATATAGGTAAAGGCCCCGCCTACGAAATACGTGGCGTTGGACACCGCCATCTCGACGTCATTCACCGGGTAGAAGGACTCCAAGATCCCCTCTGCGATCGCGTGGATGACCGCCGCTATAGCGGTCAGCACTCCCAGCCAGAGCATGATCCTCTTGGCGCGCAGTCTGGCCAACCGGGTCAACCGCTCTTCAGTCTTCAGGCGATGATCCAGTTCCTCGAGTCGCTCCCTACGTTGGCGTGCGACAAGGTTTTCCGCGCCGACCGCCGGAACGGCGGTGGGATCTGTCCAAGGTACGGGCGTATGATGGCTACCCTGATGAAGCTTCGATGCGGTGTTGCGAATTTCGTCGGCTCGCGCGGACGAGGCGGAGGGCGAGCTTGTGTCGAGCGGTGCGGGTGTGCATTCCTCGGACATCGCACCCCTCTCCATCGAGGGTTCCAAGCCGGATGACGCGCTCGTACTAGTCACGCAGCGATCATTGACCATCACCACGTGAAGCTGTTACGATACTTACGGCTGTTTTTTACCCCCGGCGTACAGCTGATAATATCTTAGCTACTGGCGTAGGTATAGATCTAGCGGCCTTACCTGGGAGTGACAGCGCTGAGCCTCGACTCCGGAGGTAGGCCTTGGTCGGCTCTCGACAATCGCTCCGAGCGGTCCCTAACGAATCATTCGGCTCTCGGCTACGGCATCGGCGCCGAGCCGAGGATCTAACTCAGGCCCAACTCGGGAAGAGGCTCGGCGTCAGTCAGCAGACAATCGGTGCGTGGGAACGCGGGGAGCGGCCGCAGAGCGGGAAGCTAGACGTCATTGCGCAATACCTCCGCATGGACAAGCAGCGCCTTGTGTCGCTGATCGACGACCAGCCGCTGCAGGGCGGTCAGGTCCACGTCAGCGAGGCTGCGGAGGAGCCGACGAGCGAGACAGCGGAAGAGCCCGCTGACATCGGGGCAACGGAGGAGGCGACTGACAGTAATGACGTGATAATGCGTCAGCTCGCCAACAGATTCATGGAGGCGGAGCAGCGAGGGCCTTTGTCCCCGCAACGCGCCGAGGCCTATCGCACGCTTTTTGAATATTTCGGGCGCAACAAATAGAGACGATTGAAGGAGCAGAGGAAATTCCGGCGGCCCGAGTACGGCGCCCGAAGCTGACGCTTTGAGCGGCTGGCCGATCCGTGCGAGGCAGCCGTGACCGGGAGCGGGAACCACGTTCCGTTCGGATTAGTCGGTCTTGGAGGGGACCCGGGCGGCCGGGCGGAGGTGGGCCGGGCTGATGTCGGGGGCGTGGCGGATGCCGAACATGTCCCGTAGCGCGGTCAGCGCGGCGAGTTCGCCGCAGCGGCCGTGCACGCCGGGGACGGGCGGGGTAGCCGACGAGCACAGGTAGACGCCGCGGATCGGGGTGCGGTACGGATTCCACTGGACGGTCGGGCGGAACACGGTCTGCCACAAGGTCTGCATGCCGACCGCGATGTCGCCGCCCACGTAGTTCGGGTTGTAGGCCTCCTCGCCGGCCGCGGTGCGGACCGCGCGGGCCAGGATGAGGTCGCGGAAGCCGGGCGCGAACCGCTCGATCTGCGCTTCGATCCGGTCGGTCACGTCCACGTCGGAGCCGGCGGGCACGTGGGAGTAGGCCCAGAGGGTCTGGCGGCCCGCCGGGGCCCGGGACGGGTCGGCGACGCCGGGCTGCACGACCAGCACGTAGGGGTTCTCCGGGTGCTTGCCCGCGACGACCTCGGCCTCGGCGGTGGCCATCTCCTCGAAGGTCCCGCCCAGGTGCAGCGTGCCGGCCCGGCGGCAGTCCTGATTGGCCCACGGCACCGGGCCGGACAGGGCGAAGTCGACCTTGCAGACGCCAGGGTTGTAACGGTAGCGGCCCAAGGCGGCACGATACCGGCCGGGGAGCTGGTCGCCGGCCAGCTCGAGCAGGTTCTTGGGCGAGACGTCGAGCAGGATGGCGGTGGTCTTGGGCAGTTCGGCGAGCGAGCGAACCCGGCGGCCGGTCTCGATGCCCCCGCCGGCGGCCACCACCGCCTCGGCCATCGCGTCGGTGATCCGGGCGCTGCCGCCCTGGATCAGCGGCCAGCCGACCCCGTGTGCGAGCGCGATCAGCATCAGGCCGATGCCCCCGGTAGGGACGGCGGTGAGCGGCAGCATCGAATGGGCCGCGGCGCCGCCCATGATCGCCCGGGCCTCCGGCTGGTGCCAGCGCCGGGCCAGCACGGCGGCGGGCAGCACGCCGCGGCTTCCGTACCCGGCCATGACCAGCGGATGGGCGGGCGGGCGGCGCAGCGGCTGGAGCAGTTCGGCGCAGATGTCGTCCACGTGGCGGGCCATCGGGGCGATCAGGCGCCGGTAGGAGCGGCCGTCGGCGCCGAGGCGGGCGGCGGTCTCGGCCACCGAGCGGGTCACGATCGCGGCCCGGCCGCCGTCCAGGGGGTTGGCGAACTCCACCTCCGGCCACGCGAACCGTACTCCCCGGGCGGCCAGGTCGAAGCGCTGGAAGAAGGACGAGGCCACGGCGAGGGGGTGCGCCGCCGAGCACACGTCGTGCCGGAAGCCGGGCAGGGTGAGTTCCTGGGTCCGGCAGCCGCCGCCGATCTCCGGCGCGCCCTCGATCACCTGCACGTTCAGGCCCGCCGCGGCCAGCGTGACGGCAGCGGCCAGACCGTTCGGGCCGCTGCCGACAATCACCGCGTCAGGATTCCCCCGCATGACACCTTCTTTTTAGTACGCGACTCGGATCTTTTTCAGGACCCGACTCCGCTGTTCAGGCCGCGGTCTTGGCCGTGCCCTGGTCGTGCCCGTGCTTGTCGTCGGCCGGCTTGTCGTGCCGGAGCGTCCGGGCCAGGCCGGTCGCCGGGGCGGCGACGGTCTGCAACACGCTGCGGATCATCGAGTTATGCCAGACGTTGCTGGCGTGGCGCCATTGGCGTTTGGAGTCCACGCACGTGGTCTTGGCGTCCACGACCGGGTTGGGCAGGCCGAGCCGCTCCCCCAGCGCGGTCAGCGTGGCGGCCCAGAACTTGTCCTCCTTGGCGTGCCCGCCGAACGTCATCGCGATCTCGTAGAGCGGGTCGTTGGCGCGCATCAGCACCAGGGCCTGGACGATCGTCTCGTCGCCCTCGCGTTCGGCGGAGAAGGTGATCCAGCCCGCGAACATGTGTCCCTGCGGGGTCATCAGCGTGAACGACTCGGCGTCGGCGTACAGCACGAAGACGCCCGTGGACAGCTTCACGCCACCGCCGATGGCCAGGTCGAGCAGGGCCACGTCGCCGGGGTTGATGCCGGTCAGCGCGCCGGCGAACCGGTTGCCCCGCGGCCAGAAGTCGGGGAAGTGCTCCCGCCAGGTGGCGATCGCCTGTTCCGGGGCGATCTGGGTTCCGGCCTTCATCCGGTAGCTCTTCTGCCACATCTTGCCGAAGCCCTGGATCGGGCCGGTAAGCCGCCGCCCCGCGACGTTGGTCCCGCGGACGCCGGCCCGGTGGTCCACCTCCAGCCGGTCAACCTTCTTGGCCCAGCTGGCCGCGTCCCGTGGCGGGGCGTTGCCCGCCGCGTGCGGCACCGGGGACGCGGCGGCCTCACGGGCGCTCAGCCCGATCTGCTCGGCTGACCGCACCCGGTCCGGGCCTGCTGTCTCGCTCATGGCCAGCCCCTCTCTCTCTTACTTCAGGGCGCCGTTGAGCGCCGATTCCTCGGTGTCGTAGATCGCGATGGCCTCGTCCAGCCGGGTGAGCTCGAAGATCTCCCGGTAGTGCTCGCTTAGCCCGTAGGCGGAGAGCTGCTGGCGCTGCCGGTTGGCCCGCACGAGCAGGGTGACCAGCATGCCGATGCCGCCACTGTTCATGTACTCAAGGCCGACGAAGTTCAGCACGAGCCGCGTCGTCTTGCCGTCGCTGGCCGCTTCGTAGGCCGACATCATCACGGGCTCGCACGCCGCGGTGACCTCACCCTTAATGTCGACGACGGCCACTTCGTCGCCAATTCGCCGGACGTCCATTGTGATAGCCGGTGCGCTCATATGCGTTTCTCCCCTTTATGACCCTTGATGACGCTTGAAGACCTGACGTTCGGTGGGCGGGCCGCTACGCGGTTGGCCCGGTGAGCTGGCTGACGGCGCGGTCGAGGTCAGGGAAGAGCTCGATGAAGTCGGACAGCCTGGTGATGTCGAAGATCTCGCGGTAGTGCGCGGACAGCCCGCTGGCGACGACCTTCCTGCGTTCGGCCCGGGCGCGGGCCAGCACGCTGACGATCAGCGCGATACCGGTGGAGTTGATGTAATCCACCGCGGCGAAGTCGAGCACCACCGTGCCCAGGTCCGCGTTAGTGCCGACCGCGCTGCGATACGCGTCGGTCAGCACGTCGGCGGCGGACCCGTCGACCTCGCCAGATAGCTCGATAACGGCGGCGCCAGGGAGTACCCGGGTCGTGGCCTCACACATGCTCGCCATGTGCAGCACCTCCAGTTCGCACGGTCAGCCAGATGGTGTGCCGCTGGCCATTGGTTGTTATGTCCATGGCGTCGACCATGTTGCGGATGAGGAACAGGCCCCAGCCGCGCGGGCTCTGCGCGCCATCCAGCTTCTTGAGCAGGTCCGGCTCCTCAGCATCGCTATCGCTGCTGTCGCTGGGGTGCGCCTCGCCGCCCTGGTCGCTGATGGCGACGACGATCTCGTCGCCTTGCTGGGTGACCTCGACCTCTACCGGGATTTCGGCGCGGTTCCCGTTGCCGTGCTCGATCGCGTTCATGGTGGCCTCGGCCACCGCGGTCTTGAGCTTCTCGAGCCGGGCGTCGGACAGACCCAGGCCTTGCACCGTCTCGGCCACCCTGGCCAGCGCGAGCCGTTCGTTGCCGGGCTCGCTTGGCAGCTCGAACGCGTCGAGCCTGCGGGGCGCGGGGCGGGCGACCTGGGTCATAGTGTTCGCTCCTGATGCCAGGCGGATGGTGAGCGCTGCAGGGAGACCAGCGTGATGTCGTCTTCCTGCTCGTGATCGGGACCGGTGAAACTGCCGAGCTCGGTCAGGCACAGGTCGATCAGCCCCTCGCCCGACGGGCCCTTGCCCACCAGCGCCGACACTCGCGGGAAGCCGAACATCTCGCGGTCCGGCGCGTGCGCCTCGGCCAAGCCGTCGCTGTGCAGCAAGGCGCAGTCGCCTGGCTCGAACTGGAAGCGCATCTCCTCGTACGAGCTGCCCTGCATCAGCCCCAGCGGCATGCCGCGGGCGCGCAGTTCCTGCACGCCGCGCTGGGTGCGCACGTACGGTACGTCGTGCCCGGCGTTGGCAAACTCCACCTCGCCGCTTACCGGGTCCAGGACCAGGGCCAGGCAGGTGACGAACATGTGGGCCGGGATGTCGACGCAGAGCATGTCGTTGACGTGGCCGAGGACCTTGCCGGGCGATATCAGCCGCGGCGCGGCATCGCGCAGCAGCGAGTGCGTGCTGGCCATGACCAGCGCGGCGGGCACGCCCTTGTCGGTCACGTCACCGACGACGAACATGACCCGGCCGTCCGGCAGCGGGATGAAGTCGTAGAAGTCACCGCCGACGGTCCGGGCCGGCCGGTAGAACGCGGCCACGTGCCAGCTCGGCAGGTCGGGCAGCTCCTTGGGCAGGAACTGCTGCTGGATCAGCTGCGCGACCTTTAGTTCCTGGTCCAGGCGCTCACGCTGCCGGGCTTCGGCCTGCTGCTGGCGGACCAGCTGGCCGACCCGCATGGCGGGGGCCGCGTAGCCGGCCAGCGAGTTGAGCAGGCGCAGGTCATCGGTCGAGTAGCCGCGCTCGGACCGTCTCGGGCCGAGGCTGAGCAGGCCGACCAGGCTGCCCGACGAGATCAACGGGACGACCAGGACCACCCCCGCGTCCCGCAGGGACTTCAGCGCCACGGACTGCAGCTGCAAGGTGGTGATGTCCACCGCGCTGGCCGAGCTGAGCAGGTACCCGATCAGCGGATCGTTGGAGGCCAGGTCCAGCTCGGGCCCGGCGGCCACCACGCTGGGCGCGATCGGCACGACGTCGGCGGCGGTCGGCGGCGAACGGCGCAGCCAGTTGCGCCTGCGGGCGGCGGCAGAGCCGTCCGCGGGGCCGTCCGGCTCGGTGCTGGCGTCTTGCGGGCTGGCCGGCTCGGTGCCGGCCGGCTGGGTGCTGCCCGGCTCTGGCCAGTCAGCCTGCGTTGTTCCGGGTGCCCCCCCGGACGTTACCTCGGCCCCGCGGGACGCCGGTGCCGTCCCGCTGGTACTCCCCACCTGTTGCGTCATATCACACTCCGGGTTCGCGGCTCGTCTTGCGACGCGTCATCAGCCTAGAAAGATTGCGATACGGGATCGTTACGGCCGTCAAGTCTTCCGGCGTGTTTTTTTACGGCCATGCGTTACGGTGAGCCCGTGGGAGCATCCAGATGACCGATTTGCGGCTCGAACTGCTCGGCCCGCCGGTTGTGCTGCGCGACGGTCTCCCGGTCACCTTCGACACCAGGAAGGCCGTCGCGCTGCTGGCGCTGCTCGCCGTGACCGGACGCGAGCACAGCCGCGAGCAACTCGCTGACCTGCTCTGGCCCGAGGCTGACGGCACCAAGGGCCGCGCCTCGCTGCGCCGCACCCTGTCGGTCAGCGCCGCCGTGATGGGCGCGGGCCTGACCATCAGCCGGGCCGCGGTGAGCCTGGAGCTCGGCGCGGTGCAGGTAGACGTGCCCGAATTCGAGGCGCTGATCGCGCGGTCCGACGCCGAATCCCTGGAGCGAGCGGTCCAGCTGTACCGGGATGACTTCCTGTCGGGCTTCGTCCTGCGGGGCTGCCCGGACTTCGAGGAGTGGCAGGCGGCGGTGGCCGAGGGGCTGCGGCAGGCGCTCGCCCGCGGGCTCCAGCGGTTGGTGGCGGCGTGCATCGCGGAGGGCGATCTGGAGCGGGCCACCGGGCACGCCCGGCGCTGGCTGCAGCTCGATCCCCTGCACGAGCCCGCCCATCAGGCCATCATCAGGCTGCACGGCTGGGCCGGGCAGCGTTCGGCCGCCATGCGGCAGTACCGGTCCCTGGTCCGCGTGCTGGACCGGGACCTGGCCGTCCGGCCGCTGCCCGAGACGACCCGGCTGTACGACGACGTACGGGCCGGGCGGCTGGGACCGCCGCCCGCGCCTTCGGTGGTCCGGGCCGCGGAGCCGCCAGCCGCCGCAGCACCCGAGCCCCCGGTCGGGGCGCTCGAGGTTTCTGGCGCAGCCGGGATCTGGCCGCTGGTGGGGCGGGAGGCCGAACTGGCCGCGCTGCGCGCTGCGTGGCGGGCGACCGGCACGGCGGGCCGGGTGGTGGCGATCGCCGGGCAGGCGGGCAGCGGGAAGACGCGGCTGATCACCGAGTTCCGGACCGAAGCGACACAGCCGCCGCGGCCGGCCGTGGTGCTGGCCGCCCGCTGCTACGACGGCGAGACGGCGCTGCCCTTCGTGCTCGCCGCGGACCTGCTGCGGACGGCGCTGGCGGTGCGGCCGGATCTTCCGGACATGCTCCCGGCGCAGACGGCCGCGATGGCGGGGCGCCTGGTGCCGGCCCTGGCCGCGGCCCATCCGGACTCGGTGGCTCCCGCGCTGGACAGCCCGGTGGCCGTCACCCGGCTGTACGCGGCGATCGCCGACACGCTGCTGGCCGCGACCAAGGGCGGGGCTGCGGCGGGACCAGGCGGGGCTCCGGCGGGACCGGGCGGGGCTCCGGCGGGGCCGGCCGGGGTGCTGGTGGTGGAGGACGTGCAGTGGGCGGACAGTTCCTCGCTCGGGCTGCTCGCCTACCTGGTGCGGCGGCTGACCGACTGGCCGTTGCTGCTGGTGCTGAGCTGGCAGGCCGAGCAGGCCGGGCGGCTGCGGGTGCTGCGCACCGCACTCGGCGAGGCCGAGGACCAGTCCCTGGGCGAGATGATCGAGCCGGGCCTGCTCGGGCCCGAGGCGATCGGCGCGCTGCTGGACCTGGACGGGATGCCGCGGGTCGAGGTGGACCAGCTGATGGCCGAGACGCGCGGGCTGCCGATGCTGGTCCGCGAGTACATCGAGGCGCTGCGGTCGGCCGGGGACGAACCGGGCGGGCAGGGCCCGCCGACGGCCGACTGGTGGCCGCCCGCCAGCGTCAGGGACCTACTGCGGGCCCGGTTGCAGGCGGTCAGCGAGCCGACCCGGCAGATGCTGACCGGCGCCGCGGTGCTCGGCAGCGACAACGACGCCGACCTGCTGCGCGCGGTCAGCGGGCGGGGCGAGGACGAGATCGTCGAGGCGATCGACGAGGCGCTGGCCCGGTCGCTGCTGACCGAGATCCCCCCGCCGGCCGCGGGCGAGGCGCCCTCCTACGGGTTCCCCTACGAGGCACTGCGCCGGACCGCCTACGAGTCGGCGACGCTGGCCCGGCGCCGGCTGCTGCACGGCCGGGCGGCGGATATCTTGACCCGGCGGTACGAGCGGGACCCGGCCACCACCCGGGCCGCGACGGTGGCCGACCACCTGCAGTTGGCCGGCCGGGACGGCGAGGCCGCGCAGTGGTGGTGGCGTGCAGCGCAGTCGGCCAGGGACCTGTACGCGCACGCCGAGGCGCACGCGCACCTGGTCCGCGCCTTGGCGCTCGGCTATCCGCAGCTGCCCGGGCGGATCGCGCTGGGCGAGGTGCTGGTGGTGCTCGGCCGTTACCGTGAGGCGCTGGCGGAGTTCGAGACCGCGGCGGCGCTGGCCGGAGCGGGCGCTAGCGACGGGGCCGACGCCAGCGACGGGGCCGACGACGACGAAGGCGCCTCGGCGAGCGACCTCGCCGTGCAGGCCGGCATCGAGCACAAGCTGGCCGACGTGCATCATCGCCTGGGCGACTGGGACCTGGCCGAGGCGCACCTCGCGGTGGTCACCGAGCTGGTCGCGGGGGCCGAGCCGGGCCGCCTGGCCCGGGCCGAGGCCGACCGGGCGGTGGTCGCGTACCGGCGCGGCGATACCGAGCAGGCGGCCGCCTTCGGCCGGGCCGCGCTGTCGTCAGCCCGGGGCGCGGCCGACCGCGGCGCGACGGCCCAGGCGCTCAACGTGCTCGGCATGCTGGCCGCGCGGGTCGGCGACACCGCCGCGGCCGAGACCTACCTGCGCGACAGCCTGGCCGAGGCCCGTCAGCGGTCCGAACTCGGGGCGGCGGTAGCGGCGCTGAACAACCTGGCCCGGCTGCTGGCCGAGACCGGCCGGAACCGTGAGGCGCTCCAGGTCGCGTCCGAGGCCCTCGAGCTCGGCAGCGAACTCGGCGACCAGCACCGGGTGGCGGCCCTGCACACGAACATGGCCGACCTG
>PLDT01000635.1:0-12191 GCA_003136255.1 Actinomycetota bacterium
GGGGACCGGGGACCCGACCGATTTCGCCGCCATGTACACCACCGTCGGCAACCTCATCCACCAGATCGACCCTCATCCGCTGATCATTTGCGAGGGCCTGAGTTATGCCGGCGACCTGACCGGCGTGGCCCGACATCCGGTCCGGCTCGAGCGGCCGGGCAAGGTCGTGTACAGCATGCACGACTACCCGTGGTTCCACGCCGACGGCCAGTCCCAGGCGGCGTATATCGCCGACATGACCAAGGCCGGCGGGTACCTGGTCGCCGACGGCCTGGCCCCGTTGTGGATCGGCGAGTTCGGCAACGACACCGGCTCCCTGGCCAACTTCGGCCTGGACCCGACCTCGCAGGTCGGCAACGCGAACAACGGCGTGTGGTGGACCAACATCTCGGCCTGGCTGACCGAAGCCGACCTTGACTGGTGCTGGTGGGCCCTCAACCCGACCCACGCCAAGGGCTCCACCCCGGGCACCGGTCAGCTGCAGTACAACTGGGGCGACCGCGAGCCCTACGGCCTGCTCACCTCGGACTGGCGCGACGCNNAGGATCAGCTCGGCCCCGGCCGCGGCGACCTGGGCCAGCTCGCGGACGCAGTCGGCGGCCGTGCCCACGACCGCGGCGGCCTCGGCAGCCTCCACCCGGTGTCCGTAGACCTCCGTCAGTGCGGCGTTCATCCGCGCTCGGGCCCGCTCGGCGTGGTCGTCGATCGCGACGTACACGCGTTTGGCGATGGGGAAGCTCTCGGCTGACCGTCCCGCCTCCGCGAGCGCCGCCCGCACCACCGTGACCTGCTCGGCGAACCTCGCGGTGGGGCTCGACCCCGCGCCGAAGAAACCGTCGCCCAGGCGTACCGCGCGCCGTAGCGCGGGCTCGCTGGCCGCGCCGAACCAGAGCGGCGGGTGCGGCTTGCAGAACGGCTTGGGCTCCACCGTCGCGTCCTGGAGCTGCCAGAACTCCCCGTCGAAGGTGACGCGGGGCTGCGTCCACAGGGCCTTCATCAGCGCGATCCCCTCGGTGAACCGCGCGACGTACCGTCCAGGCTCCACGCCGAAGGCGGCGAACGGTTGGCGCGGGCCCCCGGTGCCCAGTCCGATCTCGATCCGGCCCCGGCTGAGCTGGTCCAGACTGCTCACGCTCTGGGCTAGGTGCACCGGGCTGTGCAGCGTGGACACGAACACCGCGCAGCCCAGTCGCAACCGCTCGGTGCACGCGGCCGCGTAGGTCATCGTCTCGATCGGCGCGAGCTGGTGCCACGACCCGAGCAGTTGCTCCTGCGCCCACGCGCTGTCGAAGCCGAGCTCCTCGGCCCGGGTCAGGTAGGCCCGGAAGGCCGCGGGATCGAACTCGCCGTCGGAGTAAAACTGCGGGATACCAATCGCGAATCTCATGGGCCACAGCGTAACGTCGGGGTCTGGCGCCGGCGACCGGAGCGGAGGCAGGAAATGACGGCTGACCTGGCCGAGCACATGCGCACGATCTGCCTGTCCCTGCCCGAGGTCACCGAACGGCCGAGCCACGGCGCGCCCACCTGGTTCGTCCGGGGCAAGAGCGCCTTCGTCACCTTGTGGGCGGACGGCCACCACGAGAACCAGTTCCCGCACCTGTGGTGTGCCGCGGCGCCCGGCGCGCAGGACGAGCTCACTGCGTCCGCGCCCGACCGGTTCTTCCGCCCGCCCTACGTCGGCGGCCGCGGCTGGATCGGCGTGCGGCTCGACCGTGACCCGGACTGGACCGAGATCGCCGAGCTATGCCAGGACGCCTACCGGGTCATCGCCCCGGCCCGCCTGGCCGCTCAGCTCGACCGCTAGACCTACAAGGCGCTCTGGATGGCGATCTGGGTAAGTTCCGGCAGCTTCTGCTCGGCGGTGATGGCGGCGCCCCGCACGCCGGCCCAGGCCAGCGCGAGGCCGTACGCGGCGCCGCCCGCCACGAGCACCGGCATCCAGATCGCCGCCGGATCCGTGCGGGTGAACACCGCGGCGAGGATCACCGGCGTGACCGCCAGCCCCACGGCGAGCAGGGTGAGGAGCTGCGACCCGGCCGCCTGGCCATTGTGTCCGCTGGCCGCCCTGGGCACGGGGGTACCGCCTCGCTTTTCCATCGGGTAAGCCGACGCGACGGTGAACAGGTTGGCCAGGGCCAGGCCCGCGCCGATCGCGGCCAGGCCAACCGCCGTGGCCACGAAACCTTCCATCGGATGCTTGGCTATAGCCGCCAGGCCGAAGGAGATCGCCGTGACCAGCGGCACCGCGATCGCGCCGACCGCGATGTTCTGCCCGGAGAAGTAGGCGCGCAGCGCGCGCCGNNCCTGATGGCCACGACCACCATGATGACCGCGGTGATGCCCCAGTACAGCAGCGCGAAGGGCTCGCGGCGCTGGTAGAGCCAGAACCGGGCGGCCACCGTGCCGCGCAGGCCGTACCGCGCGAACGGGAGCGCCGAACCGCGTACCGCCGACTGCGTGGAGGTGTCGGTCGTCACCATGGCGCGCTGCAGCGACCGGATCCACGCCAGGCCGAGCACCACGATGATGCCGGCCAGCAGCACCAGCCGCAGCAACGCGGTGCCGGGGTGCCCCGTGGAGGCGTCCCGGATCGCGTGCACGGCCAGGCCCGGCGGTGTCCAGCGCAGCCAATGGTCCACGCCGCCGAAGCTCGCCGCGGTCAGCGCGCCTTCGCCGGTCAGCTTCGGCACGATCTGGATGAAGCCCTCGTACGCCGCGAAGATCGGGATGATCAGCAGGGCCGCGAAGTCCTTGCCGCGGCGCGAGCGCAGCATCCCGGCCAGTGCGGTGGTCACGAACCGGGCCAGCGTGATGCAGAACAGCACCTGCAGCAGCACCGCGAGCAGTGCGATGAGCACGCCGAGCGCGCCGCGGGCCAGCCCGATGGTCACCCCGAGCAGGCCGATCAGGGTGGCGGCCGGCCAGGCGCCGGTGGCCGAGGCGGCCAGCAGGCCGACCGCGAGCGGGCGGGTGCGGAGCGGGTACAGGGCCAGCGTGGCGGGGTCCAGGGTGCTGTCGAGGCCGAAGACGATCAGCGGCAGGATCAGCCACGCGAGCCCGAACACACAGAAGATTGCCGTGGTCAGGTCCGCCGCCGCGATGCCGCCGCCCAGGATGGACAGGAGGTAGAAGACGCCGCCCGCGACCAGAGCCGCGCAGATCGTGCTGAGGACGAAGGCGACCTTGGCCCCGGTCGACGCGCGCAGCGCGTTGAACAGCAGGCGGAGCTTCAGCTGGACGAGGAGCCGAGCCATGACAGCACCTCCTCGTCGTTGGCCCTGGAACCGACCAGGTCGATGAACGCCTGCTGCAGGGTCTTGCCCCCACGGACCTCATCGGTCGTGCCGGTGGCCACGATCCGGCCCTTGTCGATGATGGAGACGTGGTCGCAGACCTGCTCGACGAGCTCCATGACGTGGCTGGAGAACAGCACGGTCGAGCCCGAGCCGACGAAGCGGGTCAGCAGCCGCCGGATGACGTCGGCGGAGATCGGATCGACGCCCTCGAGCGGCTCGTCCAGGAACAGCACCGCAGGATTGTGGATCAGGGCGCAGCCGAGCATGGCCTTCTTGCGCATGCCGGTGGAGTAGTCGGCGACCAGCCGCTTGGCGTCCTCGGCCAGGTCGAGCACGTCCAGCAGCTGCGCCGCCCGGGAGCGGGCCTCGCCAGCCGCCATGCCGCGCAGCCGCCCGGCGTATTCCAGCAGCTCCTCACCACTCAGCCGCTCGAACACCCTGGCCTCGGCCGGCACCACCCCGATGATCGCCTTGGCCGCGGGCGGGTCGGCCCACAGATCCAGCCCGTTGATCAGGACCCGGCCGCCGTCCGGCCGCAGCAGGCCGGTCATCATCGACAGCGACGTGGTCTTCCCTGCCCCGTTCGGCCCGACCAGCCCGGCCAGCGAACCGGCCGCGATGTCCAGATCGATGCCCGCCACCGCCTCCTTCGGACCGAAACTTTTGCGCAGCCCCGTCACTGCGATCGCCGGTTCGCCCATATCTGCCTCCGTCGCTTATCCGGGTAGCATCAGCTTATCATTGTGATATCAAATTTCAAGAGCTGCCTGCGGCCGACCCGAACCTCTAGCAAGCGTTACACGGGTGCGGGACCGAGGATCTCAGCGGCGATCTCGGCCGCGCAGCCCCAGGACAGGGAGATACCGGCTCCACCGTGCCCGTAGTTGTGCCACAGCACGCTGCCGTCGAGCCGCTCGGATTCCAGCCGTACCTCGGGCCGGTACGGCCGCAGGCCCACTCGGTGCCCGAGGATCGTTACCCCGCGCAGGCGAGGATCGACGGCGGCGCACTGAGCCACGATTCGTTCGGCTATCGACGGTTTTGGCTCTTGATCCCAGCTACCTTCCTCGTTCGTGCCGCCGAGCAGGATGGTCTCGCCGTGCGGGAACATGTACACGATCCAGGGTGGTTCCTCGTCCCGGTTGATGTAGAACTCCTCGATGCCGGGGTTGGCGGCGATCACCACCTGGCCGCGGACCGGCATCACAGCGGGGTCTGGTACCAGGTCGCGGGCGCCGACGCCGGAGCAGTTCACCACCACCGGTGCCAGCCCGGCCAGCCCGGCCAGCGACGGAACGGTCGCTATCTGGATCGTGCCGCTGGCCCGCTCGAACCTGGCCCGCAGGTAATCCAGGTAGACCGGCATGGTGGCGAGCGGGGCGGTGTAGTGCCAGCCGTGGGTGAAGCCGTCGGGTAGTTCGGACGGCTCGCACAGCCGCAGACCGGGCAGCAGCTGGGTCCAGTAGTAGGGCTCGAGCGGGGACCGGCTGACCTCCTTGCCGCTGGCTATCCGCACTCCGGTCCCCGGCTCGGTGGCAAGCTTAGACAGGACCTCCAGCCCGATCCGGCCCCAGCCCAGGACTCGCTCCGGCGGCCCGACCCGGACCGCCCCCCAAAGCGCCCCGGCCGCCACCGACGTCGTCCGCTCCGGCGGGGCGGCCGCCCTGATCGTCACGCTGAGACCGGCCTCGGCCAGGCAGATCGCTGTCGTCAGGCCGCAGACTCCGGCCCCGATCACCAGAACGTCCATTCCCCGACCGTATCCTTTGCCCGGAACGATCCGAGCGGAGGTAGCCAGTGGCCGAGTTGACCGACGCGCAATCCCGGCTGATCGACCAGGCGGCCGCTGCGCCGGCGGGGCCCGCGAGCCTGAGCGACATCCAGCACGTGGTGATCTTGATGCAGGAGAACCGGTCCTTCGACCACTACTTCGGCACGCTGTCCGGCGTGCGCGGCTTCTCCGACCCCGATGCCCTCCGCGGGGTGTTTGGCCAGTCCGGATACCAGCCCGGGAGGGGCCCCAGCCTGGCCGGCTACCTGGAGCCGTTCCGGTTGTCCAGCGACCCGCCGCTGCGGGACGGCCAGACCACCAACGACATCTCGCACACCTGGCCGACCCAGCACGACAGCTGGAACGGCGGCGCGCTGGACAAGTTCGTGGCCACCCATGTCAGCGTCGACGGCGCCGCGCACGGGCCGGTCACCATGGGCTACTACACCCGCGCCGACCTGCCCTTCTACTACGCGCTCGCGGACGCGTTCACCGTCTGCGACGCCTACTTCAGCTCGGTGCTCGGCCCGACCGACTCGAACCGGCTGATGGGCGTGTCGGCCACCATCGACCCGGCCGGGGCGGCCGGCGGCCCGGTGGTCGAGACCTTCGGCGACCGGATCGCGAAGTACGGCAAGCTGAGCTGGGAGACGATGCCGGAACGGCTGCAGGCCGCCGGGGTGAGCTGGAAGGTCTACAACGACCGGCTCAGCGAGCTCGCGCTGAGCCCGCTGCCCTACTTCAAGGCCTTCACCGACCCGTTCTCGGTTACCGGCGCCGAACTGGTCGGCCGCGGCCTGACCCCGAGCTACCCGGACGATTTCGCCGCGGACGTGCGGGGGAACAAGCTGCCCGCGGTGTCGTGGATCATGCCGCCGCTGGCGCAGTGCGAGCACCCGGCCGCGCCGCCCGGGTACGGCGAGGACCTGATCCACAGCGTGCTGTCCACCCTGGTGTCCGACCCGGCGGTGTGGGCGCAGACCGTACTGTTCGTGACGCACGACGAGAACGGCGGGTTCTTCGACCACGTGCCGCCGCTGACCCCGCCGCCCGGGACCGAGGGGGAGTGGCTCACCGGGAACCTGCCCGCCGCCGCGGGCGGGATCAACGGTCCGGTCGGCTTCGGCTTCCGTGTCCCCGCCCTGGTCATCTCGCCGTTCAGCCGGGGCGGCTACGTGTGCTCGCAGTTGTTCGACCACACCTCGCTGCTGCGCTTCATCGAGACCAGGTTCGGTGTCGAGGTGCCCAACCTGTCGCCCTGGCGGCGCAGCGTGACCGGCGACATGACCGCGGCGCTCGCGCTGTCCAAGCCGCCGGACCCCAGCCTCCCCGCGCTGCCCCCGACCTCGCTCGGCCCGACCAGCCTCGCCGAGCAGGCGGTGCTCAACTCGCTGGCCGGCACGCTGGACCAGGGCATCGACTATCCGCTGCCCACCGCCAACTCGATGCCGTCGCAGGAGACTAGCCCGCAGCGCCCGCCCGTGCCCTAAGACCCGTGCCCTAAGCCCCGTGCCCTAAGCAGAGCGCGGCCGGACCAAGGTGAAGGTCTCGAACTCGGTGTAGTCGGGGGTCGGCACGCCCTTGGCGCCGGTCGTCGGGTTGACCGGGTCCACGCCCACCGCGTGGTAGTGGGTGACGGTGATGCTGGTGTGGCCGCCGAAGTCCTCGGGGTCCGGGTTGACGTCGAACACCGCGATTCCGTAGCCGGTCGAGGTGTCGCGCTTGGCCGACCAGATCGCGTCCTCGACCGCGTCGGCCACCGCCCGGTCGTAAACGTCCCCCGTGGAGGTCAGCGCCGGGCGGTTGGCGTGCGTAAACACCTTGGCCTGGCGCTCCCCAACGGCCGGATCCACCCCGTAGTCGTCCAGGTTGGCGTCGGTGCCGCCGCAGCCCAGGATCAGGTGCACGGTGCCCTGGCTGGTGTCGAACACCCCGTTGTCGGTGGTCGTGACCGGGTGCGGCCGCAAGGTATTGACCACCGCGCCGCTGGCCACCTCATGGCCGGCGTCGGCATCGGCGCCGCGGACCGGGAAGGACCGCTCGTAGTCGTGGTCATGCCCGTTGAGCACCAAGTCCACCTGGTACTGGTCGAACAGCGGCAGCCATTGCTGGCGGATGCCGAGGTCGGAGCCGTTGCCGGTGGCCGAGGAGGAGCAGGCGCACTGGTGCATCTGCACGATGATCCAGTCGATCGAGTCATCCCGGCGGGCGGCCGCCAGCGTCCGTTCCAGCCACGCCGTCTGCGCACCGCCCGAGTAACCCTTGACGTAGAACGACGTGCCGGGCTCGATCGCCGGGTTGCCCGTACTGGCCGCCGGGGTCAGCGCCGCGGGGCCGGCCACGAACGCGCCCGCGTCCTGATACACCACGTCGTCGGCGTCGAGGGAGACGAACAGGACCGACCCGACCCGGAAGCTGTACCAGCGGCCGTCGAAGCCGGGCATCTGGTTGTCCGGCAGCGTGTAGCGGGTCAGGTACGAGGTGAATCCCTGCGCGCCGTTGCCGAACTCCACCTCGTGGTTGCCCAGGCACGGCATCCAGGGCCGGTTGGCCGCCGAAGTCTGGTTGTTGTTGCCGAAGTCGCGCCACACCTCGGGCTGGACGGCGGGGTTCAGGTCCGCGTAGCACAGGTCGCCGTTCAGCAGGTGGAACAGCGGCTGGAAGGACTCGACGGCGTCGACCGCGTAGGCGCTCTGGCCGTAGGAGAGCACCCAGGCGGTGTTCGGCGTGGCCAGGTCGCCGAAGCTCGTGAAGCGGAACGCCGTCCGGCCGTGCGGGGCGGTACGGAAGGTGGCGGTGAACGGATCCGCGGCGTTGCTGTCGTTGTCGGCGGTCACCACGTACGCGTAGGTGGCACCGGGCCGCAGCCCGTCGACCCGCGAGTGGTACGTCCACACCGTCTCGCCGTTGATCCCGTCGCTGTAGTGGCGGGGCTGGCCCGGGATGACCCGCTGCCCGATCCGCACCCGGGGCCGGGTCGCCGGCTCGGGTGAGGCCCAGGAGACCACGACGCTGGTGGCGGG
The DNA here is from genome assembly GCA_003136255.1 of Actinomycetota bacterium. Taxonomy (GTDB): domain Bacteria; phylum Actinomycetota; class Actinomycetes; order Streptosporangiales; family Streptosporangiaceae; genus Palsa-504. The sequence continues at coordinate 8,094 of PLDT01000635.1, forward strand.
ATTCTCACCCCAGGTGAGATGGATCTGCTCAGGAGTACCGTCGCCGCCCGCCGCACGGGCCTTGCGGATCCGCGCCGCGGCCCTGGTGGCGCTCGCGGTAGCGGCGAGCAGCCCCGTTCCGCCTACGGCGAGCACCTGGCGCCGTGACACGGGGGACCGCGATGGTCGTGCGTCACCTGGGTTGGCCGGCATAACGGAAAGGTAAAGCAGGTGAGTAAACGCCAGATGGCGACGCGGAATGACAGGGCAACACATTCCGGTGAACAATGTGACCCGAGGGACGACCGTCGGCCTACAGACGCGCCCAGGCCTCGGTGAGCACCGCGCGCAGGATTCCCTCCATCTCGTCGAAGTGCTCCTGGCCGCAGATGAGCGGCGGGGCCAGCTGGATGACCGGGTCGCCACGGTCGTCGGCGCGGCACACCAGCCCGGCGTCGAACAGCGCGTGGGACAAGAACCCGCGCAGCAGCCGTTCGGACTCCTCGTCGTTGAACGTCTCCCGGGTGACCTTGTCCTTGACCAGCTCGATGCCGTAGAAGTAGCCGGCCCCGCGGACCTCGCCGACGATCGGCAGGTCAGTGAGCTTGTCCAAGGTGGCGCGGAACCGTGATTCGTTCGTCTGGACGTTCCCCAGCAGGTCTTCCTTCTCGAAGATGTCCAGGTTGGCCAGCGCCACTGCGGTGGACACGGGGTGGCCGGCGAACGTGATGCCGTGCAGGAACGTGGCCGTGCCCGAGGTGAACGGCTCCATCAGCGCATCGCTGACCAGCATCCCGCCCAGCGGCGCGTAGCCGGACGTGACCCCCTTGGCGAACGTGATGATGTCCGGCTGGTACCCGTAGCGCTGGGCGCCGAAGTAGTAGCCGAGCCGGCCGAACGCGCAGATCACCTCGTCGGAGACCAGCAGCACGCCGTACCGGTCGCAGATCTCCCGGACCCGCTGGAAGTAACCGGGAGGCGGCGGGAAGCAGCCGCCGGAGTTCTGCACGGGCTCTACGTAGACCGCCGCGACCGACTTGGGTCCCTCACGGAGGATGGCCCGTTCGATCTCGTCCGCGGCCCAGATGCCGAACGCCTCCAGGTCCTCGTTCACGAACGCGGGTGCCCGGTAGAAGTTGGTGTTCGGGACCCGGACGCCGCCCGGTGGCAGCGGCTCGAACGGGTACTTGATGTCGGGCACGCCGGTAATGGCCAACGCGCCCATGGAGGTCCCGTGGTAGGCGATCTCACGGCTGATCACCTTGTACCGTTCGGGCTGACCGATGAGCTTGAAGTACTGCTTGGCGAGTTTCCACGCCGACTCGACGGCTTCGGAGCCGCTGGTGGTGAAGAACACCCGGTTCAGGTCGCCCGGGGCTAGGTCGGCCAGCCGTTGGGCCAGCTCGATGGCCTTGGGGTGGGCGTAGGACCACAGCGGGAAGTACGCAAGCTCGGAGGCCTGCCGAGCACCCGCCTCGGCGATCTCCTGTCGGCCGTGGCCGACCTGGACCACGAACAGGCCCGACAGCCCGTCCAGGTAACGCCGCCCGTGCTGGTCGAAGACGTAGGCGCCCGAGCCGCGCACGATCACGGGGACTTCCTGGTCGGCGTAGGTGGACATCCGGGTGAAGTGCAGCCACAAGTTGCGCTTGGCGGCTTCCTGTTCGGCGGCGATGGCGTCGAGGGAGGAGGTCATCTTGTTCCCCAGGAGTAGGTCTGCTTACGGAGTTTTAGGTATACGAAGGTTTCTGTGCTGGTGACGAACGGGACCGCGCGGACCCGGCTCAGGATCTCCAGCAGGTGGTCGTCGTCCTCGCAGACGACCTCGGCCAGCACGTCGAATGAGCCGGCCGAGATGACCACGTAGTCGATCTCGTCCATCTCGGCCAGCTGGTCGGCCACCTTTTCCAGGTCGCCGTCGGTCTTGATGGCGATCATGGCCTGACGGTGGAAGCCCAGCGTCAGCGGGTCGGTAACCGCGACGATCTGTATGACGCCGGAATCCTGGAGACGCTGGACTCGCTGCCGGACNNCCCCTCCTCCCGGACACGGTGTCCCACCGGCATCATGTCCGCCTATAGCCCAACTGATTTCGTCGCTATATATAAAGATAGCAACTGATTCACTTGTGGAGATAGTCCGCCTCTGCGAAGCTCGTCATTAATATTGCGGAGAACCGTGAAAGGCCGCAGGCGAAGACGTCGCGCCGGATGGAGGGCTCGAGATGACCGACCGCACGCTGCAGAACTTCGTGAACGGCAAGTTCACCGACGCCAGCGATGGCCGCACCAGCGACGTGATCGATCCCAGTACCGGCGACGTCTACGCGCACGCGCCGGTCTCCAGCCGCCAGGACGTGGATGCCGCCATGCTGGCCGCGGCGAACGCGTTCGAGGGCTGGCGGGACGCCACCCCGTCCGAGCGCAGCCTGGCCCTGATCAGGATCGCCGACGCGATCGAGCAGCGGGCCGACGAGCTCGTCGAGGCCGAGACCCGTAACACCGGCAAGCCGGTCGCCCTGACCAGGTCAGAGGAGGTCCCGCCCTCGGCGGACCAGGTCCGGTTCTTCGCCGGCGCCGCCCGGGTGCTCGAGGGCCGCAGCGCGGGTGAGTACCTGAAGGACCATACCTCCATGATCCGGCGCGAGCCGATCGGTGTCTGCGCCCAGGTGACCCCGTGGAATTACCCGATGATGATGGCGGTCTGGAAGTTCGCGCCGGCCATCGCCGCCGGCAACACCGTCGTGCTCAAGCCGTCCGACACCACCCCGGCCTCCACGCTCTTGCTGGCCGAGATCGCCGCCGAGTTCCTGCCGCCGGGCGTGTTCAACGTGATCTGCGGTGACCGCGACACCGGCCGCGAGCTGGTCGCGCACAAGACCCCGAGCATGGTCTCGATCACCGGCTCGGTCCGGGCCGGCATGGAAGTCGCGCGCGCCGCGGCCGACGACCTCAAGCGCGTGCACCTCGAGCTTGGCGGCAAGGCCCCGGTCGTGGTCTTCGACGACGCGGACGTGGCGGCCGCGGCCGAGGGGATCGCCGGCGCAGGCTACTTCAACGCCGGGCAGGACTGCACCGCGGCGACCCGCGTGCTGGCCGCCCCCGGCATCGCCGCGGACCTGACCGCCGCGCTCGGCGAGCAGGCCAACAACACGACCACCGGCGGACTGGACGTGCCCGACGCGTACTTCGGCCCGCTGAACAACTCGAACCAGCTGGCCCGTGTCGAGGGCTTCGTCGAGCGTCGGCCCGACCATTCCGAGCTTGTGGCCGGCGGGCACCGGGTGGGGGAGCGCGGCTACCTGTACGCCCCCACCGTCGTGGCCGGCCTGCACCAGGACGACGAGATGATCCAGGACGAGATCTTCGGCCCGGTCATCACCGTCCAGCGCTTCTCCGATGAGGACGAGGCCGTCCGCTGGGCAAACGGCGTCAAGTACGGGCTCGCCTCCAGTGTCTGGACCAAGGACCACGGCCGCGCCATGCGGATGGCCAAGCGCCTCGACTTCGGCGCGGTCTGGATCAACACCCACATCCCCATCGTGGCCGAGATGCCGCACGGCGGCTTCAAGCACTCCGGCTACGGCAAGGACCTGTCCATGTACGGCTTCGAGGACTACACCCGCATCAAGCACGTCATGAGCTACATCGGTAGCTGACGGCACGAACTGGCTTCGTCGGGCCCGAGGATATCCCCGGGCCGACGTTTTCGCTGTGTATCAGCACTGGGAATCTCCCTCTCCGTCCCGTTGAGAATCCAATGCCTGGCGGCAATCCCGGACCCCCGCGCGCAACGAATACCTGACAGAAGCCAGGCTCGGACCCCGGAGGGGGCGATCTATATGGCGGAGTGGGCTGCTCCGGGGTATACGAGGCTGAAGGAGCTTGGCTCGGGCGGGTTCGGTGACGTGGTGCTGGCCAGGCACGATGCCTCAGGCACCGTGGTGGCGATCAAGTACTTGCGCCAGAGCCTTTTGGCCGACGCCGAATTCGTCGAGATGTTCCGCCGCGAAGCGACCGTGCTGGCCTGTCTCGACGATCCGAACGTGGTCCGGCTCTATGAGTACCTTCAGTCCCCGTCGGGCGCCGCCATCGTTATGGAACTGGTCGACGGCGTCTC
>PLDT01000039.1:0-2598 GCA_003136255.1 Actinomycetota bacterium
GCCGATGGCGCCAACCGGCTGGCCCAGCCCGGCCTGCTCAAGCGGATCATCGCCGCGCACTGGTCTGGTGTACCCAAGCTGTACCAGCTCGTCGCCGGCAACCAGGCCGAGGGCTATAACATGCCGCTCGGCCCGATGTCGCACCTGTACCGGGATATCGCCGCGGGCAAACCCGGGCACTTGTCCCGGGTCGGGCTCGGTACGTTCGCTGATCCGCGTTTCGGCGGCGGCAAGCTGAACGAGATGACGACCGAGGATCTGGTCGAGCTGACCGAGATCGGCGGCGAGGAATACCTGTTCTACAAGGCGTTCCCGGTCAATGTCGCGATCATTCGCGGCACCACCGCCGACCCGGCCGGCAACATCACGATGGAGCGGGAGGCGCTGACCTGCGACACGCTGTCGGTGGCCATGGCGGCGCACAACTCCGGCGGGCTGGTGATCGCGCAGGTGGAGCGGCTCGCCGAGGCGAACAGCCTCAACCCGCGTCAGGTGAAGATACCCGGCGCGCTGGTCGATTGCATCGTGGTGGCGACGGACCCGAAAAACCACCCGCAGACCTTCGGCAGCCCCTACAACCCGGCCTTCGCGGCCGAGGTCCGGGTCCCGCTGACCTCACTCACGCCGATGCCGCTGAGCGCTCGCAAGATCATCGCCCGGCGCGCCGCCATGGAGCTACGGCCGAACAGCGTCGTGAACCTCGGTTTCGGCATCCCCGAAGGGGTCGCCTCCGTGGCCGCCGAAGAGAAGATCGCCGACCTGATGACGCTGACCGCCGAGCCCGGCGCCATCGGCGGCATCCCGGCCGGCGGAGGGGACTTCGGTGCGGCCACCAACGCACAGGCGATCATCGACATGCCCTATCAGTTCGACTTCTACGATGGCGGCGGCCTGGACGCGGCATTCCTCGGGCTCGCGCAAGCCGACCGGGAAGGCAACGTCAACGTATCGAGGTTCGGCCCGAAGCTGGCCGGCGCGGGCGGCTTCATCGACATCAGCCAGAATGCGAAGAAGGTGTTGTTCCTCGGCACCTTCTCCGCGGGTGACCTCCACGTCTCGGTCGTCGAGGGCAAGCTGCTGATCGAGCGCGACGGGCAGTACCAGAAGTTCGTCGAGGAGGTCGAGCACCGGACGTTCTCCGGGCCGTACGCCGCGGGCCAGGGCAAGGACGTCCTTTACATCACCGAGCGGTGCGTATTCCGGCTCACCACCGAAGGCCTGGAGCTGACCGAGGTCGCTCCCGGCATCGACATCGAACGTGACATCCTGGCCAAGATGGCGTTCAAGCCGATCGTGAACAAGCCGCGCGAGATGGACCGCCGTATCTTCCGGTCCGACCCGATGGGCCTGCGGGAAGACATGCTGCGGCTGCCCCTCGACGCGCGGTTCAGCTACGACGACGAACGCAACATCTTGTACCTGAACTTCGAGGATCTCCCGGTGAAGTCGATGACGGTGATCGAGGAGGTGGTAGCGAAGATCAGGGAGATCTGCGGGCCGCTCGGCCACAAGGTCTACGCCGTGGTCAACTACGACGGCTTCGAACTCGGCAGTGACCTCGAAGACGCCTACCTCGACGCTGTGCAGGAAATAGACGACACCTACTTCCACGGCGTCACCCGGTTCACCACCAGCGCGTTCATGCGCGCCAAGCTCGGCAGCGCGCTCGAATCACGCGGTGTCGCGCCACACATCTACGAATCCGAAGACGAGGCCGCAGGCGCCGTGCACACCACCTTGCCACGTCAGGAGTAACAGGAGGGCTTGACCATGACGACCACCGACACCGCGCTGGCGCAGGACATCGGGCTCGCTCGTGAGACCGATTACTACTTGATGACCGAACAGCTCACCGAGGATGAGCTGGGGTTGCTGTACCGGGTGCGGAAGTTCGCCGAAACCGAGATACTGCCGGTCGTCAACCCGTACTGGGAGCGGGGCGACTTCCCGTTCGAGCTGGTGCCNNGACGGCAGCATCGCGACGTTCTTCGCCGTGCATGTCGGGCTGGCGATGCAGTCGATCTACCTGCTTGGTTCGGAGGAGCAAAGGCAGCGCTGGCTGCCGCCGATGGCCAGGATGGAGAAGATCGGGGCGTTCGCGCTTACCGAGCCCGAACACGGGTCAGACTCGGTCATCCTCGAGGCCTCGGCCCGGCGGGACGGCAGCGAGTGGGTGATCAACGGCCATAAGCGCTGGCCCGGCAACGCCGTGTGGTGCGACGTGATCGTTGTCTTCGCCCGTGACACGGAGGACGGACAGGTCAAGGCGTTCGTCGTGGAGAAGGACAACCCCGGCTACGCCGCGTCCAAGATCGAGGGCAAGGTCTCGCTGCGGATAACGCAGAACGCGGACATCACCCTCGACAACTGCCGTGTCAGCGAAGATGCCCGGCTGCAGAACTGCAACTCGTTCGCCGACGTCGCCAAGGTGCTCAAGGGCACCCGCAACACCGTGGCCTGGGCATCGGCCGGACACGCGGTCGCCGCCTACGACATCGCGCTCACCTACGCGCAGCGGCGGACCCAGTTCGGCCGGCCGATCGCGAAAACCCAGCTGATTCAGTCGATGCTCGTCGAGATGCTCGGCGAGGTCACCGC
>PLDT01000198.1:0-4589 GCA_003136255.1 Actinomycetota bacterium
ATCGGGACCAACTGCGAGATCGTGCTGGGCAACCGGGAGTGGCTGCTGGCCACCGCCGCGCCGGCCGGGCCCGCGTTCGAGGGGGCCGCGATACGGTGCGGCATGCGCGCCGCCGACGGCGCGATCGAGGTGGTCACGATGACCCCGGACGAGCTGACCATGAAGGTCATCGGCGACGCCGAGCCGCTGGGCCTGTGCGGATCCGGCCTGGTCGACGCCGTGACCGGCCTGGTGAGGCTGGGTCTGCTCGATTCCTCCGGCCGGCTGGTGGCGCAGGAGGAGGCCGGCGTCCTGGCCCCGGGCCTGGCGGGCCGGCTGACCAGCATCGGCAAGGAACGGGTGTTCGTGCTGCACTGGCGGGGCGCGGCGGAGGACAGCATCTACCTGTCCCAGCGCGACGTGCGCGAGCTGCAGTTCGCCAAGGCCGCGATCGCGACCGGCTGGCACATCCTGCTCGAGGAGGCCGGCCTGACCCAGGCCGACGTCAAGCAGGTCTTGCTGGCCGGGTCGTTCGGCAGCTACCTGTCCCCGGCCGCCGCGATCAGGATCGGCCTGGTGCCCAAGGTGCCCGTGCAACGCGTGGTGCCGGCCGGCAACGTGGCGGGCGAGGGGGCGAAGATGGCGCTGCTCAGCCTGCGCGAACGGGCGGGCGGCCTGGCCCTGCTGGAGGAGGTGAGGTATGTCGAGCTCTCCGACCGCGCCGACTTCAACGACCGCTTCGTCGAGCAGCTCAACTTCCCTGCGAGCTGACGTCCTCGCCTGCGGGGCCCTGGCCGGGCACGTCCGGTCCATCGTGGAGCGGCGCGGCTGGCCGGTCGCCGTACGGTCGCTGCCCGCGATCTTGCACAACCGGCCGCAGAAAATCGCTCTTTATGCCGAACGGTACGTGGTATCAGCCCTGGAGTCCGGCCGCACCGTCGCCCTGGCCTACGCCGACTGCGGCACCTACGGCGCGCTGGACGACCTCTGCGCCCGGTACGGCGTACGCCGGCTGCCCGGGCTGCACTGCTACGACGTGTTCGCCGGGGCGTCCCGGATGGCCGCGATGTTCGAGGCCGAGCCGGGCACCTACGTGCTGACCGACTTCCTGCTGCGCAGCTTCGACCGCAGCGTGCTGGCCGAGCTGGGCCTGGACCGGTACCCGGAGCTGTGGGGTGACTACTTCGGGCACTACCGGCGGCTGGTCTGGCTGGCCCAGGAGCCCACCCCGGCGCTGGCGGCGGAGGCGGAGCGGGTGGCGGGGATGTTCGGCCTGCCGCTGACCCGGGTCGATACCGGGGTGTCGCGCCTGGAGCGGGCGCTGGCGGTGCTGGTGGGCGAGGCGGTTCCGCTGGTCGGCGAGGCAGTTCCGCTGGTCGGCGAGGCGGTTCCATGACCGGCCTGGAGGCGCTGCTGCGCAGCCCGCGGTTCGAGGTGATCCCGGCCCCGGGGACCGAGCCGGCCGTCGCGGAGTGGGTGCCGGCCGGGATGACGGTGACCGTCACCGCGTCGCCGGTCAAGGGGCTGGAGCCGACCATCGAGCTCACCGAGCGGCTGGCCGGGCGCGGCTACCGGGTGGTGCCGCACCTGGCGGCCCGGTCGGTGACCAGCGACACGCACCTGGCGCAGATCGTGGAGCGGCTGCTGGCGTGCGGCGTGTCCGACGTGTTCGTGCCGGGCGGGGACGCGTCGCACCCGGCCGGCCCGTTCGACGGCGCGCTGCCGCTGCTGGAGCGGCTGGAGGAGATGGGCGGGCCGTTCGGCCAGATCGGGATCACCGGCTACCCGGAGAGCCACCCCAAGATCCACGACGACATCACCATCCAGGCCATGTGGGACAAGCGCAAGCACGCCACCTACATCGTGAGCAACGTGTGCTTCGACGCGGCCCGGCTGGGCCGGTGGATCCAGCGGATCCGGGCCCGCGGCGTCACGCTGCCGCTGTACGTGGGGCTGGCCGGGCCGGCCGAGCGGACCCGGCTGCTGCGGATGGCCGCGGTGGCCGGCGCGTCGGAATCGGCCCGGTTCATCACCAGGCACCCCGGGTGGATCCTGCGCTTCCTGGTGCCCGGCGGCTACAGCCCGGACCGGCTGCTCGAGCGGGCCGCGGCGGTCCTGGCCGCGCCCGAATCGGGCGTGGCCGGACTGCACCTGTTCACCTTCAACCAGCTCCGGGAGGCCGAGCAGTGGCGGCGGGCCGCCCTGGAGCGCACCGGAATCGACAAACCACTACTGGCGGGATGACCAGCATGACTTCTTCGGATGAGACTCCGGCGCGGGCCAGCGCCGTCATCATCGGGGCCGGCATCGTCGGCAACAGCCTCGTCCACCACCTGGCCCGGCTCGGCTGGCAGGATCTGGTCCTGGTCGACAAGGGCCCGATGCCGAACCCGGGTGGCTCCACCGGTCACGCCTCCAACTTCATCTTCCCCATCGAGTACTCCAAGATGATGTTCGAGCTGACCACGGACAGCACGTCCCAGTACCAGGAGCTGGGGGTGTTCACCCAGAGCGGCGGCATCGAGGTGGCCCGCATCCCGGAGCGGATGATCGAGCTGCGGCGGCGGTGCTCCCAGGCCAAGTCGTGGGGCATCCCGGCCGAGGTGATCACGCCCGGCGAGGTCAACAAGCTGGTGCCGTACCTGGACGAGACGGTCATCCTGGGTGGCGCGTACTTCCCCACCGTGGGCGTGGTGGACTCGCTGCGGGCCGGCACGCTGATGCGCGAGGGCGCCCAGCGCTCCGGCGCGCTCACCGTGCTGGCCAGCACCGAGGTGTACGGCATCACGGTCACCGACGGGCGCGTCCGGGGCGTCTCGACCTCCGCGGGCGAGATTGCCACCGACAACGTGGTCATCTGCTGCGGGGTGTGGTCGCCGCGGATCGCCCGGATGGCCGGGGCCCGGCTGGCGCTGACCCCGACCGTGCACCAGATGATCAGCGTCGGCCCGATCGCCCTGTTCGCCGACACGTCAGGGGAGATCTCGTACCCGATCGTCCGTGACGTGGACACCAACATGTACGAACGCCAGCACGGCGGCGACATGGAGGTCGGCTCCTACGCGCACCGCCCGATCATCGTCCCGCCCGACGAGATCCCCTCCATCGAGTCCTCGGTGCTCTCGCCCACCGAGATGCCGTTCACCCAGGAGGACTTCGACCCGCAGCTGGAGCAGGCGCTGGAGCTGATGCCCGAACTGCTCGGTGACGAGCGGGCCGGGATCCGGTACGCGATCAACGGGCTGATCTCGATGACCCCGGACGGGCACCCGCTGCTGGGCGAGATGCCCGAGGCCAGGGGGCTCTGGGCGGCCGCGGCCAGCTGGATCAAGGAAGGCCCGGGCTGCGGGCGCGCGGTGGCCGAGCTCATGTCCGGGCAGGTCCCCACGGTCGACGTGCACGAGGCCGACGCCGCCCGGTTCTACCCGCACCAGCGCACCGTGGCGCACGTCCGGGCCCGGGCCCGCGAGGGCTTCAACAAGATGTACGGCATCGTGCACCCGGCCGAGCAGTGGGAATCCGGCCGCCCGGTCCGGGTCAGCCCGGTCTACGACCGGGAGCGTTCGCTGGACGCGGTCTTCTTCGAGACCGCCGGCTGGGAACGGCCGTTCTGGTACGCGTCGAACGCGGATCTGCTGGAACGGTACGCGGGGCGGCTGATGGAACGACCCGCCGAATGGGAGTCGCGCTGGTGGTCGCCGGTCATCAACGCCGAGCACCTGGCCATGCGGGACGCCGCGGGCCTGGTCGACCTGTCCGCCTTCGCCGTGCTGGAGATCTCCGGGCCCGGCGCGCTGGAGGCGGTGCAGACCCTGTCGGTGGCGCAGCTGAACGTGCCGGTCGGCCGGGTCGTCTACACCTCGTGGCTGGACGAGAACGGCGGGTTCCGCGCCGACCTGACCGTGATGCGGCTGGGCGAGGACCGGTTCCGGGTGGTGACCGGCGGCGCGACCGGGATGTCCGACGCGGCGTGGATTGCCCGCCACCTGCCACCGGGGGCGTTCCTCGCCGATCTCACCTCGGCCTGGACCACGATCGGGCTGTGGGGGCCGCGGGCCCGGGACGTGCTGGCCGAGGTGACCGCGGACGACGTGTCGCACGCCGGGTTCCCGTTCGGCACCTGCCGGGAGATCGAGATCGGCGGGGTCGTGGTCCTTGCCTCGCGGATCTCCTACGTCGGCGAGCTCGGCTGGGAGCTGCACGTCCCGATCGAGCAAGGGGCCCGGGTGTGGGACACCCTGTGGGAAGCGGGCCGGCCGTACGGGCTGGTTCCGGTCGGCATCGGCGTGTACGGGACCACCGGGCGGCTGGAGAAGGGGTACCGGGCGTTCGGCGCCGAGCTCACGCCGGACTACACGCTCATCGAGGCCGGCATGACCCGGCCCAAGGTCAAGGAGCAGCCGTTCATCGGCAAGGAGGCCTACCTGCGGCAGCGGGCCGAATCGCCGTGCGCGGTCTTGTGCACGCTCACCGTGGACTCGGTGGTGTCGGCGGACGGCACGCCGCGGTACATGCTGGGCGGTGAGCCGATCCTGTCGGTCTCCGGTGAGCGCCTGGTCGACGCCCAGGGACGGCCGTCGTACGTGACCAGCGCGGGATCCGGGCCGTCG
>PLDT01000198.1:4636-5170 GCA_003136255.1 Actinomycetota bacterium
CGTCCGGGTTCTCGGTCAGCCCGCACGAGGAGTGCGCGGTCGAGGAGGCGGTCCAGATCACCGAGCGGCTGGGCGGCACGGTCTCGGTGCTGACCCTGGGCCCCGAGGCCGCGATCGAGCAGCTCCGGGACGCGCTGGCCCTGGGCGCGCACCGGGCCGTGCTGCTGGAGACCGACGGCCGGGAGTTCGGCCCGATCGCGACCGCGGCCGCCATCGCCGCCGAGGTCCGGGCCCATCCCTGCGACCTGGTGCTGCTGGGCAACGAGGCGGCCGACACCGGCGACTACCAGGTCGGCATCCGGCTCGCCCACCAGCTCGGCTGGCCGGTCGCCACCGGGATCAAGAACCTGACCGTGTCTTCGGAGGGTGTGGTCGCCCGGCGGGAGTACCGGGGCGTCGAGGAGGCCTACTCCCTGCCGCTGCCCGCCGTGGTCACCGTCAAGGAAGGCATCAACCTGCCGCGGTACCCGTCGCTGCCCGGGCGGCTGCGGGCCAAGCGGGCCGCCGTCGAGCGGTCCGCCCCGGCCTGGGCCG
>PLDT01000198.1:5179-7176 GCA_003136255.1 Actinomycetota bacterium
CGTCGCTGCGGGCGCTGACCCTGGCGCGGTCGCTGGGAGACAGTTCTGTCCGGACAGTGGTGTTCATTGAAGCGGCGGAGCTGACCGGGGCCGCCCTGGCCGACTACGGCGCCAGCGACGTGTACGTGATCGAGCCGTCCGCGGTTGACGGGTACGCGCCGCAGGCCTGGGCTCGGGTGCTCGCCGGGCTGGCGACCGAGACCGGGGCGAGCGCTGTGCTGGCCGCCGGGACCGACCGGGGCAACGAGGTGCTCGCGCACCTGGGCGCGCTCACCAGCCTGCCGATGGCGGCCAACTGCACGATCGTCACCCCCGACGAGGGGAAGACGCACCGGCTCGTCCGGCACCGCTGGGCCGGGCTGCTGCTGGAGGAGGCGGTGATGGAGGCGCCGGTCGCGCTGTTCACCGTGGCCACCGACGCGGTGGCCCCGGTACCCGCGCAGACGCCCTCGGCCCTCCAGGTCCACCTGCACAAGCCCGAACTGGCCGACGGCGACCTGCGGGTGCGGGCGGTCGAATCGCCGGCCGGCGCGGGCGGCGCGTCCCTGGCCACCGCGCGCGTCGTGGTCGGCGGCGGCCGCGGGGTCGGCGGGCCGGACGGCTTCGCCCCCCTCGAGGAACTGGCCGGCCTGCTCGGCGGGGTGGTCGGCGTGTCCCGCGTGGTCACCTCGGAAGGCTGGCGGCCGCACAAGCAGCAGGTCGGCCAGACCGGGACCAAGATCACCCCGGAGCTCTACCTGGCCTGCGGCATCAGCGGCGCCATCCAGCACATCGCGGGCTGCGCGGGGGCCAAGCACATCATCGCCATCAACACCGACCCCGGCGCCCCCATCTTGGCCCACGCCGACTACGCCGTCATCGGCGACCTGCACCAGGTCATCCCCGCCCTGGTCCGCGCCCTTCGTTCCCGCTGAGGAAGGGACAGGTCTCAGGCGGTCGCTCCTGGCTGGGCATCACCGAGCGATCAACGACGACTAGTCACGACGCTACCCGACCCTGCCTGATCCCGCCCGACCCGGCCTGACCCACTTCTACCTGCGGTTTAGCGCCAACACCCGGACGGCGTCCGGTTCGCTGAGCCGGAGTGTCCGCGTTATCTTCGCAAGAATGGGAAAGTGGTGATGACCGGAACGGATGTTCAACGCGAGGAATGGGGACCTTTTGGCGGCGACTGCCGTATGGCCTGGCGACAGCTATCCGCTCGGGGCCAGCTATGACGGGGCCGGAACCAACTTCGGGCTGTTCTCCGAGGTGGCCGAGCGAGTCGAGTTGTGCCTGTTCGACGACGACGGCAACGAGCGCCGGGTCGACCTGCGCGAGGTGGACGGGTTCGTCTGGCACGGCTACCTGCCGGGCGTCAGCCCCGGCCAGCGGTACGGGTACCGGGTGCACGGGCCGTACGACCCGGCCGCCGGGCAGCGCTGCAACCCGGCCAAGCTGCTCCTGGACCCCTACGCCAAGGCCATCGACGGCCACGTCACCTGGGGCCAGCCGGTGTTCTCCTACCCGTTCGGACACCCGGACCGGCGCAACAACACCGACTCCGCGCCCTACGTGCCGCGCTCGGCGGTGATCAACCCGTACTTCGACTGGGGTCTGGACCGGCCGCCGCGGACCCCTTACCACGAGACCGTCATCTACGAGGCGCACGTCCGCGGGCTGACCAAGGAGCACCCGGTCGTGCCCGAGGAGCAGCGCGGGACCTACCTGGGCCTGGCCCATCCGGCGATCATCTCGCACCTGCACCGGCTGGGCGTCACCGCGATCGAGTTGATGCCGGTGCACCAGTACGTCACCGACAGCCATCTGAAGGACCGTGGCCTGCACAACTACTGGGGCTACAACACGATCGGCTTCTTCGCCCCGCACAACGGCTACGCCGCGAGCGGCCGGCGCGGCGAGCAGGTGCAGGAGTTCAAGACGATGGTCCGCACCCTGCACGAGGCCGGCATCGAGGTGATCCTCGACGTGGTGTACAACCACACCGCCGAAGGCAA
>PLDT01000141.1:0-6121 GCA_003136255.1 Actinomycetota bacterium
CGAGACGGCTGAGTCAGGAGGGGCTACCGGTACCACGGTGGTCGCATGGAGGCTCGCCTGGTGCCGTGCATCCGGATTCCGCGGCGTATCCAGTGCACTCCAGAGCCTTATATCAAGTGTGAAAACACGCGCCCCCGCTTGACGATTGAGGCAACGATCCAACTATGAACAAGCCCCAGGGGCAAAGGGCCGATATTCCGACACGCGTGCAGTTCAGCAGGCAGGTTCGCAGCCGCCGGGTGCTATGACAACGGGAAGCCACCTCACGCCAGGCCCGGGGTCACCGATCCCGTCTCTCCTGCGAAGTCCAGCGGGGGAGGCTGCCCCGGGTGCCCAGCGTGTCCTGGTGCTCGGCGCCCAGGACCCGCTCACGGATGGGCAGCAGCGCGGCGTACTGGTCGCGGGCCCCGGCCGCATCCCCCGCCAGCCCGGTGAAATAGGCGAGGCTGGCCCGGGCGGTCAGCGTCTCCCAGTGCTCAGGTCCGTAGGTGTCATCGTCCCTGTAAGCGTCGGCGATCAGCCGGAACAGGTCCCGGGCCGCCGGATAGCTGCCGCTCCAGCCGAGGGACATCGCGATCCGGCCCAGGCCGTCGCTGGTTAGGTCGAGGACTGCCCGGGCGTGCGGCAGAAGCATCGCGCACATCCGCCACGCCTCGGGCACTGTCGGGTCGACGGGGACTGCGGCCTCGACCAGAACCGCGGCCGCCTGCTCCCACTGCTCGGCTACCTCCGCAGACTGCTGGGCGACGGTTATGGCCTGTACCAGGCGGTGCACCAGCACCAAGCCGTCCCCGGCCGGGGTGAGCAGGCAGTAGCGGCGCAGCGCGGCGACGGCATCCCCGGCCGCGACCGGATCACCTAGCAACGGCCCGACCGCTGCCGCCACGCCCGGCGCCAGCGCCCCGGCTGCCTCTGTGTCGGCGAGCAGCAGGGCCAGCGGCACCGGCTCCGGTGCCAAGAAGGCCAGCAGGCGCAGCAGCCCCGCTGCGGCCGGGGCCTCGTCCGCCAGCCGGGATGCGGCTAGCCCCAGGGTGGCGGCCACGTCCGCCGGGTGCCCGGCGGCCTGGCCGCGAGCCAGCAGGTCCGCCCGGCGGTCCCGGAACAGCGCCAGGTAGGCGCCCAGGGTGATCCCGGAGACCTGGATATAGGCGGCGGCCTGTTCCAGCGCCAGCGGCAGCCCGCCCAGCTTTCCGGCCAGATCCGCCGCGGCCCGCTCGTCCGGGTCACCGGTCCGGTTTACCAGAAACCCCACCGCGGCCGCGAGGTCCAGTACTGGGACCTCCACAGCCCACTCGCGCGGCCACACCGCGCTCTGGCTGGTGAGAAGCACCCGGCCCCGCCCCGCCGGCGGCAGAAACTTGTGTACGGCCTCCTGTCCGGGAGCATTATCGAACACCACCAGCCAGTCCGCCGGGAACGCGGCCAATACTCCGTGCACCGACGCCACCGGATCCCGCGCATCAACCACCTCCCGGGCGCCGAGCTGAGCCGCCAGCCGGGAAAACTCCGCCACCAGCACCGCCGGGTCGTCGGCCGGGAACTGCCACTCCAGACCCACCTCAGCCAGATGCCGGTGCGCATACTCCACTGCCACACTCGTCTTCCCCGCACCGTGGACCACGTTCGCGGCCACGCCCCCGCTCTTTGCCGTCGCGGTCACGTTCCCGCCCGCCGCCACCGAGTGATCCGACGCGGTCATGGTCGGCCTGATCTCCTTGACCAGCGCAGCCAGTTCCGCCTCCGCGTCCGGATGATCTGCCAGCAGGTCTGCGAACCGGGTCTCCCACTGCCCCGCCAGGGCCGCCTGCACCGTCTCCAGGTCACCCGCCGTCGCCGCGGCGAGCTGGTCCCGGGTCGTATCCAGCCGCCGCTCGATCACCACGTCGGGCTGACCGCGGCCGAACAGCCGGGCCACCTTATGCCGGACTCCTTCCNNTACCACCATTTCCCCACCCCTTCAGTGTCGTCACGCGTGACGTGGGACAAATCTACTGTCCGAGCCGCAAACAAGCTGTAGCTAGTTTGCCTCTACTGGGCCCAGAGTCAGCGTCGGTCTTCTCCAGTGCCATATGCCAACTGTGAACAAACCCGACCTGCCCGGAGGCTAACCATCGAAGCGACGATTCAGCTCTGACCGAGCCGAATGTGACACCGTCCCCTGTCTACTCGTCTGGCTGCCACGACGGTAAGCCGATGGGACCGGACGATGTCTTCGGATCTGGGACCCAACCCCGAAGAGTGGCCGTCTTGTATAAGTCCCACATCAATCCAGCAACCTAGGCGTGCCGACTGAGCATCGAAGAGACGTACTCGTTCTGATCCTCTGTCAGAAGTACCCGTCCGCTATGGGCGGGTCCCAAAATGTACCCCAATCCGTCCCGCGCCGACCTACCATCACAGCGGCGATCCGGGCTCTGACTCCTCGCCAACACCGGCGCCGCTCCCGCTACCACGCTGAGAGCGGCCCACCGCAAGGGCCGGACACGGAAGCAGCAAACCCGGGAGGCGGCCCACCCGCCCAACTGAGGTTCTTCAAGTAACTCGGGCAGTTCGATCGGTCCGATGTCGGCGAACACGTCCCCGGGTCCGGGGTTGTCGGGGTGGGTCTGCCCGCCTAGGTGATGCATGACCCCCCAGACCGCGTTCAGCGAGGTCTGGACCGCGCCCTCGGCCCACGCGGGCGTCCAGGAGACGTCGTCTCCGGCCATGAAGATGCCCCGTTGTTCGGCCGGCATGCGATCTTGCATGAAATGGGCGTACATGCGGTGGTTGTACCGGTAGTGCCCGGGCAGCGCTCCCTTGAACGCGCCCAGGAAGTTCCGGTCGGCCTCCCAGGACACGGTGATCGGGTCGCTGATGATGTGACTGGCGATGTCCAGATCGGGATAGATCTTGTGCAGGGCGTTGAGCGCCAGCCGGACCCGGCGGTCGACCGGCTCCGGCAGCATCTTCAGCGCGTCGCTCATCCACGAGTACGTCAGGCAGATCACGCCCGGCTGGCCAGGGCCGTTATCGAACAGGTAGGTGCCCCTGGTCAGCCGGTCGGTCAACGTCATGCTCATAACGTCGCGGCCGGTACGTGGATCTTTATCTTTCCAGAACGGCCGGTCGACCAGCACAAAGGTCTTGGATGACTGCATATACCTGGTGCGATCTAGAGCCGCCCATATCTTCTGGGAGAACAGTGACTCCTGCGTGTCGATCTGCGTGGTAAGCAGCCAGCTCTGGCAGGTGATCAGCACCGCCGGGTACCGGCGGACATCTCCCCAGGCGTCGGTGACCGCGAGCTGGCCGTCCGGATCGCGCGCGATCTTCGCGACACCGGCCTTGGGCGCGCCGGAGTGCAGCGAGGCCAGCGAGGTGCCGGCCGGCCAGTAGGCGAGCCGGGGCGCGCGGTGGTGCCAGATCCCGCGGGGCACCTGCTCGGCGCCGCCGACCACCAGGCGCTGGTTCTCATCGCAGCCGGTCATCACGACCCGGAAGATCTCCAGCATGGAATTCGGATAGTCAGAGTCCCAGCCTCCGGTGCCGAACCCGACGTGGCCGAACACCTCGCGATGGTGAAACGACAGCGAGGAGAACGCCTTTGAGCTCGCCACGAAGTCGTAGAACGTGCGGTCGTCCCAGCGAGGCACCAGATCGTTCCACAACGACTTGAGCATCGGTACGTCGCGCGCCCGGATCGCGTCCTGGATATCGGTGCAGCGCACCTCCTCCAGNNGGCGGCAGGTCCTCCAGCGTGCGCGCGTAAAGCGTGACGCCCTCGAGATCGATGACGGTGCTTCCGGCCTCTTCGCTCAGCGGGTTCGGGAACGGCCGGGTGGCCAGGCCCAGCATGTCGATGTAGTGGTAGAAGGACGTCCCCGACACCGGGAAACGCATCCCGCCCAGCTCCGCGACCACGCCCTCGGCTCCCTCGAACGCCTGCGAACGCAACCGCCCGCCGATTCGTGAGGCCTCGTAGACCACCGGCTTGAGCCCGAGCCTCATCAGCTCGTACGCGGCGACCAGCCCGGAGATGCCGGCGCCGATGACGGCCACCTCTTCGCCGTGACGTTCGGCCGGGATCGAGCCCATGCCGGCCGGGTGCGTGATCCAGTCGTCGAACGGGAACGGGAAGTCCGGGCCGAAGATCGTGAGGGGGCCCTGGCGCTCGTCGCGGCCACGTTCGTTCACCATCAAAGCGCCTAACGCTGGCGGCGGGTACCTGCCTACGCGCGAGGATACGCAGGATCGCGCCGTCCATTCAAGGGGCGCAGGGGCGCAAGCAGACCGGGGCGGGCAGCGCAAGCCGCCCGGCCCGGTTCACTGTCGGTTAGAGCGGGCGGACTTCCTCTGCCTGGGGGCCCTTTTGTCCCCGACCAGCGGTGTAGCTGACCCGCTGGTTGTCCTGCAGGCTACGGAACCCGTCAGCCTGGATAGCAGAGTGATGGACGAACACGTCGGCGGTCCCGTCGTCGGGGGCGATGAACCCGTAGCCCTTGTCGGCGTTGAACCACTTGACAGTGCCTTCAGCCATGTACTTCTCCTGTAGAAACGATCGTTCGGGAGGCACGTATGCGCACCCCGGGTTATCGCGACCGCCAGCCTGCCGGGAAGACCTGGCCGTGTACTCGCGGCGCCCGCTGTCGTAAGTTCGCAGGCGTGGGTACACGTAACGAATTTCGACTATAACCACTACCCATTAAACACCATCCCTGACCCCCGGCTGACCAGCCGCGCTCAAACCGCCGCTCAGGCGTCTGACCCCGCCGCCCTTTCTGAGCCCTGCTCCTCGACCGGGGCGAGCAGGGCTCAGGCCGCGGCCGCCGTTACTCCACGCGGTCCAGCGCGGGCTCGGGATGTTCGCCCAGGTACTCCACCCAGGCCCGCTTCACGCAGGGGTAGTGCGTGGAAGCCTCGACCAGGTCCATGAAGTTGCTGATGTTCGCGTCGAACCGCTCCTGTAGCTTCTCGTCGGCGATGCGCCCTTCCGCGGTGAAGGCCAGGTGGGCCTGGGCCAGGGAGAACATGTCCGGATACACCCGCGAGCCGAGGTGCTCAAACGGGACGCGCAGCGCCCACAGGCCGCGGTTGCCCCCGCCCATCGAGGGCGATGCGGACATGAGCAGCCCGTGCCGCTCGTTGAACGGCTGCGGCTGGTAGCGAGATACCCAGTCGATGGCGTTCTTCAGCGCCCCCGGCATCGACGCGTTGTACTCCGGTGAGGCCACGACGAAACCATGACAGGCCTCCAGCCGCCGCCGGAACTCCTCGGCGCCCGGCGGAAATCCCTCGTCGCGCTGGACATCCTGGTCATAAGACGGGGCGTCGAAATCGCGCATCCCCGCAACATCGACATCTCCGCCACCGGCCTCGATAGCCGCCGCGGCCAAGTCGGCCAGCCGCGCGTTGAGGGAGCCCCGACGCATGGACGCTGCGAAAACCAGGAAACGAATGGGCTGACGACGCTGGCTGCCAGGCATCAGCAGGCCCAAGCGCGGGGACGGCGGGAGCCCGCTTCAGCGCGTCCCAGGCCATGACGAGTACTCCAGATGGTCATGGGGGCCTCTCCCAATGACGGATGAGTGCGCAGTTTATCAACCCTCTGCAGACCGGATGGCAGCAGGACATCGCCGCCTGCGGCGACGCATTGACGAGGTGGCCGGGGACGGGCAGACTCGGCGCGTGACGGAATGGATCTATTTCATCCACCCTCCGCGTGATGACTTCGCGGCGACGATGACCTCCGATGAGGAGACCGTCTGGGCGGAGCATTTCCAGCGGCTGCAAAGCCTGCTGGCCAGCGGCCAGCTCATCCTCGCTGGCCCGACCCTGGGAACGGTCAACACCGGCCTGGTCATCTTCGATGCTCCCGACGAGCAGGCCGCGCGGCAGTTCATGGAGGAGGATCCGGTGGTCCGCGACGGCTACGCACTCGGGGAGGTGCGCCCGTTCCGGGTTTCGCTGCTGCGCGGACGAGACTGACCAGGTGAATGCGTCTCCGCGGAAGCGGTTCGTGAATTCTTGCCCAAGGTGCGCGATGGCGGATCATCTCAGGCGGTAATGGTGAGGGGCAGTACCGGGGTGCGCCTGCGGGGCGAGTCGCGGGGGTGCGGGCCGAGGGTGAGCGTGGCCTGGA
>PLDT01000141.1:6187-17913 GCA_003136255.1 Actinomycetota bacterium
GCCGGTGCGGTTGCGCAGCAGCAGGCCGTGCCGCAGGGTGTGCCCGGAGCCGACCACCGCGGGGCCGTCCAGTTCGGCCGCGATCTCGTCCGGGTCGAGCACGTCCGGAAGCGGGCCGGGGGCGGGCGGGCGTGGCGGCTGGCGGCCGGGCGGGTAGGGGAGAGCCCCGACGGTCAGCTCGATGTCGTCTCCGAACTGCTGGTGCAGTTCCTCAGCGGTGGCTGCGGCCCAGGGCGCCAGCCGGATCGTGAAGGGCGGCTGCTCGCCCTCGTCCGCCTCTGGCGTGGGGTATTGCATCAAGGCGTCGGGCTGCTCATCGCGCAGCCTGCCCAGGACTACCTTGAGCTCGTCCCAGACCGCCATGGCAGAAGGCTATCCACGCGACCAAGCCGTCAGCCCGCAGGGTCTTTATCCCAACGCCAGGAAGCGCCCCCGGATCAGGCCTCGTTCATGATCGTGGGTAGAAATGGCCAAATACGCACCAAAAGTACCCGCGATCATGGTCGGCGCCCAGACATAACGGGATCCCGACTGGTCCGCGCTGATCCTCCAGCACGGCGCGCAGGGTGCGGCGGCCGACTTCCAGGAGTACCGGATTGTCTTCGGAGTGGGCCAGGAACACGATCGCGAAGTTCAGCGCCCAGCCCCTGGCCCGTGTCCGCAGGGCGTCGTCGACCCGGCCGCCGGCGCCGCCAGCCGCCCGGTAGGCCGACCAGAAGCGGTCATGACAGCCGAGCGGAAGCAGCATCCAGGCCACCGCCAGGTCGCTGGCCGGGTCGCCCGCGGTGATGTCGCCGAAGTCGATCACGCCGCTGACCTGGCCGTCGTTCACCAGAATGTTCGCCGGGTGCAGGTCGCCGTGCAGCCAGACCGGCGGGCCGTCGTAGCCGGGGGCCGCAAGCGCCGCGTCCCACACGCGCAGCACCGCGTCCCGGTCGACCTGGCCGGTCAGCAGAGCGAGGTTGGCCGCGAAGCTGCCGGCCCGCTCGGCCAGCGGGACACCGCGGACCGGGTTGGCCGGCGCGTCCGCCGGCGCGGGGACGTGCAGCGCGCCGAGGAACCCCCCGACGGCGGCCGCGGCTTGCGCCGCGTCCAAGGACGCGGCTCCCGCTGGATCCAGGGAGCTGGCCTGCGCCGCGGGCACGCCCGGCAGGTAGGGCACCACGCTCCATGAGTAGGGGTAACCGTGCGCGGGAACCCCGGTTCGTTCGGGATACGGGATGGGCAGCGGCAGCGTCGGGGCGAGCCCGGGCAGCCAGCGCTGCTCGTTCTTGATGATCCGCGCGCCTAGGGCGCGGCGCGGCAGCCGGGCGATGAGCCCATCCCCGACCCGGTACAACTCGTTGTCCCAGCCGTTCGCGAGGAACTCCACCGGCAGACGCGCCAGGTCAGGGTGCTGATCGGCGAGCAGCCGACGCACCAGATCCGCCGACACCTCAACCTCGGCCTCCGGCATCCGGTTCACCGCCACAAGGATCAATCCTGCGGCTAGCGCGCTTTCCGGGTGTTGACAATCCGGCGTTTGCGCAACGACTCGAGCCATTCCTGCCCGCTAAGCAGTCGCGTGGTCTTGGCCGACTTGACCTCGCCCTCGGCGGCAACCGCCATCGCGACGCTGGCCGCGGTCATATCGTCGGGTGCCTCATACACGACAAGCACGTCATACTCGCCGAACGGAAAGCCGGCCACCACCATCGTGGCTCCCAGGTCCTCCAGGGTCGGCCTGATCGCTTCCACCGGGTCTTGCGGCTCGTGGAGCTGAGCCGCCATCGACTTCGCGGTGTAGGAGGCTTGGTACATATAGAGCGCCATCGAGACTCCCCTAGGACGGGAACAGGCGACTGCTGCGGTCTAAAGATCGTAGACCGCGGGACTGCCGGGTCTGCAGCAGGGTAGGGAAGGCTTATCGCCTGGGGAAGCCTGGGGAAGCCTGGGGAAGGAGAAGCGATGGCCAAGCCCAGCGATGCGGCCGAGGTGCGGCGAGCGAATCGGACCGAGCTCAGTCCGTTGTCGTTCCTGGAGCGCAGCGTGCTGGTGTATCCCGGCAAAGTGGCCGTGGTGCACGGGGACCGCCGCTACACCTACCGGGAGTTCGGAGAGCGAGTGAACCGGCTCGCCTCGGCGCTGCGGACAGCGGGCCTGCGCAAAGGTGACCGGGTGGCGTTCATCTGCCCCAACATCCCGGCCCTGCTAGAAGCGCACTACGGGGTGCCGGCCGCCGGCGGCGTGCTGGTGGCGCTGAATTACCGGCTGAACGCTCAGGACATCGGCTTCATCCTGGAGCATTCGGGTGCCCGGTTCCTGTTCGTCGACCATGAATTCGAGCACCTCGCCGAAGGCGCACAAGTCGAGCGCGCCGTGCGCATCGACGATACCGGCGCCGCCGGGGACCCCTATGAGGCGTTCCTCGCCGAAGGCTCGGCGGAGCCGGTGACGAGCGAGCTGGCTGACGAGGACGAGCCGATCTCGATCAACTACACCTCAGGAACGACCGGGACGCCCAAGGGTGCCGTCTACCATTACCGCGGCGCGTATCTGAACGCGCTGGGCGAGGTGATCGAGACGCGCCTGACTCCCGAGAGCGTGTACTTGTGGACCCTGCCCATGTTCCATTGCAATGGCTGGTGCTTTACCTGGGCGGTCACTGCGGTCGGAGGCCGCCACATCTGCCTGCGCAAGGTGGAGCCCGGACGGGTCTGGGAACTGATCGACAGCGAGGGCGTGACCCATTACAGCGGCGCCCCGACGGTCCAGGCGTCGATCCTCGACCACGCCAGCGCCCACAAACTCGATCACGAGATCATCACCGCGGTGTCGGGCTCGCCGCCGACCCCCCAGCTGTTCGCCCGCCTGACCGACATAGGGCTGCGGCCCATCCACGTCTACGGCGCGACCGAGTTGTACGGCCCGTACGTGATCTGCGAGCGCCAGGAGGACTGGGCGGAACTCCCGGTGCAGGAGCAGGCCCGGCTGCTGGGACGCCAGGGCGTGCCTTACCTGATCGCCGATCCGGTGCGAGTCGTGGACGACCAGGGCCGCGAGGTGCCAGCGGACGGCAAATCGCTCGGCGAAGTCCTGATGCGCGGGAACAACGTGATGACCGGCTATTTCGAAGATCCCGAGCAGACCAGGGAAACGCTCGCGGACGGCTGGTACCACTCGGGCGACCTGGCGGTCCGCCATCCCGACGGCTACATCGAACTGCGTGACCGCAAGAAGGACATCATCATCTCCGGCGGCGAGAACATCTCCACCATCGAGGTCGAGACGGCGATCAGCAAACACCCGGCCGTCGCCGCCGTGGCCGTCGTGTCCACCCCCGACAGCAAATGGGGCGAACGGCCCAAGGCCTTCGTCGAGCTCAAAGCCGGCGAGCACACCTCCGCTGAAGACATCCTCGCCTTCGCCAAAGAGAACCTCCCCGGCTACATGCGCCCTACCGCGGTCGAGATCACCAAACTGACCAAGACCGCCACCGGCAAGATCCAGAAGACGGAATTGCGCAATAAGGAATGGGCCGGCCACGACCGCAGCATCGGCTAGAACCAGCGGATCCCGCCGCCCGTGTGATTGCATTTTAGCAGCATTAGCTGCATAATGATGCTATGAGTACGTCCATCACCGTGCGGGATGTGCCCGATCAGACGCGCGACGAACTCGCCTCCCGCGCGGCGCTGACCGGACGATCCCTGCAGGAGTACCTGCGGGCCAAGCTCGTTGAACTTGCCCGCCAGCCCGATGCCGAAGTGCTCATCGCCCGCGTCCGGGCCCGTAAAGCAGCGAGTGCCTCCTCGCTGCCGCGTGACCGCATCCTCGCGCACCGCGACGAGGATCGCCGGTGACGCTGGTCGTCGATGCCTCCATGGTCGTCGCCGGGCTGACCGACAGCGGTGCGGACGGCCGCTGGGCCGAGTCCTTGCTGGCCGGCGATTCGCTGGCGGCTCCGCACCTGATGCCGGTCGAGGTCGCCAATATCCTGCGCAGGGCGGCCCTGGCCGGCGACATCTCAGCCGACGTAGCCTCCCTCGCGCACACCGACCTGCTAGACCTGCGCGTGGAGTTCTTTCCGTACCAGCCGTGCGCGGTCCGGGTATGGGAGCTCCGGGAGAATGTGACCTGCTACGACGGATGGTACGTCGCGGTCGCCGAACTGCTCGATGCCCCGCTCGCGACCCTGGACTGCCGCCTGGCGAACTCGCCGGGACCCCGCTGTCAGTTCCTCCTGCCACCAGCCCAGGCTTGAACCGTTCGCGCGTCAGTCGGTGAGGCGGAAGGACTCGTCCGCGTTCAACTCGGCGACATCCATCTGCGCCTTCTGGAGCGATCCCGAGTAATCCCAGTTCACCGACTGCCAGCGAGTGAACTGGTCGAGGACCCAGATGCCGGACTGGCGTGATCCGTTGCCGGACTTGCCGTTGCCGCCGAACGGCAGGTGTGCTTCCGCGCCGGAGGTGGAATTGTTGATGCTGACCATGCCGGCGGAGACTCCGCGGCGGAACCGGAATGCCTCCGCCGGGTCGCGGGTGTAGATGGCCGACGACAGCCCGTAGCCCGGCGCGTTGGCGAGCCGGATCGCCTCGTCCAGATCCCGGTAGCCCACCACGCCGACCAGCGGGCCGAAGGTCTCCTCGCGGAAGAGCGCGTCCTCCTCCCGCACGCCCGTCACGATCGTGGGATGGTAAAAGATCCCGGCCTCCGGATCCCCGAGGAAACCCTCCCGGGGATTGCGGGCCGTGATCCGGCCGGTGCCGGTCGAGCCGAACAGCCGATGATAAGGCTGGATCCAGCCCAGGTACTCCTCGAACCGGCGGCCGAACCGCTCGTCGAGCATCGGGCCGTACACGACGTCACCGAACGGGTCGCCGACTGCCGCACGCCGGGTCGCCTGGTCAAACTTGCCGGTGAATTCCTCCCGCACGTCCTCGTGCACGATGGCCGTGCCCAGTGAGGTACAGCGCTGCCCAGCCGTCCCGAACCCGGAGAACAGCGCGGCCGTCACCGCCAGGTCGATGTCCGCGCTCGGCGTGACCACCATCGGGTTCTTCCCGCCCAGTTCCAGGCAGGCCGACTGCAGGTGCCGTCCGGTCAGCTCCCCGATCCGCGCGCCAACCGTGCTCGAGCCGGTGAACCCGACCTTGTCCACGCAACCCTCGTCGAGTGCGATTTCCAGGCCGGCGAAGGTCTCGTCTCCGTCGGCCAGCACCAGGTTCAGCACGCCGTCGGGCAGTCCGCCCCCGCGCACCAGCAGCTCATACAGCGCGTGGGCGCTGGCCGAGGCGTACTCGGCGGGCTTCCAGACCACGCAGTTCCCGCACAGCAGAGCCGGAATGAGGTACCAGGACGGAACGGCCACCGGGAAGTTCCCCGCGGTGATCACTGCGACGACGCCCACCGGATTGCGGAACGTGAACAGCTGCTTGTCGGGCATCTCGCTGGGTACGGTCTGGCCATAGAGCCTGCGGCCCTCGCCCAGGAAGAAGTCGCAGGTGTCGACGATCTCCCGGACCTCGCCGAGCGCCTCGGCGTAGGGCTTGCCGATCTCCCTGGTCACCAGCCGGGCCAGCGCCTCCGCATTGGCCTCCACCAGTCGGCCGATATGCGCGATGGCCCGGCCGCGGACCGGAGCGGGCACGTCCGCCCAGGCCGTCTTCGCGGCCCGGGCCGCCCGGGCCGCGTCGGCGAACGTCTTCGCGCTGCCCAGCGCTACCTCCGCCACTACCTCGCTGGTCGCCGCCGGGTTCACCGAGCGGAACCGGCCGCCTGGTGCGCCCGTCTCCTCGTGCCCTGCGATCACCGACGTGACGTTACGGTTCATCCGACCCATCCCATTCCGCTGTTGCACGATCCTGCGCCGCGACAATTATCCGCCTCCCTGGCGGTCGTCTCGTAGGTGCCCGCGCAGGGTGGTGGCGGTGTACTCGGTCCGGTGCAGGCCCCGGGCCTGCAGGATCGGAACCACGTGGTCGGTGAACCGCTCGAGCGAGCCGGGTAGCGTGGTCGGTTGCAGGGTAAAGCCGTCGCTTGCGCCCTCGGCCAGCCAGGCCTCGATGAGGTTGGCGAACTGCTCCGGGGTGCCGGTGAACTCCAGCCCGCCGGGCAGGCCGGTGAGCTCGTCGGCGACCTGGCGGAAGGTCTTGCCGGTCTCCCGTCCGCGCCGCACGACATCGTCGGTACGGCTGGTGCGGTTCGCCGCCGCGATGGCGGCCTCGGACAGCGGCTGGTCCGGATCGATCAGTGCGGCGTCGAGCCCGGCGTTGTGAGCCAGGTTGCGCCAGCGGAACTCGGGATCGACTCGGTCTTCCAGGTCGGCCCGCAGGGCCCGCGCCTCGGCCTCGGTGCTGCCGAGTACGAACGCCACGCCGGGCAGCACGAGCACGTCGTCCGGGTCCCGCCCGTGGCGGCGGGCGGTCTCCCGGACCGATTCGCGGAAGCGGCGCCCGGACGGGATGTCCGGCTGCGCGGTGAAGACCATGTCGGCGGTCTTCCCGGCCAGCTCGATGCCGGGCCCCGAGGAGCCGGCCTGGGCGAACGCGGGCCGGCCCTGCGGGGAGCGGGGCAGCGTCAGCGCCCCGCTGACGTCGAAGAACCGGCCGTGGAAGTCGACCGGCCTGATCAGGTTGGTGTCTGCCCAGACACCCTTTTCCTGGTCGGCGACGACCGCGTTGGCATCCCAGCTGTCCCACAGCCGCGTGACGACCTCGACGAACTCCTCGGCCCGCGCGTAGCGATCCGCGGGGTCGGGATGTGCCGCGAGCCCGAAGTTGCCGGCCGCCCCGGCGTACCGGGTGGTCACGATGTTCCAGCCGGCCCGGCCGCCGGACAGGTGGTCGATGGTGGCCAGCCGGCGCGCTAGGTCGTACGGCGCGCTGTAGGTCGTCGACGCGGTCGCGATCAGGCCGACCCGCGTCGTGCTGCGCGACAGGGCCGCGAGGATCTCGAGCGGGTCGAAGCCGACCTGCGGGAAATACCGGGCGCGGAAGATCTCGAGCCCAGGGGAGTCGGCGAAGAACACGGCGTCGAGCCGTCCGCGCTCGGCGTCGAGCGCCGCCCGCTCGAGCACGCCGAACCGGGCCGGGCCGACCAGATCCGCCGGATCCGCCAGCTTCCACGCGGACTCGTGATAGCCGACGCCGACCAGGAAGACGGCAAAATGGGCGTGGCGAGTGCTCATCCTAGTAGCCCTCGATCTGGATCCGGGCCCGCTGCGTTCCACACGCCGACCTTACGACGGTACGCTGGTGGTCAGGCGCTGGAGGGTGCCGCCGGGCTCGCGGGCAGGACTGAGTCCACCTCCACTAACTGGCGTGACCTCGTGCCTTTCTCGGCAGGACCGTCTTCTTACCGCGCCTGAACGCGAGCCCGGGCGCCGAGGAGACGTCATGTCCGGACTTCCCGAACGACCCGATCTTGACCAGCTTCGCCGTCAGGCGCGAGAACTGCTCCGCGCCGGTGCCAATGGTGAGCCGCGCGCCGTGGACCGGCTCCGCGCGGTCTCACCGCACGTAACGCTTTCGGCCGCGCAGCTGGCGCTGGCTCGCGAGTACGGCTTCCAGAGCTGGGCCGCGCTGAAAGCCGAGGTGACACGCCGGCGCTCGTCCGCCGCACCGGCGGAGCGGTGGTCCTTCGGCGGGGCGACGGCCCTCCAGACCCCGGGCGGCGTGCTGCTGCCCGAGATACTGATCGCCGGTGCCGACCAGGCCATCCTGCACGGATCCTTGACCCTGTCCGAAAACGGCCAGCTGATGGCACCGGTCCCGCCCCGGCGGACGCTGGGACCGGGCGCCCTGCTCGCCCGGCTGGTCCCGCGCCTTTCCAGGAACACCAGGGCCCTCCGGGAACGTCGCGGTAAAGCCATGTCAGCCCTCACCAGCGTGCACACCGGTGTCACCATCACCGATGACCACGGCGCCCGGTATACCCTGCGGGGAGGGCGCGGATCTGGCCGGGTCGACGAGCCAGTCAGGCTCGTGCAGTTGAGGGTAGAGCCGGTCCCGGGGCCGCAGACCGAATGGATCGAACTGCACGGCCAGGACGGCACCATGGCCCGCCTGCTGCCCTCGCCTCGCGCGGCCGCGCGGATCGGCCAGCTCGGCCCCGCCCGGGTGACCGCGGCGGAGCGGCCTGCCATGCCCGGCGCAGCGTCGCAGGCCGACGGCCCGCGGTTCTACCGTGACATCGGAGTTGCCCTGCCCCGGGTCAACGGCGTGAGCATCCACCTCGACACCCTGGTTTCCCTGCCCGGCAGCTGGCTGCTGTACCTGCGCGCCACGCCGCGGTGGCGGGGGTACGGCCAGGATGGCCAGCGCGGCAAGGACCCGGTCTCGGCGCATGCCGAAGACGACCGTGGCGGCGGCTACCTGGGCAGCTACGCCAGGAACACCCAGGTCGCTAATACCGCCGAGGAACGCGTCAGGCAAGAGGAGCTCGTACTGCAGTTCCTGCCCCGCCTGGACCCGCTCGCCCGTGCCATCAAGCTGACCTTCCAGGGAACACGCGAGGAGCTAGTCGTAGACATCGAGCTCGGGACAACCTGACCAGGGCAGGGCCATCGTGGTGTGCAGCGCACGGCTGTCCCTTACCGGGGAAGGTGATTTACGTTTGACGTTTCGGTTAGATCGAAGATATCTTCAGGTTATGCGAAGTAAGGCGCCGGCGCTTCTGCCGGTGTTCAGGTCGCCGCTGCAAGCTGACATTCTGGCCGCGCTGCTGCTCAACCCGGAACGTGAGTACAGCCTCACAGACCTGGCCAGGCGGTTCGATGCTCCGCTCAGCACTGTGCACGGAGAGGTAAAACGCCTGACCGATGCGGGCTTGCTGCGTCGCCGCGAGCTCGGGAGATCAGCCATGATCCGGGCGAATACGAGCAATCGCCTGGTCGAGCCCTTGACCGACCTGTTGTTTCTGTCCTGGGGGCCGCTGCAGGTAATAGCTCAGGAATTCGCCGGGCTGGATGGTGCGGAGCGGGTCCTGATCTTCGGTTCCTGGGCTGCGCGTTATCTGCAGCAGCAGGGGCCGCCGCCACACGATCTGGATGTCCTGGTGGTCGGGCATCCCGCGCGCGGTGATGTCTATGACGCGGCGGACCGCGCCCAACAGAGGCTGGGAATGCCCGTCAACCCCGTGATACGACCTGCTCAGGTATGGCGGGAGGCTGCCGACCCGCTGGTTCAGCAAATTCAGTCCGGCCCCTTTGTGAGCGTCCTGGTCCCAGACGAGGACGATCAGGAGTCCGCTGCCACAGAGGAGGCGTGACGGTGCCCCGGTGGTCAAGAGGCGAGGCCGAGGTGGAGCGACAGGTTCGTCTGGGAAGGCTCCAGTACGTGACGGGCGCGGAAGCCAGCGGCGCTCCCCTGCTCGAGACTGCGCGAAGGACCCTAGATACCGCGGCCACCCTGGTTGAGGTTGATGCCCGCAGTGCTTATGTCCTGGCGTACGACGCCGCCCGGCTTGCCTGCACTGCTCTGCTGGCCCAGCAAGGCATCCGCGCCACTTCCGAAGGAGGCCACGCTACCGTTGATGAGGTGGTCAGGGCCCAGTTCGGCGACGGTTTCCGGCCGTTCACTGACCTGCGACGCCGCAGAAACGAACTCGAATACCCGCGCATGCCCGCTGATTCAACCACGGCAGACGAAGCCGGGGAGGCGGTTGAGGCTGCCGAGCTCCTCGTCTCGGCGGCCGGCAACCTCCTAGGACAGCTCTCCTTTTTCCGCTCAGCCGGCCAGTCAGGCTAGCCCGCTTAGTCTGGGTTCATTGGTGAGCCAAACCGGATCACGTTGCCGTCAGGATCGACGAGCGCGCCCTCATGCTGACCCCACTCGGTGTCCTGCGGGAGCCGCACATCGGCTCCCGCAGCAAGCCAGGTCCGGGCCAGCGCGTCGGCGTCCTCGACAAACAGGTAGGCCGTCGACCGGCGGTCGGTTCGCGTGTCGAGGTCTGGCTCGGCGCCAAGGTGAATCTCCGCGCTCTCAAAGGTGACGAAGCCGTATCCGCCGGCGTGCCACTGGCGCGCACCGAAACCAAGCCCGCGGTAGAAGGCCAGGGCAGCGGCCACGTCCCTAACCGGGAAGATCGGCGCTACTCGCGTGCTCACGACCGCAATCTATCTCGCCCGGCCCGTACCGCGGAACGTACCGCGCAGAGAGGGCCGGCGCTACCTGAGCAGCGGGCCGGTTAGGGTGACTGGGTGACCGGTACGGACGCCATTGTCGAGCACCTCCTGGCTACCTATGACACCATCACGGTGGTCGGCGCGAGTGTCTCGGATGCCAAGGCAGCACACTCGGTGCCGGCCTACATGCAACGGCTTGGCTGGCGCATCATCCCGGTCAACCCGCATGCCGACCAGATCCTCGGCGAGCAGGTCTACCGGAGACTCGGCGACATCCCCGAACAGATCGGCCTGGTCGACGTGTTCCGGCCGCCATGGCAAGCGCCAGATATCGCCCGCCAGGCTGTCGCGGCCGGCGCCACGGCCCTGTGGCTGCAACTGGGCATCGCGTCGGCTGAGGCACGTACCATCGCCGAGGGCGCCGGGCTGCTTTACGTGGAGGACCGCTGCCTAGTCATCGAACAGCGCCGCCTCGGGCTGCGCGCACCCGGCATGCACCACTGAGGCTCCATCAATGCGAGTGCCATGGCTTACAGCCTGCGATGATGACCGAGCGGCATTGCCGACCGTCCGTATCAGTGGAGGCTGTTGCACCATGACGTTCCAGATCCGCCAGCTCGCCGCGGCCGACTACCCATTTGTGATCTCGGTGCTCGACCAGTGGTGGGGTGGTCGCCAGATGGCGGACAAGCTTCCGCGGCTATTCTTCGAGCACTTCGCCGACACCAGTTTCGCGGCGGAACGCGACGGCCAGCTGGCCGGCTTCCTGGTCGGGTTCATCTCCCAGTCCCGGTCAGGCGAGGCCTACATTCACTTTGTCGGGGTGGATCCGGCCGAGCGGGGCAGCGGCCTCGGCCGGCTGCTGTACCAGGCATTCTTCCAGGCTGCCGAGGCTCGCGGCTGCGTCCTGGTCCGCGCGATCACGTCGCCGGTGAACCGCGGCTCGGTCGCGTTCCACCAGCGGATGGGCTTCCGGCTCGAGCCGGGCGACGTGGCGGTCGACGGCATCCCGGTCTCTTCCGGCTACGACGGCCAGGGCGGCGACCGGGTCCGCTTCGCCCGGCGCCTGGGCAGTGCTTGACCTGCGAACGTGGGGTTCAGATGCGATCCTCGGTCGCGGAGTCGGGTTCTCCGCCGAAATACTGGTCCAGGACCTGACGGAACACCGGCTCGCCGGGAGCCGCGTGCATGAACAGCGTGATCGAGGATCGTAGCTTCAGCGCGTCAACCTCGCCGAGGATCTGCTCCGCGGTCAGGCCGGCCAAGCCGGTCAAGATGGTCGCGCATTCGATCAGCCGCGCGCCGAGCACCGGATGAGCCAGGTACGCTCTGGCCTCCTCCAGTGAGGTGATCGCGTACATCCGTGACGCCTGGCTGTATCCCAGGCCGGCGATCTGCGGGAAGATGAACCACATCCAGTGGCCGGTCTTGCGACCAGCACGCAGCTCGGCGGCGGCGCGATCGTAGGTGCCGCCAACGTCCTGGGCCGCGACGAACCGCTCCAGGTGATAGGGGTCTTCCGTCGTCATCTGCTAATTCTGCCGATCCGGGTTTCGACTCCTGTGCAGAGTCAAGTTAAATCGGTACCTGCGACAGGAAGGCGGAACGTAGTCGTGCT
>PLDT01000518.1:0-6801 GCA_003136255.1 Actinomycetota bacterium
CTCCGCATAAGCTATATCCTCCGCGTTAATTTCCGGCTCTTCGAATATGTTGGTGAATTGCGTGACGGATGAGGTGCCTGCGCCGGGGGCACCCAGACCCTGGCCTCAGCACGGCAGGCCGGCGGGCACGAGAAGCAGCACGAGAAGCAGCACGGGCCTCAGCGGTCACAGGTAGCCACGACCTCGACGGTCAGCCGCCGGGCACAGTTGGCACGCTCCGCTCTATCAGGGCCCGTGCGCTTATCGGGGCCCGTGCGCCTATCAGGCCCGTCCGCCACGACCCCCAGACGCCCGCCCGCGCCACCAGGGGATCCGCCCGTCGGCCCCGTCAACGTTAATAGTTTCAAAACTATCTAAGCCACAAGTGGTGACACAGCCCACCACAAATACGGCATACTTACCCGCGAAGCGCCCGCAAGGATGCACTTCCTCCCGTCCGGGTGTTGCCGTCCGCAGCTAGATTGTTAGATAGTTAAGGAATTATCCCACCTATCCCGGAGGGCTGAACATGGACGTGCCACAGCACCCGGTATCCCCCGACAGTCAAGCAGGCGAAATGTCCAGCCAGGCCGGCGTGCAGCGGCTGTTCTCGCCGGAGTCGGTCGCGGTGGTAGGGGCTTCAGAGGCGGGCCTGGGCAGCATGGTCTTCCAGAACCTGCACCGGGACTTCCCCGGCAGGCTCTACCCGGTCAACCCCCGGCGGGCCGAAGTCCACGGCATAACGGCGTATCCCACCGTCGATGACCTGCCCGAGTCCGTGGACATGGCGGTGATCCTCACCCCGGCGGCCACCGTGCCCGACATCATCGATCGCTGCGCGGCGCGCGGCATCGGCGGCGCGGTCGTGCTGGCCGCGGGCTTCGCCGAGGCCGGTGCCGAAGGCAAAGCGGCGCAGCAGCGGATGACCGACACGGCGCGCGCCCACGCCTTCCCGGTCGTCGGCCCCAACTGCAACGGCTTCTACAACGGCCAGCAAAAGATCGCCGCGACCTTCGCGATCCCCGTGGATATGGACCGGCCGAAGCTGGGCCCGGTGGCGGTGGTCTCGCAGAGCGGCGGCTTCGGCTCTTACATCCTGGTCAAGGCGATCACCGCTGGCCTGCAGGTCAGCTGGTACCTGTCCACCGGCAACGAGTCCGACATGAACGTGGCCCGGAGCCTGCGCTACATAATCGAACAGCCCGAGGTCGGCATCGTGCTGACCTTCTTCGAGGCTGTGCGCTCGCCAGAGGTGTTCGTCGAGGTCGCGCAGCGGGCCGCGGAACTCGGCAAGCCCATGCTGGCGGTCAAGGCCGGCTACACCGCGGAAGGAACGCGGGCCGTGCTGAGCCACACGGCCTCGATCGCCGGCTCGAGCGAGGTCTACGACGCGATCTGCCGTCAGTACGGCCTGATCCAGGCGTCGAGCGTGGAGCAGATGATCGACTTCGGCCTGACCCTGCAGACCGGCCGCAGGATGGCCGGCCGGCGGCTCGGCATCATGACCCAGTCCGGCGGCTCCGGGGCGCTCATGGCCGACGTGGCCGAGACAGTGGGGCTGACGGTGCCGGTACTGCCCGACGCGGACCGCGAGTACCTGGCCAGCCTGCTGCCGAGCTTCGGCAGCGCGGCCAATCCGGTGGACACGACCGGCAACTTCAACATGGAGAACTTCGACGCGGTCTACGGCGGCCTGGCCGCCTCGGACGGCGTCGACGCGGTGCTTCAGCTTATGTGGTACGTGGGGGAGCGGGAGACCAAAGCGACCATGAAGGTCTGGGCCGCCACCGACAAGCCGGTGGTGGTGGCGACCACCTTGTCCGCGCCGGATATCGCGCAGGCGGGTATCCCGGTCTACGTCGATCCGGCCCGGGCGGTCCGCGCCGTCGGCGCGGTGGCCGCCTTCAGCGAGTCGATGCGCCGGCGCGAGCGCGTCGAGCCGCTGGCCACAGACCAGGACCGCGCCGAGCGAGTACGCGCGCTGCTCGCGCGTGAAGCAGGCCAGCCGTTCGTCCTGGAATCGGTGGCCAAGCAGGTGCTGGCCGAATACGGCATCCCGGTCAGCCGCGAGGTCATCGCCGACTCCGCCGAGGCGGCGGTGGTCGCCGCGCGCACCCTAGGCGGCCCGGTCGCGCTGAAGGTCCTGTCCTACAGCCTGCCGCACAAGTCCGACTCCGGCGCCTTGCGCCTCGGCCTGCTCGGCGACGAGGCCGTCCGGGACGCGTACGAGGAGATGCTGGCCAGCATCCGCGACGCCAATCCCGACATCAAGGTCGAGGGCGTCCTGGTCCAGGAGATGGTCCCCGCGTCGGTGGAGATCTCTTGCGGGCTCCAGCGCGATCCGGTGTTCGGGCCTATGGTCGCCGCGGGTATCGGCGGCGTGCTGATCGAGATCGTCGGCGGGACGGTCCTGCTGCGCCCGCCCTTCACCCAGCGGATGGCCGAGGATGCCGTGGCCCGCATCGCCGGGGGACGCCTGCGCACCGCCAGCCGCGGCCTGTCCGAGCAACAGGCCAGAACCATCGCGAAGACGATGACCGGCCTCGCCGCCCTCGCGCTGGAGATCCCCGAGGTCGAATCGATCGACATCAACCCGATCCGCGTCGACGGCGAGACAGCCAAGGCCGTCGACGCCCTGATCGTCGTNNCCAGGGGTGCCATTTCCGAAGCGGCAAGCGGCGATCGTGGGCGTCTACACCACCAAACAGGGCAAGCTCCCGGACCGGACGTCGTTCTCGCTGCAGCTGGAGGCCATCCGGGGCGCCCTGGATGACGCGGGGCTGACCACCGCCGACATCGACGGCCTGCTGCCGATGAGCGGCACGGCGCACATGCCCGGCACCACGGCGCACCAGTTCTGGGCCGAACAACTCGGCGAGCGCCCCCTCAGCCTGGTCGAGATCGGCGGCGCATCGGGACAGCTAGCCAAGGCCGCGGCCTCGATCGCGGCCGGCCTGACCGACGTCGCGGTGCTGTTCTTCGGCCGCGCGGGCGCCAGGACCGGGCCGGGCGGCACAAAAGCCGCGGCGGACCGGGCGCCGCGCGTCGCGGACGACTGGAGCTTCGCGACCGCGGGCGGCTACATGACGTCGTGGTACGCCATGTGGGCGCAGCGGTACATGTACGAGTTCAACGTGACGAACGCCGATCTGGCCGAAGTAGCCGTCTTCACTCGCTACCACGCCACCCTCAACCCCGACTCGGTCATGGGCAGCCGCGGTGAGATCACCGTCGAGGACGTGCTGGCCTCTCGGTACGTGTGCGAGCCGCTGCACCTGCTCGACTGCTCGATCGACAACGACGGCGGCTACGCGGTCGTGATCGCCTCCGCCGAGCGGGCCAGGGACTGCCGCAAGAAACCGGTCTGGATCCTGGGCGGCGCCGAGGCCTACTACACCGACTTCTACGCGACGATCAACGACCCGTGGTTCCCGAATCAGGGCAAGGCGGTGCGCAAGGCGACCGACCGGGCCTTCGGCCTGGCCGGCATCTCCCGGGACGAGATCGACGTGGCGGGCCTGTACGACTGCTTTACCGTCACCACGATCCGCGACCTGGAGGAGATGGGCTTCTGCAAGCTGGGCGAGGGCGCCGACTACGTGAAGGAGGGCCACCTGCGCCTCGGCGGGTCGATGCCGACCAACACCGACGGCGGCCTGCTGTCCAATAGCCACTGCGGCGATCCGTCCGGCATGCACACCATCGAGGTCGTCCGGCAGCTACGGGGGGAGTGCGGAGCCCGCCAGGTTCCGGACCCGCGGATCGGCGTCTCGCTCCAACAGGGCTGGGCCGTGCACGGCCTGGCCAGCACGCTCGTCATGGCCGTCGATTAAAGGAGAAACCGAGATGACCATCCTCGAGGCGGCCGCCGCCCCCTACCTCAAGCCGCTGCCCGAAGTGCGGCCGGAGAACAAGCCGTTCTTCGACGCGCTGCAGGCCCACCGGTTCGTGGTGCCCCGCTGCGACGACTGCGGAGACTACAACTGGGTGCCCTACCCGGCCTGCCGGAGCTGCCTGTCCGAGAACCAGACCTGGACCCCGGTCTCGGGGCAGGCCACCGTGTACACCTACACCGTGTGTCACCGCGGCCCCGGAGCATTCAACGCCGACGTGCCCTACGTGATCGCCCTGGGCGAGCTCGCCGAGCAGCCGCGGCCGTGCCTGGTCCTGGGCAACCTGGTCGGCACCGCTCCCGAGGACGTCCGCGTGGGCATGCCCATCGAAATCGCCTACCAGGACATCCCCGGTGAGGACATCACCATGTGGCGCTGGGTTGCCCGCCAAACTTGAAATCTTTTTACCGAACGGCCGTGGGTTCCCGCGGCCCCAGCCGGCTACTACGCGCCCGCACCGAAGGTTGTCATGCGGTGCCCGTCAGTCCACAGCCATGATCAGCGTGCCGGCGTAGCCGTGCACCGAGGCGCCCTGCGCCAGCGACAGCCCGATCTTCGCCCCGGCTACCTGCCGCTCGCCGCATTCGCCGCGCAGCTGGCGCGCGACCTCGACGGTGAACAGCCCGTGCGGCAGCCCACAGTGAGTGTTCGACAGCAGCCCGCCGTCGGTGTTGGCCGGCATCGACCCGCCGAGCCGGGTGTGGCCCTCCTTGAAGTACGCGGCGCCCTCGCCCAGCTTGCAGAAGCCGAGCTCCTCCAGGTCGCGAAGCACGGTGATGGTGAAGCAGTCGTACAGCCCCGCGACGTCGATGTCGTCGCGCGTCACCCCCGCCTGGGCGAAGGCGATGTCTCCCGACCGCCGCACCGAATGTCCTTGCTCGGGGAACCAGGGGGCGTCGACGGTCGTGTAGCCGTCGGTGTGGGTGGCCTCCGCGCCGCCGATCACCCAGACCGGCTTGCCCCGGGTTCCGCGCGCCACCTCGGCGGAGGCCACCACCATGGCGTAGCCGCCGTCGGTGTCGATGGCACAGTCGAACAGGTGCAGCGGGGTGGAGATCATCCGGGAGCCGACCACGTCCTGAACGGTGAGCGGGCCGCGCGAGCCCATCACCGAGTCCGGCTTGAGGGTGGCGTGGTAGCGGTGCGTGACGGCCACCTCCGCGAGATCCTCGCTGGTCACCCCGAACTCATGCATGTACCGCTGGGCCCACATCGCGTACCACGGCGTCATGTACGCGCCGTGCGCGTCGCCCGCCCAGTCGTACCCGCGAGGCGCCCCACCCACCTCCCCATCCCTCTTCACTGGCACGCCCTTGGCGCCCGGCCCGATCTTCCAGCCCGCCTTGCCCCAGAACACGACCACGACGTTGGCCAGCCCGGCCGAGATGGCCAAGGCCGCCTTGGTCACGCCGTTCGGGTAGCCGAGCTCGCCGTAGGACATCGGCCGCCCGCCGAACTGGGCCGCCCAGTACATCTCCGGCCGGTGCGGGGCCTCGCCGGTGGCCGCCATCGGGACCACGCCGTCGACGTCGCCGGGAGTCAGCCCCGCGTCGGCCAGGGCGCCCTTGATCGCCTCGATCTCCAGCGACAGGGACGTCCGCTCCAGGTTCCGCGCCTGCGCGGTGGTGTACGTGCCGACGATGGCCGCCTGCCGCTTCGGGAATGCCATCTGATCCGACTCCTCTAGGCCGCCCGAGACCTTATTATTCGACACTTATAAGCATTACGATCTATTTACCGTAACCACCGACGCCGGGGGCGTCAATGTGCCAGACCCGCTGACGCGAAGGGAGCATCCCATGACCGACCTGGGTCGGCGGAGGCCCGCCGCGGTGGTGACCGGAGGCGGCGGCGGCATCGGCACGGAAGTGGCGCTCGAGCTGGCCCGCCGGGGCGTCGCCGTCGTGGCCATGGACCCCGGGGTGGGCCTGCAGGGAGAGCCGCTGAACGAGCCGACCGCGGCGCAGACCGCGAAGCGGATCGAGGCCGAGGGCGGCGTGGCCCGGGCGTCGACGGCGTCCGTGACCGACCGCGACGCGGTCCGCTCGCTGTTCGCCGACGTGGTCGGTGAGTTCGGCTCGCTGGACATCGTGGTCAACACCGCCGGGATCCTGCGCTTCGCCTCGTTTCTGGACGCCGCCGAAGACGACTGGCGGGCCGTCCTGGACGTCCACCTGAACGGGTACCTGAACGTCCTGTCCGAGGCGCTGCCGGTCATGGCGGCGGCCGGGTACGGCCGGATCGTCGGCGTGACCTCCGGCGCGGGGCTGGCCCGCGCGGCCGCTGACAGTGCCCACTACAGCTGCGCGAAGCGGGCCGTCGCCGCCGTGACCTGGCAGCTAGCCGATCTGCTGCCGGAAGGCGTCGCGCTGAACGCGCTGTCACCGCTCGCCGCCACCAGGATGATCACCGGGGCCGCGACCGGCGGCGACGCTGGCCGCAGGCAGAGCGGTGGTGACGCTGGCCGGAGGCAGAGCGGGGGCCTGGACCTGTCCGGCCTGCCGCCCGCGCAGGACATGGCGCCGGCCGCCGCGTACCTGGCCAGCGCGGAGGCCGGATCGTGCCGCGGGCACGTCATCTTCTCGGCCGGCCCCGAACTGTCCCTGATCTCGCCGCCGCGCCTGCTCGAGGCCGTCCGCACGGAGCGCACCGCCGATTTCGCCGCCTCGCTCGACACGCTGGTTCCCGTGGTCCTGGGCCCGGCCGAGGAGCGGCAGCGCTCGACCGGCGGGTCCAACGCGCGCTTCGGCCCCGTCTTCGACCAGCCCGGAACCCCGGGGCCCGTTCCCGGTCCGGCCCCGGCCTCCGCTAACTGCCTGGTTATCTCGGACCACGCCGCAGTCGCGAGCTCGATCGCCGCCGCGCTGGCCCGCTGCGGCATGACCGCCATCGACCTCTCCGGCCACCCCCTGACCGGCCAGCCCCTGAC